>NC_007948.1:1907142-2225000 GCF_000013865.1 Polaromonas sp. JS666
AGTTCTTGCCCGACATGATCGAAAACAAAGCCTCGCGTTGCGCCGGTGTCGCGCGCTCTTCGATGATCGGTTGGGCCTGTCCGTTTCCTTCGTGCAATGCGCCAGGAAAGCGCACCGTCACAAAAAAACTCAGTCCGTCAAGGCGCGTGTCTTCAAAGTTTCCCTTGGTGATCCGCATCCCGAGCAGGCCTTCGCAGTAGCCCTTGGTGGGCGGCGCGTTGAAATCGCAGGGGCAGCCAAATGCGCAGTTGCAGTTCTTGATCCATTCACCTTCGAGACGCCAGTTTGCCTGTGCCATGATCGCATCCTCCTGTTTGCCGTTTTCAACAAATGCAGCGAGAGTTGTTTTTTGAATCTGCAACTCCTCCTGCAAACCCGGCCGAACGCAAAACGCATGCGCGGGTACAGTGCTGTACCCAGGGCCGTCAGAAAAAAGGTGTGCTTGCCACTTGCGTTTGGTGTTTGACCATACGCCTATTTTTGGCGGTCGGCAATACCGGCAATACCGGCAATAACTTTTGCTGAATGCACGGTCGGCGTTCAGATGATGTTCAGATTACGTACCGACGGCATTCAGATCAGGTTGCGCATGGCCTGCGCCGTTTCGCGCAGTACCTGCAGCACACGGGCGACGGCCTCTTCGCTTGATTCATGGCCCATGGGCATGGTCACGCTCAGGGCGCCGGCCACATCACCATGCCGGTCACGCAACGGCACGGCAATGCCGCGGTAATTGAGTTCCAGCTGCTGCTCTGAAATGGCCCACCCTTGGGCACGCACGCGCGCCAGCTCGATGCGCAGGCGGTCCTTGCTGGCAATGGTGTAGGAGGTATAGGCCTTGAGTTCGTGGGTGGCGAACCAGTTTTCCAGCCAGCCGGGGTCGCGCAGGGACAGCATCAGCAGGCCGGCGGCGGTGACCTGGGCCTGCACGCGCGAGCCGAGTACGTAGCCGGTGTTCATCGCGCGGTTGGTGCCGTTGCGCGCGATGTACACGACCTCGTCGCCGTCCATCACGCTCACATAGGCGCTTTCCTGCGTGCCGGCGGTCACGCGCTGCAGGAAGGGCTGCACGATGCGCGGCAGCCGGGCCGATTCAAGGTAAGACTGCCCGAGCCTCAAAACGCGTGGGGTCAGCCAGAACAGCTTTCCGTCGCTGGCCACGTAACCCAGGTATTCCAGCGTCAGCAGGTAGCGGCGTGCCGCGGTACGTGTCATGCCACAGCGGGCGCCAGCCTGGCTGGCCGTCAGGCGGGGATTCGCGTCGTCAAAACATTCAATGATGGAAAGGCCTTTTTCCAGCCCGGCAATCCAGTCACGTTTGTCGAGTGCTGGCGAGGGGGGCGCTGGCGGGGCAGGCATTGTCATGGGCCAAGTATTGTGGGAGTGGTTCGGCCATCAATATGAGGTGAAACCCTCGCTTTGATCGATGATCGATCAATAATGTTCGATTATCGTTCAATTTCGAAAAATCAGCTTTAAATTAAAACTTCAAACCACTAAAGTTCAGCCGAAATCTGCAAGTTAAATCGATTATCGAACATTTAGCCCAATCCACCATGCATTCCACCATCCAGGGCAGCACCGATGTTTATTTGATCTCCGGCGATCCGGTGGAGCAGGTGCGTGCGCCCGAGGTGTTCAACCTGATCTTCAGGACGCTGGGTATCAACGCGGTGCTGGTACCTGTGCATGTGCCCCTCCAGGACATCGAGGCTTTCGTGCGCACCGCTTTCCTGGCCAAAAACATCAAGGGCATGCTGCTGACCATTCCGCACAAATCGCGGGTGATGGGCCTGCTTGCGCGTTGCAACGACGCTGGTCGCGTGGCGGGCGCGGTGAACGGCATACGCCGCAACGCAGCGGGCGAGCTGGAAGGCGCGCTGTTCGACGGCAAGGGTTTTGTCTTGTCGCTGGACTACTTCGGGGTGGCCTACGCCGGCAAGCGCGTGCTGATCCTGGGCGCCGGTGGCGCAGCTGCCGCCATTGCCGTCTCGCTGGCGATGGCGGGTAGCCGCGCACCTGCCGGGATTGCACTCTATGACCCGGCACCTGGCAAGGCGCAGGCCCTGGCAAGCCAGCTTGCTGCGGCGGCGCAGACGCCCCTGAAAAAGGTTGTGGCCGCGACCAGCAGCGACCCGTCGGCTTATGACCTGGTGGTGAACGCGTCACCGCTGGGGCTCAGGGCTGGCGATCCGCTGCCGTGCGATGTGTCGCGGCTGGCTCCGCATGCGGCCGTGGTGGACATCCTGATGAAGAACCAGCCGACACCGCTGGTCCAGGCTGCCCGGGCACGGCATCTGGTCGCACAGCCCGGCTTTGAAATGCTGATCCAGCAAGCACCGGATTACCTGGCTTTTTTTGGCTACGCCGAGGCGGCGCAAGCCGTTCGCAACAACGCCACCTTTATTCGCGAACTTCTGTATCCGGCCGCCATGCAGGGTGAGATCAACCGCCCAGGCCAGCGCATCCCCAGCTCCGAATTTGCCAGCGTTCCAGTCCCGGGAGTCGGGGAATCACGACTCCCGGCCCATTGATTCCATGTTGATTCCATATTGATCCCACATTGATTTTTTTACTGACTTTCAACCCTTAGTGGAGACAACCATGCAGAAACGATTTGCTCTTAAAGTGATAGCTGCTTGCGCAATAACCATGGCGGCTACGGCCGGATTTGCACAAGACGTGATCAAGATTGCCAACATTGTCGAGCTGTCCGGTGGTGGTGCCACGGCCGGCACCAACTTCAAGAACGGCGTGGAACTGGCCGTCAAGGAAATCAATGCCGCGGGCGGTATTCTCGGCAAAAAAATCCAGACCACCACCACCGACACCCAGAGCAACCCCGGCGTGGCCAAGGGCCTGACGCAAAAGGCTATTGACGACAACGTCTTCGCCATCTTCGGTCCGGTGTTTTCCGGCTCCATCATGGTCAGCATGGCCGAGTCGCGCCGTGCCGAGGTGCCCAATTTCACGGGCGGCGAGGCGGCCAGCATCACCGAGCAGGGCAACCCCTATGTGTTCCGGACCAGCTTCACACAGGCGACGGCCATGCCCAAGGTCGCCCGCTATATCAGCGATCAGGCCAAACTCAAAAGCATCGCCATCATTTATGTGAACAACGATTTCGGCAAGGGTGGCCTTGACTCGATCAAGAAGGCGCTGGCCAATTCGTCAACCAAGGTTGCCACCGAAATTTCCACCGAGCCCGGCCAGATCGACTTTTCGGCTGCCGTGCTGCGTGCCAAGCAGAGCAATGCGGAAGGCGTGTTCGCCTACTCCAATGAAGAAGAGTCGGCGCGGCTGCTGCGCGAGTTGCGCAAGCAGGGCTGGAACAAACCCGTCATTGGCGAAACCACGCTCACCGGCCAGAAGGTCATTGAGCTGGCGGGTGAGGCTGCCAACGGCGCCGTGGCCCATGTGGGCCTGACGGTTGATGCGCCGCAGCCAGCCATTCGCGCCTTCCGTGCCAAGTTTGAGAAGGAATACAAGTATGTGTCCGACCACAACGGCATGAAAGGCTACTCCGGCATCTACGTGCTGAAGTCCGCGATCGAGAAGGTCGGCAAGCTCGACCGCAAGGCAGTGGCGGCTGCCCTGCATACCCTGAAGGTGAAAGCGGCGGATCAACCCGGCGTGCTGATGGATGTCTCGTTTGACAGCAAGGGCGACCTGGACCGCGAGAGTTTCATGATTGAAGTGAAGAACGGCAAGCAGGAAGTGGTTGCCATCTTGCCACCGCTGGGTGCTGCGCCCGCTGCCGCACCAAAGAAATAAGCCACCGGCCTCCGGCATCAACGCTTGACGTGACGCGCCGGTACGGGTGGCCCCGGGCCGCCGGTACCGGCAGCATGAAACCCTCCAGCAAGTACCTTCTTATGTAAGCACTGCCATGACAGACTTCCTCCAACTCTTTTTCTCGGGCCTGGCCACCGGCAGCATCTATGCGCTGGCAGCCTTGGGTTTTACCTTGCTGTGGCAAGCCTCCGGCACGATCAACTTCGCGCAGGGTGAGTTTGTCATGCTGCCCGCCTTCATGCTGCTGGGCTTCATCTCGCTGGGCGCGCCCATGCTGGTCAGCTTTGTGCTGACCGTGCTGCTGGCCGTGCTGCTGCTGGGCTGGGTCTTCAAGCGCGGCGTGGTCGATCCGCTGTTCAAGTACGGCATGATGCCCATCGTCGTGGCCACCATCGGCCTGTCGATCGCCATGCGCAACGGCGTGCGCGCCGGCTACAGCGCCGAAGCCCATCCCTTCCCCAGCCTGTTTGCCGACAAGCTGTACAACATCGCAGGCGTCACCATCACCCTGCAGGACGTCGGCACCTTTGCCCTGGCCATGATCATCGTGCTGGCGACCCAGGCCTTCCTGGCCAGGACGGTCACGGGCCGCGCGATGCAGGCCGTGGCGCAAAACACCGAGAGCGCCAGCGTGCTCGGCATCAACGTGCCGCGCATGATCTTCTACACCTTCGCCATCAACGCCGTGCTGGCCGTGGCGGCAGCGCTGCTGGTCACGCCGACTTACCTGGCCAAGTTCGACATGGGTGAGGGCCTGGGTACCAAAGCCTTCTTTGCCGCCATCATCGGCGGCTTCAACAATTCACGCGGCGCGCTGCTGGGCGGCCTGATCGTGGGCGTGTGCGAAAACCTCGCATCCGCCTACATCTCGCCGGCCTACAAGGACGCCGTGGCGCTGGTGATTTTCATGATCGTGATCCTGTTCAAGCCGCAAGGCCTGCTGGGCAAAAAAGAGGAGCGCAAGGTATGAAGCTCTTGGACCATAAATTTGCGACCGTTTTCACCGTGCTGGGCGCCTTGCTGGTGCTGGTCGCGCCGCAGTACCTGAAGAACTACGGCATCTACCTGCTGACCTACTGGCTGATCTTCATCATTGCCACCATGGGCCTGAACCTGACCATCGGCTATGCGGGCCAGAAGTCTTTGGGGCACGCGGCATTCTTTGGCATCGGCGCCTACACCGTGGCCATCCTGATGAAGGCCGGCTTCAGCTTCTGGCTCGGTTTGCCGGCAGCGGCGCTGATCTGCTTTGCCGTCGGGCTGATCCTGGGTTTTCCGGCGCTGCGGGTGCAGACCATTTACCTGGCCTTTGCCACCCTGGGCTTCAACACCGCCATCTGGCTGGTCATGCGCAACGAAGAGTGGCTCACCGGCGGCACCTTCGGTATCAACAACATCGCGCGGCCCGCCATATTGGGCTACTCGCTTGAAGCCAACCGGCCGTATTACTACTTTGTGCTGGTGGTGACGCTGATCCTGTCGGGCCTGCTGTGGGGCCTGCTGCGCTCACCCTGGGGCAAAGCCTTCAGGGCCCTGCGCGACAACCCGATCCGCGCCGAAAGCCTGGGGGTCGACATCCGCAATTACACGCTGCTGAGTTTCGCCATTGGCGCGGTGTATGCCGGTATCGCTGGCGCGCTGTTTGCCTCGCTGGTGCAGTTCATTGAACCCGCACCATTCGCGGTGGGCGCCTCCATCATGATGTACCTGATGGTCGTCGTCGGCGGTGCCGGTTATTTCCTCGGCCCCATCGTCGGTGCTGCCGTGGGTGTGGTGCTGCCGGAGTGGCTGCGCGACGTACCGGGCGTGGCCAACTGGTATTTGCCCATGTTTGGCGCCGCGGTGGTGGTGCTGATGGTCTGGCTGCCCGACGGTTTGCTCAGCATTCCGGACCGCATCCGGGACCGGCGCGCCGCGCGTGATGCCTCGGCAGCCCGCAAAATTGCAGCGGGCATGGCGGCCACCAAGCGGGTGGGAGCAGCATCATGATGAGCCCTCTGCTGAAAGTCACCGACCTCAGGAAATCCTACGGTGCCATCCAGGCGGTCGGCGGTGTGTCATTTGAAGTCATGCCGGGCGAGATCTTTGGCGTGATCGGGCCCAACGGCTCGGGCAAGACCACCATGTTCAACAGCGTGCTGGGCCAGATCAGCCCGGACACCGGCGCCATCGAGCTCAACGGCAAAAACATCACGGGTTTGTCACCGCTGGAGTTGAGCCGGCGCGGCGTGGGCCGCACCTTCCAGACCCTGCAGGTGTTTGGCAAGATGACAGTGCGCGACAACCTGATCGTGGCCGCGCAGGAGCACAAAGGCAGCATGCTCAGCCGCATGTTTGCCCCCGGCGACTCGGGGCTGGGCGCGAAGGCCGATGCGCTGATCGACCAGTTCCGCATCCGCCATGTCGCCGACAAGCCGGCCGGCACGCTGAGCTACGGCCAGCAAAAGCTGGTGGACATTGCCATGGCCTTCATGGCCGAGCCCGACCTCGTGCTGCTCGACGAGCCATGTGCCGGTGTCAACCCCAGCCTGGTGGGCGGCATCTCGACCCTCCTCAAGGAATTGAACCAGAACCCGAAGTTCGGGCGCAAGGGATCGTTTGTGGTGATTGAGCACAACATGGACTTTGTGATGGATTTGTGCCACCGCATCATGGTGATGGTGGAGGGGCGGGTGCTGGCGATTGGCACACCGGCTGAAATTCGGGGCAACAAAGAGGTGCTTGATGCTTATTTAGGGAATTAGCCCCTGTCTCGGCTCACTGCGTGTAGCCGGAATCCCCCTCAGGGGGACAACCGCTGCGGCCCGGCGAAGCCGGTTCCGCGCCGTTGCTGATAAAGAAATTGGATTGCGATTTCACGGAGTGTAGAAATGACAAGTGACATCTGTATTGAATTTGACGATGTGGTGGCCGGTTACAAGGACTTCATGATCCTGAACAACCTGTCGTTCAAGGTCAGGCGCGGCTCCATCACCTTGCTGCTGGGTCCCAATGGCGCGGGCAAGTCCACCGTGCTGAAAACCCTGTTCGGTCTGCTCAAGCCGCGCCAGGGCCGCATCCTGCTCGATGGGGTGGACATCTCCGGCGCCACACAGAAAGAATTGCTGGCCAAGGGCATTGCCTTTGTGCCGCAGGGGCGCAACCTGTTTGGCCAGCTCACGGTCTGGCAGAACCTGGAGCTCGGCGGCATCACCTTGGGCACCAAGACCACGCATGAGCGGATTCCCGAGGTGCTGGAGTTCTTCCCGCGCGTGAAGGAGCGCCTGCACTCCCAGGCCTCGGCCCTGTCCGGCGGCGAGCAAAAGCAGCTGGAGGTCGGCCGTGCCCTGCTGCTGCGTCCCAAGGTGCTGCTGATTGACGAGCCTTCCATCGGCTTGTCGCCGATAGTGGTGCAGGATGTGTTCAAGCTGCTGCAAAAACTGGCCTCGCAGGGAACCACGGTGCTGATGGTGGAACAAAATGTCAAGAGCGCCCTCAAAATGGCGGATGACGCGATTGCGCTGGAGTCGGGCCAGCTGGTGCTGCACAAAAAAGCTTCCGAGTTGCTGGCCGACCCGAATATCGAGCGGCTTTTTCTGGGCGGCGGGCATGTGCCTGGTGTGACGGTCGAATCCGCTTTTCCGGCAAACCAGCCGCTTTGATGTCCTGATCATTCCTGAACTCAACCGGAGAACACCATGAGCACCCACCTCCAGACGGCAAGCACTGACCGGGAATCCATCCTCGACGCTGTCAACCCGCTCGGACTGGACGGCATTGAATTCATCGAATACACCACCGCCAAGCCGCAGGCGCTGGGGCAGGTGCTGGAGATGATGGGCTTTCGCCCCATCGCACGCCACCGCTCGCGCGAGGTGCTGCTGTACCGGCAGGGTGGCATCAATGTGATCGTCAATGCCCACATACCTGCGCTGCCCGACGGCGCGGCGCCGACCGACAAGCCGGTGATTGCAGCGGTGGCCGTGCGCGTGCGGGATGCGGCAGAGGCCTATCGCCGGGCGCTGGAGCGCGGTGCCTGGGCCGTGCCCTCGCGCGTGGAAGTCATGGAGCTGAACATTCCCGCCATCCACGGTGTGGGCAAGAGCCGCATCTATTTCGTGGACCGCTACGACAAGTTTTCCATCTATGACGTGGACTTCGTGCCGATTCCCACGGTGGACCCGCATCCACCTGCTGTGGCCGGCCTGCATTTTTTCGGCATCGTGCAGTACATCGGCAATGACCGCACCGAAGACTGGGCGGAGTTTTATCGCGAGCTGTTCGGCTTCACCGAGTTGCCCGCCGAGCAACGCTTTGGCATCCTGCCCAAGGGGCGAATTCTGCGCAGTCCATGCCCGCCAGCATCGCGTTTTTACCTCCAGCTGATCGAGCCCGAAGCCAGCGTGCTGGATGTGGAGGGCGATGAGGGACTGCAGCGCATCGGCCTGGGCACTGCCGACGTGTTGCAGGCGGTGGCCGAACTGGGCATGCGCGGCGTGGAATTTGTCGAGTCGCGCGGCGTTCACACCGAGGACCGCGGCGCCTTGACCAAAACCTGGCTGGGCAGCGTGAGCTTTGAGCTCGTGCACGACGAGCGCGGTTGAAGATCATGAGTCACTACAGCGGAAACATAGACGATTTCGGGATGGACACCATCTCGCTGGCCGGCCCGCTCGAGGCCAAGCTCAAGGCTGTTCGCGAGGCGGGGTTCACCCAGATCATGCTGGCCGCGAGGGACCTGGTGGGCCACCCCGACGGCCTTGACGCCGCGATTGCGGCGGTGCGTACCAGCGGCTTGCGCGTGACCGGCTTTCAGGTGCTGCGCGATTTTGAGGGCCTGTCGGGCCATCTTCACGATTACAAGGTCGACATTGCCAAATCGATGCTGGAGATGTGCCACGCGCTGGACTGCCGGCTGTTGCTGATCTGTTCATCCACGTCCGTGCATGCCACGGACGACACCCGGGCGCTGGTGAAGGACTTGCGCAAACTGGCCATGCTGGCGATTCCCATGAATATCCGCATAGCCTATGAAGCCTTGTCGTGGGGGCGTGTCGTCAATGAATTCCCACAGGCCTGGGACATCATTTGCGAGGCTGACATGCCCAATCTCGGCCTGGGATTTGACTCCTTCCACATGTTTGCGACCAAGACCTCGCTGGACGAGCTGGACATGCTGGATCCCGACAAGATATTCCTGGTGCAGCTGGCCGACTTCATGTGGACCGAGATCAAGTCGGTCGAGGAACGCATTGCCACCGCGCGGCATTTTCGCGTGTTTCCCGGGGAAGGCGTACACAGCGAAGCACTCGCCACGCTGGTGACCAAACTCCACGGGCTGGGTTACCGCGGTGACTACAGTTTCGAGGTCTTCAATGACGACTACCAGCAAATGCCTTTACCCACCGTGGCGCAACGCGCCTGGCGTTCGGCCTTGTGGCTGGGCGAGGACGTCTTGCGGCGTTCCGTGCCCTTGCCCAACCAGATCCGCCTGAAGCGTTGAAGGCCTGTTAATTCACTTTTATGACCCCTGACATCGCATGAGCAGCATTTTTGAAGGTTTCCTGTCCACGTCCGAAATCCTGGAGGCGTTCAGTGAGCGCAATTTTCTGGATGCCATGCTGCGCTTTGAGGGCTCGCTGGCGCGCGCGCAGGCCAGCGTCGGGCTGATTCCCGAGGCCGTGGCCCAGTCCATCAGCGGGACCTGCAAGGTCGAGCTGTTTGATGTGGCCAAGATCGTGCGCGAAAGCGGGCGCGCCGGCAGCATCGCGATTCCGCTGGTCAAGAGCCTGAAGGAAACGGTGGGCCTCTTCAACAAGGATGCCGCCGGTTTTGTCCACTTTGGCTCTACCTCCCAGGACGTGATCGATACCGCGCTGGCGCTGGTGACCCGCAATGCGCTGAACCTGATCGAAGCCGATGTCCACAAGGCGGTGGCGGCGTTGCTGGTCCTGGCCGGGCGCCATGCCGCCGATCCTGTGCTGGCGCGCACACTGATGCAGCCGGCGTCGGTCACCAGTTTTGGCCTGAAATGCGCCGGATGGGCCGCACCGCTGGTACGCAGCCTGCAGCGCCTGCAGGCGACAGCCGGCAATGCCCTGAGCGTGCAGCTGGGTGGCGCGGTGGGCACGCTCGCCCAGATGCAGAAAGCAGGAAAGAATCTGGGGCCGCAGGTCATCGCGCACATGGCGAGCGAGCTGAAACTGAGGGCGCCTTCCTGCGCATGGCATACGCAGCGCGACGAGTGGGTCGCGCTCGGTTGCGAGTTGGGGCTGCTGGTGGGCAGTCTTGGCAAGATCGCCAAGGACATTGCCCTGATGGGCCAGTATGAAGTGGGCGAGGTGGCCGAGCCGACCGAGCCGGGGCGCGGGGGGTCGTCGGCCATGCCGCACAAGCGCAATCCGGTTGCCTGCATGGTGGCGCTGGCTGCGGCGCAGCGGGCGCCGCAACGGGTGGCCGCGTTGCTGGCCGCCATGCCGCAGGAGCACGAGCGAGCCCTTGGCAATTGGCAGGCCGAGCTGGCCGAATGGCCGGGCCTGCTGATGTCGGCGCACGGCTCCGCCCGTGCGATGGCCCAGGCGCTGCCGGGCCTGCAGGTGGATACGCAGCGCATGCGGGCCAACCTGGACGCCTTGCGGGCGGTGCTGCCCGCCGAGGCTGCAGACGAGTGGTTCAGTCCCGGCCTGGCCCGGCATGCGGCGGAGCTGACGCAGGCCCAGGTGCTGGCCCACACCCAGGCGCTGGCTGCGCTGAAGCCCCCGAAATCACCAGATACCAACACAATGAAAGTGATGCCATGAGCACGAGTGACTCCATGAATGATTACGACAAGGGCATGGTCAATCGCCGCAGGGTGCTGGGCGATGCCTGGGTAGACAAATCCCTTGCCAACAGCAATGCGTTCAACGGGGAATTCCAGGCCTTGATCACGCGCTATGCGTGGCACGAAATCTGGGGACGCCCCGCATTTGGCGACAAGACACGGCGCCTCATGGTGCTGTCCACCATGATTGCGCTGAAGGCCTTTGAGGAATTCGCCATGCACGTTCGCGCCGGGCTGGACGGCCCGCTGGACTCCCGGCTGACGCCCGAAGACATCAAGGAGGTCATCCTGCAGGCGGCGATTTACTGCGGTGTGCCTGCGGCCAACCATGCGTTCGCGGTCGCCGGCGATATCCTGCGCGAAAAAGGCCTGCTGGCCGCCACACCCTGAGGACACCCCAGACAATGAAAAAAACTGTTTTGCACTGGACGAAAGAGGGCCAGGGACCGGTGGTGGTGTTGAGCCATGCGCTCGGCTGCGACATCCGCATGTGGGATGGCGTGACGGCGCTGCTCAAGAGCCGCTACACCGTGCTGCGTTATGACCACCGGGGGCACGGCCAGTCGCAAGCGCCTGCCGGGCCGTACAGTCTCGACCTGCTGGCCGAAGACGCCGCCGGCCTGATCCGCGAACAGGCGGCAGGCCCGGTGCATTTTGTCGGCCTGAGCATGGGCGGCATGACGGCGCAGGCGCTCGCTGCCAGCCAGCCGCAGCTGGTCAAAAGCATTGTCATCGCCAACGCGGCCAGCTGGTACGACGATACGGCCCGCGCGCTGTGGCAGGCTCGGGTCCAGACTGTGCTCGCCCAGGGCGTCGCAGCCATCGCCGACGGCGCCATGCAGCGCTGGTTCACACCGGAATTCAGGGCGGACCTTGCCGGAGGCGGCGCGCAGCGCGTGGCGGACCTGCGCCACCAGCTGGAAAACACCGACGCTGCCGCCTATGCCGCCAGTTGCGAGGCGGTGGCATCCATTGACTTTCGTGCCAGCAATCGCCGCATCGAATGCCCGGCGCTGGTGATCGCGGGCACACGTGACGAGGCCACGCCGTTGGCCATGTCGCAGACCATTGCGGACAGCATCCCCAGCGCGCAATTGCGTACGCTGGAGGCTGCCCATCTCAGTGCCGTGGAGCAACCCGAAGCGTTTGCCCGTTTGCTGGAAGGTTTTTTTGACGGTGTGAAGTAGCCGTCTTGCGTGATGCCGGCGTGCCGCAAGTGTGATGCCAGCGAGGCAGGCCCGATAATCACCGGATGTGGGCCCATCCAATTACCGTTTTCAGCTTGAACCCCGCGCAGCATTGACCATGCCGACCTCGAAATTTCTGGTTGATGAGCGCGAGGTGGAGTTCAGCGCTATCCGCGCCCAGGGCGCGGGCGGACAAAACGTCAACAAGGTGTCCAGCGCCGTGCACCTGCGCTTTGACATTGCGGCGTCTTCACTTCCCGATGAGGTCAAGGGCCGCCTGCTGGCGCTGAGCGACAGCCGAATTACCCAGGAAGGCGTGTTTGTGCTGAAGGCGCAGCAGCACCGTACACAAGAGATGAACCGGAGCGACGCCTTGATGCGCTTGCAGGAAGTGGTTGACAGCGTGTCGTCGCCACCCAAACCCCGACGCGCTACCAAGCCGACCTACGGCTCGAAACAGCGGCGTCTGGCCGGCAAAAGCCAGCGCTCGGAGATCAAGAACCTGCGTGGCAAGGTCAATGAATGATTGACCCTGGAGCCCTGGCCGGCACCTGGCGCCGCCAGGCTGCCGGGTTCATTCCCAATCAGGTTTTTTGAACGCGCCAGCCAGGTACTCGACCATGCGCCGCACCTTGACCGACAGGTGCTGTCGGCTCGGGTACACCGCATGGATGGCGAGGGTCGGCGCGCGGTAGTGCGGCAGCACTTCCACCAGCCGGCCCGCCTTGAGGTCGGCGCCGACAATGAAGGTGGGCTGCAGGATCAGACCCTGGCCCGCCAGCGCTGCGGCCAGGCAGGTGTCGCCGGAGTTGCTGCGCAGGCGGGCCTGCGTGAGCACCTCGACAGGGCCCTCCGGCCCCTCGAACGCCCAGCTGTCACCGCCTGACCAGTAGCTGTAGGCGATCACCGGGTGCGCGGCGATGTCTTCAATGGTGCTCAGCCGGGCCTGCCGTTTCAGTTTCAGGTAGGCGGGCGAGGCGCACAGCACCAGCCGGGTGCTGGCGAGCTGCCGTGAGATCAGGCTGGAATTGAGCAGGCGGGCGATACGGATAGCCAGGTCGTAGCCGTCTTCCACCAGGTCCACCTGCCGGTCGGAGAGTGTGACGTCCAGCGTCACGTCGGGGTGCCGCTGCAAAAAACCGCCCCACAGCGGCGCCAGATGCAGGTTGCCGAAACTGACCGGCGCGTTGATGCGCAGCCGGCCTACCGGTCGGGCGGTACTGGCGCTGGCGGCCAGGTTGGCTTCGGCCAGATCATCCAGGATCTTGCGGCAGCGCTCAAAATAATCGGCCCCCGATTCGGTCAGCGACTGTTTGCGCGTGGTGCGATTCAGGAGCCGCGTGTCCAGCCGGGCCTCGAGTTCCAGCACCAGGCGCGACACCGCGGCCTTGGAGTCGCCCAGCTTTTCGGCGGCTTTGACGAAGCTGCCGTTTTGCACCACGGCAACAAAGGTTTCAATCTGGCGGAGCTGGTCCATGGTGTGCGTTTTCGCCTTTTCAACGGTGAGTGAGCCGAGTGGGTTCAAGTAAGGTCAGAGTGCTGTTCTGACCATTTATTGTCAATTATTCAGAGTCAATGAATCAAGATTTACGATATTTATCTTTAATTTATGGATAACTACAGTATCAGTAATCTTTGGAAAGGATTTCGTCATGCCGGCCTCAACACTTCCAGCCCTGTTTTTATCCCACGGCGCACCGCTGTTCGCCATTGAAGCCGGCAGCACCGGCCCCGCGCTGACACGCTGGGGCGCAGCACTTGCGCAGGCGCCCGGCGATTTGCGCGGCATCGTCATCATGTCGCCGCACTGGATGGCGCGCACCCCGGCGGTCATGGCCAACCCGGCCCCTGCCACGTGGCACGACTTTGGCGGTTTTCCGCCTGCTCTGTACGAACTGCAATACCCCGCCCCGGGCAGCCCGGCATTGGCGGCCGAAGTGCGGGACTTGCTGCAGGGCGCGGGCATGGCCGCTGACAGCGATGCGGAGCGCCCGCTCGACCACGGCGCCTGGGTGCCGCTGATGCATCTCTTCCCGAAGGCGGATGTACCGGTGGTGCAAGTGGCCTTGCCGCTGGGTTACGGCCCGGCCCAGGTGCTGGCCATGGGCCGTGCGCTGCGCAGTCTCCGGGCCAAAGGTGTGCTGGTCATTGGCTCGGGCAGCATGACGCACAACCTGCGCGAGTTTTTTGGCGGCGAGCGCGAGCCGTCGCCTTATGTGGTCGAGTTCAGCCGCTGGGTGGAGTCGGCCATCGTGCGCGGCGACAAGGCTGCACTGCTCGACTACCGCCGCCAGGCACCGCATGCGCAACGGGCGCATCCCAGTGAAGATCATTTCCTGCCGGTATTTTTTGCTTTGGGGGTCGCTGGTTGGGGCGACGAGGAAGCGGTGCAGGCCGACTACCTGAGCCGCGAGGTGATGTACGGCATCCTCGCGATGGATTCGTTTGCGCTGGCATCAGCGCAGCCTGCCTGAAAACCCGGCCATCGTCCGAAGGAAGAATTTTTATATGACTGAAAACAACGTGAAATTCAATGAATCTGGCAGTATTCCGCTATCTTTTTTGAAGCGTGATGCGGCGCCCGGAACCGCCAACCCGTGGTTGCTGGTGCTGTTGCACGGCGTGGGCAGCAGTGAAGAAGACCTGTTCGGCCTGGCATCCCATGTCCCGGCCAACTTTCATGTGGTCAGCCTGCGCGCACCGAATGTGGTGGGGCACGGTTCATATGCCTGGTTTCAGTTTGGCGTTTCACCGCAGGGCCAGCGTGTCATCCATCAGGCGCAGGAGGCCGCCAGTCGCCGGCTGGTGGCCGACACCCTTGCGGGCCTGTCGCGGCAACTGGGCGTGCCGCCCGAACGCGTGGTCGTGGGGGGATTCAGCCAGGGCGGCATCATGTCGCTCTCGTTGCTGCTGACACAGCCAGAGCTTGTGCACGGTGCGATGGTGCTGCACAGCCGCCTGCTGGATGAAGTGCTGCCGTTCGCGGCACCCGGGGCGCAGCTGCAGGGCAAGCAGCTATGGGTCAGCGGTGGAACCCGGGACCAGGTGCTGCCCGTAGCCCATTCCCAGTCGATTCGCGAGCAGGTGCAAAAGCTGCCGATCACGCTGCGCTATACCGAGTTTCCCAACGCCCACGAGATCACGCAGGATGAATTGGCGGGTGCCATGCAGTGGCTGCAGCAGCTGGCGGCGTAGCGGCATAGAGGCGTAGAGGCGTAGAGGCCAGGCAGGGCGTGGCCCCGTGCGGCGTGATCGTCAAACAGTCCGGAAGTCCAACCAGGTTCAAGCCGGCCAAGTGGCTCGGCAAATGGATATGGCCGCCGGTTGGAGCTCTCGATGGCAGCAGGCCCGAACCCCAAAAACGAGTTGCCAAAAGGCCAAGGGCAGGTCACCATATCCGCCGACAACATTGAGGAGTTGCGGCCATGAAGATCACTCGAATCGAGCTCCACCCCATCCGTGTGCCGTTCGACATGGGGGCGGCACCGACGGCGTTTGCCGGGATGAACTGGACTTCAGTGGACTCCCTGTTCGTGCGCGTTCGCACTGATGCGGGCGTCGATGGCTGGGGCGAGGGATGGGGGCACGTTGCCTGTCCGACCACCAGCGCGGCCTTGACGACACTCGTTGGGCCTGCGTTCATCGGGCGCGATGTTTCCGACCGGTCGCGATTGATGACGGAGATGTTCCACCGTTTCCATATCCATGGTCGAACGGGCCCGGTGGTGTACGCGCTTTCGGCCATCGAGATTGCGCTGTGGGACATCGCCGGCAAGTTGGCGTCGTTGCCGATCGCATCGCTGCTGGGGGGCGCGCCGCGTGAGTTGACCGCTTACGCGAGCCTGCTGCGCTATGCGGAGCCTGAGTTGGTTGCATCGGCCGTCGATCGCGCCTTGGCGCAGGGGTTTCGCCACATCAAGCTGCACGAAGTCCGCCTGGACACAGTGCGCGCGGCGCGCGCCGCTTGCGGTGAATCGGTATGGCTCGCGCTCGACACCAACTGTCCGTGGAGCGTGTCCCAGGCTATCGAGCATGCCCGCGCGCTCGAGGCATCGCGTCTGGCCTGGCTGGAAGAGCCCGTGTGGCCGCCGGAGGATCACGCCGGCCTGGCGCGTGTACGCGCGGCGACGACGATTCCGATCGCCGCGGGAGAGAACGTTGCCGGTGTGCACGAATTGGCCGCGATGCTGCGGGCTGGGTCGGTCGACATTTGCCAGCCCAGCGTCATCAAGTTCGGCGGCATTGAGGCGGTGGCACGGGCTGCGATCCTGGCGCGCACGCATGGCGTCGACTACGTGCCGCACTGTTTCTACTTCGGCCCGGGCTTTCTGGCGTCGCTTCACCTCGCGGCGGCCTTCGCGCCGGAGGTTGCTTTCGAGCTCTTCTTCGGCGACCTGCAAGCCAGTCCGTACCACGACGCCGTGCGCGCTCGCCAGGGCCGACTGTCAGTGCCGCCTGGGCCGGGCCTGGGGCTAGACCCGGACATGGAGATTCTGAATCGCTACCGTCTCGGTCCCCCGGTCGTGATCGAAAGCTGAGGGGTCCTGTTTCGCGTCAACATCGAGGAGCGGGGCAAGGTATAAACGCTGAATGACTCTTTCGGTACAGGTTCAAATCCAAGTCCCCCCTGAAGCACAAGCGCTTTTAGAAACAGCGGTCCGCAAGGAAACGCCCTGCGGGGCGGGCAGCATGGTCTGGCATGTCTGGGGTGAGGCGGGTGGCAGCCGCGCGCTGGCGCCCGTGGTGCTTCTTCATGGCGGCAGCGGCAGCTGGACGCATTGGCTGCGCAACATTCTTCCCTTGGTCGAGTCGGGGCGCCGGGTCTATGTGCCGGACCTGCCCGGTTTTGGCGATTCAGCCGCACCGGCACAGGGGACGGACGCCGATGCCGTGCCCGGTCCGGTTGAGCAGGGGCTGAAGTTGCTGCTCGATGACGAGGCCTGTGATCTTGTGGGTTTTTCGTTTGGCGGCATGGTGGCCGGGTTTCTGGCGGCCCAGTTTCCGGCGCGGGCTGCCCGTGTAGTGCTGGTGGGCGCGCCCGGTTTGGGCATCGCACCCGAGAAGCCGATTCAGCTCAATTCGTGGCGGCACCTGACAGACCCAGCCCAGCGCGATGCCATTCACCGCGGCAACCTGGCGGCGCTGATGCTGTACCGCCCGGAGGCGATCACCGAGCTGGCGCTTCGCCTGCATGTGGCCAACGTGCTGCGCGACCGGATGAAAGGGCGCAGCCTGTCGCGTACCGACGTGCTGGCGCGTTCACTGGAGCAGGTGCGCTGCCCGGTGCATGCCATTTACGGCAGTGAAGACGCCCTGTACCGGGGCAAGCTGGATGCGCTGGCGGCGGCTGTGCGGCAAGCCCGAAATTTCCGGACCCTGACGCTCATTGATGCCGCCGGCCACTGGGTTCAGTTTGAACGGGCAGATGCCTTTAACCAGGCACTGCTGGCGGCACTCAGCGAGGCACCGTAAGCGGTGGCGTGAGGCCGCGTCCGTGCGGGCTGCTTATTTCTCGATGGCCAGCAACTCAACTTCAAACGTCAGCGTGGCATTGGGCGGCACCACACCGCCGGCGCCGCGCTCGCCATACGCCGTGGCGGGTGGGCAGGTCAGCGTGGCCTTGCCGCCGACCTTGATTTTCTGCAGGCCTTCCGTCCAGCACGGCACCACCCGGCTGAGCGGGAAGGTGGCGGGTGTGCCGCGTTTGTAGGAGCTGTCAAATTCCTTGCCGTCGGCGAGCGTTCCGCGGTAGTGCACTTTGACCGTGTCCGAGGCCTTGGGCTGCGCGCCGGTGCCGTCCACGCTGTGCACAATTTTCACGCCGGTGGGCAGCGTTTCGGCGGGTGCTGCGGCCAGCACGCTGGTGGCCAGAGCGCAGGAGGCCAGCAGGGCTGGAACGGATTTCATGATGTTCATGGGGTTGGTCATAAATGGTGGCGGATGGTGGCGGGGTACCGCTGACGGAAGCAGGCAAAACGGAAAACGCGCGGGAAACAGTCCGCCGCATTATCTCCGGGTCGGCGCAATGCCCTGTAACGGTGAAGTTACAGGCACCGCATCAGCTCGCCCGGCCCAGCAGCTGTGGCAGCGAGGAGCCCAGCAGGGCTGCACCCGAGGCGGTCAGCAGGCTCAAGATGATCTTGCGGAACATTACTTCGCTGATGCCAATGTAGACCCGCGCGCCGATGAGTGAAGGCAGCAGCATCGCCGGCGCCACGATGGCCAGCATGGGTACGGTTTCGCGGGTCACGATGCCGGTGGCGATGTAAGTGGCCATGGTGACCATCAGCATGGCCAGATTGAAGTTCTGAATGATGGCGCGCTGGGCGTGCTTGTCATAGCCGCGCAGCGTGCACCAGAGCGTGGGAATGACACCCGAAAAACCACCCATCGCACTCATCATGCCGCCTACGCCGCCCGCCAGCCCGTCGCCGAGACGACCGCCCGCGGTGATGCGGGGTAATTGGCCTGCCATCAGCATGGCGGGGCACCAGAGCATAAGCAGCATGCCCAGAAAGGCCTTGAACATCTGCACGTCCATCAAGGGCAGCATCAGCAGTCCGGCGGGAATGCCGAGCAGGCCACCGGCCACAAAAGGGGCCAGCCGCCGCAGATCAAAACCGCGGCGCACCGTAGCGGCAGCCACCAGCTGCCCGGTCAGGGCACCAAAAACCGCCATGGCGGCGGCAAGCCGCGGATCAATCGTCCAGGCCCAGACAGACATGGCGACGAGGCCGAAGCCAAAGCCTGAAAGGCCCTGCACAAAGCCGGCAAGTGCGGCACCCATCACGACCAGGAGTGTCTGCGAATCCATGCAGGGCGAAGAGGCAGTGAATGGCAGTGAACGGCAGTAAACCTTGAAAAACCCCTGGTTTGTTTCAGGCGTAGTCGCTCACGGGCACGCAACTGCAAAACAGGTTGCGGTCGCCATAGACGTTGTCGACGCGGCCCACTGGCGGCCAGTATTTGGCGTGCTGGGTCTTGCTGAGTATGGCTGCCCCCACATCGCGTGTGTAGGCATGCATCCATTCGCCCTTGAGCAGGCTTGCCGCCGTATGCGGCGCGGCCTTCAGCGGGTTGTCGTCCTGCGGCCACTCGCCTTTTTCGATGCGGCGGATTTCCTGCCGAATGGCGATCATCGCGTCGATGAAGCGGTCCAGCTCGTCCAGCGTTTCGCTCTCGGTTGGCTCCACCATCAGCGTGCCGGCGACCGGGAAGCTCAGCGTCGGCGCGTGAAAACCGTAGTCGATCAGCCGCTTGGCGACGTCTTCGGCGGTGACGCCGCTGGTTTCCTTCAGCGGACGCAGGTCCAGAATGCACTCATGCGCGACATGGCCGTTTTCACTGGCGTACAGCGTTGGGTAGTGGTCTTTCAGTCGCGAACTGATGTAGTTGGCGCTCAGGATGGCGATCTCGGTGGCCTGCTTCAGGCCTTCGGCGCCCATCATGCGGCAGTACATCCAGCTGATCGGCAGCACGGCTGCATTGCCCAAAGGCGCGGCGGAAATGGCCCCCACGCTTTTCACTTCGTGTAATGCGCTGCCCCCCGAGGGGGCTTCTTTTCCTTGGGGCGGCCCGGCGGAAAAGCTGGTGCCCTCTCCGAAGGCTCGGCCGCCTCCTGCATATCCGGCTGTGGCATGGCCGGGCAGGTAAGGCACCAGGTCGGCCACCACGCAAACCGGACCCACGCCCGGCCCGCCGCCGCCGTGCGGGATGCAGAAAGTCTTGTGCAGATTCAGGTGGCTGACGTCGCCGCCGAATTCGCCGGGGGCTGCCACGCCGACCAGCGCGTTCATGTTGGCGCCATCGACATAGACCCGGCCGCCGTGCGAATGCACCAGCTGGCAAAGGTCTTGCACATGGGTTTCAAAGACGCCATGCGTGCTGGGGTAGGTGATCATCATGCAGGCCAGATTGGCGCTGTGCTTCTCACACTTGGCTTTCAGGTCCTCCATGTCCACATTGCCCTGCGCATCGCAGGCCGTGACGACGACCGTCATGCCCGCCATCTGGGCGCTGGCCGGGTTGGTGCCGTGGGCCGATGAGGGAATCAGGCAGATGTTGCGATGGCCCTGGCCATGTGCTTCGTGGAAGGCCTTGATCACCAGCAAGCCGGCGTATTCGCCCTGCGAACCCGCATTGGGCTGCAGGCTGATACCTTTGTACCCGGTGGCCTGGCACAGCCAGTCGCGCAGCTGCTTGTCGAGTTCGGCATAGCCCTGCAGTTGCTCCTGGGGGGCAAAGGGGTGGATGTTGGCAAACTCGGGCCAGGTGATGGGAATCATCTCGCTGGTCGCGTTGAGCTTCATGGTGCAGCTGCCCAGCGGGATCATGCTGCGGTCCAGCGCCAGGTCCTTGTCGCTGAGCATGCGGATGTAGCGCAGCATGCCGGTTTCGGAGTGGTGGGTGTTGAACACCGGGTGGGTCAGGAAGGCGCTGGTGCGGCGCAGGTCGGCCGGAATCAGGGACTCGATGCCCTCTTCAAAGGCGCTGACCACGGGCACCGTCTGGCCGGGCTGGGCAAAGAAGGACCACAGCAGTTCAATGTCCTTGCGGCTGGTGGTTTCGTCCAGTGACACGCCCAGGTGATTGTTCAGGCGACATCGCAGGTTGGCCCCGGACTGACGGGCGCGTTCAGCTATTAAATTGGTGGCATCTCCGGTCTTGACGGTGACGGAGTCAAAGGCCCCCAGGTCGGTGATCTCATAGCCGAGTTCCTGCAGGCCGCGCACGAAGATGGCGGTGTATGCCGCCACGCGCTCTGCGATGCGCCTGAGGCCCTGCGGCCCATGGTAGACCGCATACATGCTGGCAATCACGGCGGGCAGCACCTGGGCGGTGCAGATGTTGGAGGTGGCTTTTTCGCGGCGGATATGCTGCTCGCGCGTCTGCAGCGCCAGGCGGTAGGTCGGATTGCCGTGGACGTCGACACTCACGCCCACCAGGCGGCCGGGCAGGGAGCGCTTGAACTCGTCGCGGCAGGCGAGGTAGGCCGCGTGCGGGCCACCGTTGCCCATGGGCATGCCAAAGCGCTGGGTGTTGCCCAGCACGATGTCGGCGTCCCATTCGCCGGGCGGCGTGAGCAGGGTCAGTGCCAGCAGGTCGGCGGCCACGCACAGGGCCGCGCCGTCTACATGCGCCTGGCCGGCCAGCGGGCGCAGGTCGTGGATGCTGCCGGTGGTGGCCGGGTACTGGGCCAGCACGCCAAAGTAATTGCCTTCGGCCATGAGCTGCGGCAGGGTAGTCACTGCGGTGCTGACCTTGACTTCAATGCCCAGCGGCCTGGCGCGGGTCTGGATGACTTCAATCGTTTGCGGATGACAGTCGCCGGCGACGATGAACACATTGCTTTTGCTTTTCACGCTGCGCCTGGCCAGCGTCATGGCCTCGGCGGCGGCGGTGGCCTCATCGAGCATGGAGGCATTGGCAATCGGCATGCCGGTCAGGTCGCAGACCATGGTCTGGAAGTTGATCAGCGCCTCCATGCGGCCCTGCGAAATCTCGGCCTGGTAGGGCGTGTAAGCGGTGTACCAGGCGGGATTTTCAAGGATGTTGCGCAGGATCACGCCCGGCGTGTAGGTGCCGTAGTAGCCCTGGCCGATGAAGTTCTTGAACACCTGGTTTTTGGCTGCGATCGCCTTGAGCTGCTTGAGGGCTGCCGCTTCAGTCACTGGCGCCGGAATGGCCATGGTGCTGGTGCGCGCGATCGAACGCGGAACAATCCCGTCAATCAGGTCGCGGCGCGAGGCGGAGCCCACCACACTGAGCATGTGCACTTCATCGGCCTCATCAATGCCGATGTGGCGCGGGATGAATTCAGAGGGGTTTTCAAGCTCGCCCAGCGGCTTGGCGGATGGCATCAACATGTGTTTATTCCGATAAAAGACAGACAGACGGACGTGCGCCGCGCAGGGCCGACCCAAGCAAGCACAGCCCCCTCGGGGGGCAGCGCAGCACACGAAGTGGCAAGCGTGGGGGCCATTAACCTGCGGAAAACTGGGTGTAGCTGGTTTCGTCCATCAGGGCGTCCAGCTGCGAGGCGTCAGACAGCCTGATCTTGAAGAACCAGCCGGCGCCCAGCGGGTCGCTGTTGGCCAGCGATGGGTCGTTGCGCAGGGCTTCGTTGACTTCAACGACCTCGCCGCTCACGGGCATGTAGACGTCTGCGGCGGCCTTGACTGATTCCACCACGCCGGCGGCTTCCTTCTGCGCCAGGGTGGCGCCGACGGCAGGCAGGTCGACAAACACGACATCGCCCAGCGCGTCCTGCGCATGAACCGTGATGCCCACGGTGGCGGTGTCGCCGTCAATCTTGAGCCATTCGTGGTCTTCGGTGTATTTGACAGTCATGAGGTTCTCCAGAAGTTCAGTGAAAAGGATTCAGCAAGTTAACGTAAAAGTAACGTGAATAACTTGAAAGGCGGCAGTGAAAGTCGGTAGGTTGCTCAGCCGCGGTAGTAGTGGTTGGGCACAAACGGCATGGCGGCTACTTCCATGGGAACGGGCTTGCCGCGCACCAGGGCATGGATTCGCGTGCCGATGGCGGCAAACTCGGGACTGACATAGCCCATGGCCACCGGCTGGTTGATGGTGGGGCCGAGCAGGCCGCTGGTCACCTGGCCAATGGGTGCGCCCGCCGTGCTTTGCAGTTCGGTGTGGTCGCGCACAGGCACGCGTTCCAGCGCGACCAGTCCCACGCGTTTGCGGGTCAGTGTCGCGGCCGGGTCGGCCAGTTGCGCCAGAATTTTTTCCGCGCCGGGAAATCCGCCGGCCCGCGCGCCGCCAGTGCGCCGGACCTTCTGGATGGCCCAGTTGAGCGCCGCTTCCACCGGCGTGGTGCTGGTGTCGATGTCGTTGCCATACAGGCACAGGCCGGCTTCGAGCCGCAGCGAGTTGCGTGCGCCCAGGCCAACGGGTTTGACTTCGGACTGGGCCAGCAGGGCCCTGGCCAGGGTGTCCGCCTGCGATTCGTGCACCGAGATCTCGAAGCCGTCTTCGCCGGTGTAGCCGCTGCGGGTGATGAAGCAGTCGCAGCCCGCCACCGTGAAACGGCCGCCGGTCATGAACACCAGCTTGTCAACACCGGGTGCCAGGCGCTGCAAGGCCGTCACTGCCTGCGGCCCCTGCAGGGCCATCAACGCCATCTCGGGCATGGGGATGACTTCGCACCGGCTGCCGATTTTTTGCTGGATGTGCGCGATATCGCCGACCTTGCAGGCGCCGTTCACGATGAGGAACAGGTCGCCGCCGTTGGCGCTGTCGTGCATGTTGCGGTTGAAAAACATCAGGTCGTCGATGATGCCGCCGTCGTCATTGAGCAGCAGGCCATAGCGCTGCTTGCCCGCCGGCAGGTCGATCACATCGACAGGCAGCAGGGTTTCCAGTGCCGCCGCTGAATCAGGACCCACCAGGCGCAGCTGGCCCATGTGGGATACGTCAAAAAGGCCTGCCGCCTGACGTGTGTGGTGGTGCTCGGCCATCAGGCCGGCAGGGTACTGCACCGGCATGGAATAACCCGCGAACGGCACCATGCGCGCGCCGAGTTCCACGTGCAGATCATGCAGCGGTGTTTTGAGAAGATCTTCGGGGGTAGCAGAAGAGGCGTTGGACAAGGCGGTCTCCGGGGGCAAACATGAATCCATGACCGATGGTCATGCGCTGCCCCTGCTGTCCACTTTACCTGAGAGATTCACCTGGCGATGCAGGCTTGCTCCTTCGGTGGGCCGCCTCGAAAGCGGTCTCTCTCCAGTAGGGAACGTTTTCCGGCGCCAGGCGCCGGAAAACGGTTGCCAGTCCTTTTGCCTGAGCGTTCAGTACACCACGAGGGGTGCCCTCATGGTGTTCGTGCGCCTTCGGCGGTTTTCGCGATGAAAACTCTCTCCTGACCTCTCAAGTGTAGCCCAAGGTGCGGGCCTTCCTACTTGGAGTACACCAGATCGCGCAGCGTGAGCGACAGCGCCGGGAAATAGGTGATCACCATCAGGCAGGCCAGGATGACCAGCACGAAAGGAAGCAGGTGCACGACGATGCGGTCCAGTGAAATACGCGCCACCGTACAGGCCGCAAACAGATTGACGCCGAAGGGTGGCGTGATCATGCCCAGCGCCAGGTTGACCACCATGACCATGCCGAAATGCACCGGATCTATGCCGAAATGCATGGCCACGGGCGCCAGGATGGGCGCCAGCACAATGATGGCTGCGCTGGTTTCGATGAACATGCCAATGATGAACAGCGCGGTGTTGACGCCCAGCAGGAACAGCGCCGGCGATTGCAGAACGGCTTCCAGCCAGCGGCCAATCGCATCCGGTACGCCCGCCCGGGTGATCAGAAACGCAAAAAGTCCTGCGTTGGCGATGATGAACATGATCACCGCGCTGGAAAGGACGGATTTACGCAAGACAAGTATGAGAGCCGGCAGATTGATTTCGCGATAAATCACCATGCCCACAATCAGGGCATAAAAAACCGCTACCGCCGCGGCTTCGGTGGGCGTGAAGATGCCGCCGTAAATGCCGCCAAGAATGATGACGGGCATCAGCAGTGCCCAGCCGGCCTGCCAGGTGGCCTTGCCAAAACTGAGCCGGCCATCGCCGTCATTTTTCCCCCAGCCCTTGATCTTGCAATACACATAGACAAAGGCCATCAGCGCGAGGCTGATAAAGATGCCGGGGCCGACGCCGGCGATGAACAGTTCGCCGATGGATACCTCGGCGCTGACGCCATACAGAATCATCGGAATCGACGGCGGAATGATCACGCCCAATTCGGCGCTGGTGGCCTGCAGGGCAGCCGCATAACTGGTCGGATAGCCGTGCTTGATCAGGGCGGGAATCAGGATGGCACCGACGGCAAATGTGGTGGCAACCGATGAACCCGACACGGCGGCAAAAATCATGCAGGTCAACACGCAGGTCATCGGCAGGCCGCCCTGAACGCCGCCGACAATGCTCTTCGCAAACTCGACGAGTCGGCGTGAAATGCCGCCTGTTTCCATCAAATTTCCGGCCAGGATGAAAAACGGGATCGCTGCGAGCGGAAACTTGTTGATCGCATTGAACATCTCCTTCACCGAGATCAGCATGTTGGAGTTCGAAACCTGGATGCCGAGCACGGACGCCAGGCCGATAGACACGGCAACGGAGATCGTCAGTGCAAAACACACGACCATGGTTGTCAGCATCGCGGCGGTCATTGTGCAGTCTCCTGAAAAAAGTTGGGGCAAGAAGCCGGCATTGGCCGGCTCGCGCGGGGCTTTGCCGCGACGCCTGTAGAAAATTTATGGATCATGTTGCCGTTTCCAGTTCGTGGTGCTGCGGATCCAGCATGTTGCCGATAATGCCGATCACGCAAAACAGTCCTCCGATTGGCATGGCTACATAGCCCCAGAACATCGAGATGGATTCGAGTCCGGCCATGGACTGTACGCGGCCGCGCATTGCATAGTCCCAGCCCCACCAGATGATGATGGCGATCAGCGTGAGTGCCGCCAGGCCGACCACCCAGTCCAGGATCCGCTTGACGCGGGGAGGGCTCCAACGGTAAAGCACGTCCACGCTGACCATGGCGCCTTGCCGGAAAGCCGCTGGAATGCCTAGAAATACCATCCAGATCAGACTCAGGCGTATCAGGATCTCGCTCCACTCGGCCGGCTGTTCCAGCACAAAGCGCGTGATGATCTGAAACATGCCGAGCGTTGAGGCGATCACCAGCATGCCGCAGGCTCCCGCCATGGAAATGCTGGTACACCAGCGCTCGAACTTGAGAAATGCTTGCTTCATGGCAACTCGCTCCGCTCACAAATGAAACGCCCGCCAGTCCAGTGACTGCGGGCGTAGAGGGCTAAAAAAATGAAAATGCAATGCGCAATTGGACCGCTTACTTGTAATTGCGGATCTTCTCGATGTTGGCCTTGCCGAACTGCTTTTCGAATTCGGCGTTGACCGGTGCCAGGGCAGTGACAAATTTCGATTTGTCAATATTGTCAATCACCGTCATGCCCTTGGCGCGCAGGTCGGCGACCCCTTTGGCGTCGTCCTCATCGACCCGTGCGCGGTTGGCCTTGGTGCCTTCCTTGGCGGCGTCAAGAAACGCCTGCTTGTCGGCCGCGCTGAGCTTGTCGAAGACTGCCTTGTTCATCACCCAGATGCAGGGCGAGTAGACGTGGCCCGTCAGCGACAGGTGCTTTTGCACCTGGTCAAACTTGGACGCAATGATGACCGACAGCGGGTTTTCCTGGCCATCGACCGTGCCCTGCTGGAGGGCGGTGAACACTTCGGGGAATGCCATCGGCGTGGTAATGATGCCAAAACCCTTGTAAGCGGCAATATGCACCGGGTTTTCCATGGTCCGCATTTTCAGACCTTTCAGATCCTCGGGGCCCTTCACGTCACGCTTGCTGTTGGTCATGTGGCGAAAGCCGTTTTCGCCCCAGGCCAGCGCCTTGAAACCCTTGGCGTCAAATTTGCCCAGCAGGTCCTGGCCGATGGGGCCGTCGAGTACGGCGCGTGCGTGGGCCTTGTCGCGAAACAGGAAGGGCACGTCGAGAATCTTGGTCTCCGGTACAAAGTTGGGGACGGGGCCGGTGGAGGAGAAGGCGAGTTCCTGGGTGCCCAGTTGGACTGCTTCGATGGATTCGCGTTCGCCGCCCAGTGCACCGCTATAGAAAGTCTGAACCTTGTAGCGGCCGCCGGTGCGCTTTTCCACCTCTTTGGCAAAGGTGTCAATAGCGACACCCTGGTGGGAATTCTGCGACGTCGAAATACTGATTTTCATCGTGGTCTGTGCAGCGGCGCTGGCGACAATACCGAGGGCCATGGTCATGCCGATGATGAGTTTGTTGAGTTTCATGGGGTCTCCGAAGGGGTGGGTGGTCGTTCTGACGGGCTTCCGGCCCGTCAAAAGTTGTCATACAACTCTGGATTATGTCCGTTCGGCCAGAGTCGCCACACTGGGGTTTTCGAGCACATAGTTACGAATAATGGTTTCAAAGTCGGGGTCGGGCAGCAATCCGAGCTCGCGGGCGCGTACGGCATTGATGTGGGCGGGCCAGCTGGTGACGATTTTTGCAACCGCAGCGTCCGGCGTCCAGTCGATCAGTGCCGCAACCTGCTTGCCTGCCACGCGTTCCAGCGCGGCGGCCATCTCGCCAGCCGTCGTTTTGAGCGCCGGCAGGTTGATGGCGGTGCGGGCGCCCCATTCGGCATCGCTCGCTTGCGCCGCCCGTATCAACCCATCAATCGTGCGGCCTGGCGACGACAGGGCCACGGCCGTTTCCGGCGGGACCGGACAGGCCACCCGCACGCCAGCCAGCGGCTCGCGGATCATGCCGCTCAGAAAGCTGGACGCCGCAGCATTGGGCCTGCCGGGCCGCACGCTGACGGTCATCAGGCGCACATTGCGGCCCCGGATGAAGCCCTTGCGCGCGTAGTCGGCTACCAGCTGCTCGCCGATGAATTTCTGGATGCCATAGCTGTTTTGCGGCGTGGGCAGCGTCGTGTCGTCAATCACCGCGGGCAGGGGGTGCTCTGGCGAATTGCCGAAGACGGCGAGTGAGCTGGCAAATACGACGGTGGGGGATGTTTTCAGCGCGCGGCAGGTCTGGAGCAGGGCCCGCGTGGCGTCCAGATTGCTGCGCATGCCGAGGTCGAAATCAGCCTCGCACTCGCCGCTGACGGCCGCGGCCAGATGAAAAACGATAGCGTCTTCCGCCCGTACGACAGGAGTTGCGGCCGGGTCTCCTTCCAGGAGCTGGTTCAGGTCGCCCACCACCTGGCGTATTCGCCTGTCTGCCGCCAGATCCGCGGGCGGTGCCGCACGGTCCACCAGTGTGATGGTCTGAATGGTTTTCGGTGTGGCGCCTGCCAGTGCAAGCTGGCCTCGCTTGAGAAGCTCGCGGGCGAGTCGGGCGCCCAGGAATCCGGCGCCGCCTGTGATGACGATGTTCATGGATGTTGTCTCTGTTGATGTGTCTGTGATGCCTGTGATCGCCCGCGCCCGCCAGCCGGACACATGGGCGTGCCCTGCGGAGCGGTACATGGCGGCACTGCAGTTTAGCGCGCGGGGGAGAGTGCGCAACAACCGGTTGGCGAGTGGCGCAGCGGCAGGTCACGGGGCCGCGGCGGCAGGTTTCAGGCGGCTGTCGCTTTTATCTTTGCATGGCTTCCCAGCAACCACAGATTGAGGCCCTGGTACCGGCCGATGACCAGCGCGGCAACGATGGGGCCGCCCACACCGAAGGCCAGGCCGAGCATCAACAGCACATAGGTATCCGTGATCCCGAGCTTCTGAAAGATGATCCGGCTTGCAGCCGTGAAAAAAACATGGAGCAGATAAATTGCAAATGAAAACGAGCCGATGTAGGCAAGGTTTTCGGAGCGCCAGCCACTCCTGAGCAACAGAAAGACGCCCGAAATGCCGAGTGCCAGTGCGGGCAGGGAGCCTCCTTGCCCGGAAATCTGGGGAAATGACATGACAACCGTTGCGGCGCCGATGAAGACCGCAGCGGCCAGAAGGCGCGCGGCGGATGTCCCGATCTCAAATCTTTTGCAGGCCAGCCCTCCCAGGAAAAATGGCAACAGGTAGACCGCACCGCGAGCCGCAAAATAGTTGGGCGGATGAAGGTAGGTAAACATCATCGCGCTGACGATCCAGACTGCTGTGAAGCCGGCTCCAGTGGCAAGTGCGCCCAGGTGCTCCAGCAAGAGAACCATTAAAAAGACAATGAAAAGCGCTTCCAGGAACCAGAAATGTCCCACGGGTTCTATATGCAGCAGCCACCAGTGGTCAACAGTCGCATTGGTACCTGGCGTGACCGCCTGGATAACCGCAAAAAGGGTTCCCACCGTGATCAGAGGCAGCAGAAGCCGCCGCACCTTGCCTTTGATAAAACCCAGCGGATTGCCCTGGTAGGGACGAAAGCCGTAGACGTATCCCGAGATAAAGGAAAAGAGCGGCATCCGGACATAGGCCAGCGCTTCATTGACCACCTGCAGCCAGTGCCCCTCCGGAATTCTCAACCCGACCGATGGTGTGTCGCCCACGACATGGAAAAGCACGAGCAGCACGCATGCGATGCCTCGCAAGGTATCCACCTCAATGCTGCGTTTCATTTTTTTGCTGCTCATCGGCCCTTGCGTTTCTCTCAAAATCAATGGACGTAGCGTAATCCGAAGAGGCATCGATGCGGCTGATATTTGCAAAATGCTACAGACAAACTGTTGCAAGTCGTAGGAAGACCACCCTTGCCGGCAGGTGAGCCGGTGAGGTCAAGCGCATGGCCGGCCGCGTTCGGGGGAACAGTGAAGACGCAGCAGGGCGTTATCCGACGTGGCCCGCGGTAATGGCCTACAGGCCACCGTTTTTCTCTCCTACATGGACTGTCTGCCATCCTTCTATTGTTCAGGCAGGAGCATCCCCCATCATGAGTTTAGTTTTTATTGCGGCCACTTCAATGTTGGTCAACGAATGAAAAAAATGAATCGGGAAATGGTGAAAAATGAAGTCTCCTATATCGCCCACAGGCGAAAATTCTGCGGCCGAGGGCTATTTGAAGTTGATCAGTCAGGCCGTAGCGACCGGATGGCGGCATATTGACTTGTTGAACTGGTTGCAGGGCGACGTCCAGCATTACCTGCCTCATGACATCCTGCTCGCCGGATGGGGGGATTTTCGGGAGGGTTCGATACACCACGATGTCCTGTCCAGCCGGCCTGGCGTGCGCTCTTATGCGGCGGGCACGGAGGTGCTTCCGTTCCTGTTGGGGAAATTCCACGACAGTTGGGTCGCGGCGCAGAGAAAACCCTGCCGTCTGGATTTCGGTGAATTTGCGTACCTGCTGGGCAATGCCAGCCTGCCTGGTTCCTTTTCCAGCGTGCTGCGCACGATGCGCTCTGTGTTGATACATGGGATCTGCGATGAAAGAGGCCGCCATGAGTGCCTCTATGTGCTGTTAAGGGCAGGCGAAATTCCCGCTGAGCCCGCCACGACGGCCATGGGCGTGCTGATGCCCCACATCGACACCGCATTGCGGCAGGTCACGCACTTGCCGCAACAACACCAACATCAACCGCATCGTCAGTCATCGCCGCCTACGCGGAGTGCCCCGGAGGACTCCTGTGGCTTGAGTGAGCGGGAGACCCAGATCATGGCCTGGGTGGCCATGGGCAAGACCAATTCAGAGATCGGAACCATTCTGAATATCAGTGGGTTCACTGTCAAAAACCACATGCAGCGCATCTTTCAGAAATTGAATGTTTTCAATCGGACGCAGGCAGTTTCCAAGGTAACCAGGGTGGCTCTCAATGGCTGAATTCAACCCGGTCAATTCGGCATCGGCATCAGCCTGGCTGGACCGCCGTGAGCCCCGATCCATGGGGTTGGGCAGAAGCCATCTTTTCATCGCCATCGAAGCCGCGCTGGAGCCTCTGGTCCTGGTATTTTCGCTGTGGGCGTTGGCGTTTTACTTTGAAGACCAGGTCAGCCCGGCCTACCTGATCCTGTCGGTCATCGTGTTCTCGCTGTCTTTCCCGGGCACTTCCCAGCTTCGCCTGCCGGTGGGCAAAGCCGTGCTCAATATCGCCATTCACTGGCTCTGGATCGCCGGGCTGTTGTTGCTGGCTGGTGTGGCCACGGAATACCTTTACAGCTTGTCCGTGCCCGTGGTGGGCAACTGGTTATGGATTGCGCCGGTGGCCCAGATCGCTGCACACCTCGGGCTTAGAGCTGCCGCACCCCAACTGCTGAAGTTGCAGGGCCCGCCCCGAAGCGCGGTCATTGTGGGCATGAACGAGCAGGGCGTGTCCCTGGCCCGGCATATCGCCGGGTCGGCCTACTCGGGTATCGAGGTGCTGGGATTTTTTGATGATCGCAGCGAAGAGCGCAGGGGCGCACAGGATGAGCAGGGGCCGATCGGCAAAATCGATGACTTGCCGGCGTATGTCAAGCAGCACCGGGTCCAGTTTATTTACCTCTCCTTGCCGATGGCTTCGCGGCCACGCATTTTGCAGGTTCTTGACGGATTGAAGGACACCACCGCCTCCATCTATTTTGTGCCCGACATGTTTGTGACGGACCTGATTCAGGGCCGAAGCGATTCGGTATGCGGTGTCACGGTGATATCCGTTTGCGATACGCCGTTTCGTGGTGTCAATGGCGCATTGAAGCGAGTCAGCGACATTGTGTTGTCATTGCTCATACTGCTCCTGATGTCTCCCCTCATGCTGGTGATTGCGCTGGCGGTGAAACTGGACTCGCCGGGGCCGGTGATCTTCAAGCAGCGGCGCTACGGACTGGATGGCGAGCAGATCCTGGTCTATAAATTCCGATCCATGGCCGTGACCGAAGACGGCAACACGATTCAGCAAGCGCAGAAAAATGACATGCGGGTCACCCGGCTGGGCGCCTTCCTGCGCAGAACCTCGCTCGATGAGCTGCCGCAATTCATCAACGTCCTGCAGGGGCGCATGAGTATTGTCGGGCCCCGTCCCCATGCGGTTGCGCACAACGAAATGTACCGGACCCTGATCAAGGGCTACATGGTTCGCCACAAGGTCCGGTCCGGAATTACCGGTTGGGCCCAGGTCAATGGGCAGCGCGGCGAAACGGACACCCTGGACAAGATGGAGGCCCGCATTGACTGCGATCTTGATTATTTGAGAAATTGGTCGTTGCAGCTCGACCTGTTCATTATCTTGAAGACTGTGCGGCTTGTTTTCAAAGACAGTTCCGCATACTGAAACGGATGGGATGCAATGCGTCAAAGCGTCAATGTGCCCAGTAGTGCAAAAGAGCTATTTCACAACCTACACATTCCTATGAAACTAACATCTTTACTCCTCAATCAACGCGTTGCAATTCAACCCCGGAGGGGCACCCTGACTGATTCGTTTCCTCAAATCCGGCGCAGCCTTGGCCGCCCGCCTTCCTCGCGAGACTTCGCACTGATCCCGCTGGGCTCGCTTGCCTTGATGGGTCTGCTTCCGCTGGGGGCGTACGCGGACGAACTGGACACCCTGCAGTTTCAGGCCGGGCAAAGTGTCCAGCACGACAGCAACGTGTTTCGCTTGTCCGACTCGGCGGACACCCAGGCGCTGCTGGGCACGTCAGATCGTTCAGACACCATCGCCGTGACAACGGCGGGTTTCAAGGTGAACAAGCCCTACGGCTTGCAGCGGTTTGAGGTGGCGGCCAATGTCGAGAAACACAATTACAGGAACTTCTCGAATCTGGATTTCACGGCGTTTAACTATGGTGCGGCATGGCGCTGGAGTTTCACCCCGGCCCTCCACGGCAACCTGACGACGGACCGGCGGGAGTACGTCGACACCACGGCGGACGTGCAAACCACAGGTCAGCTCAATCGCCGGACGAACCGCTCGACGGTGTTCGATGCAGAGTACGAACTCGACGGTGCCTGGCGCGTGCTGGGGGGTGTTTTTGAACGCACCAGCACCAGTAGCCAGCCTTTTACCTTTGAGGGCGACTACAAGATACGCGGCGCGGAGGCCGGCGTGCGGCACGTCTGGTCATCGGGTACGTCGCTGGCCTATCGCTTCAAGAACGGCGAGGGCGAATATCCAGGCCGCACATTGTCGGCGGTGTCTGCCAGCGACTTTACCGACCGCGAACATGAATTGCGGCTTGACTGGGCGCCCACAGGGAAAACCACGGTGAAGGCCCGGCTTTCGCATTTTGACCGCGCCCACGACGGACTTTCGGTACGAGACTTTTCCGGCGTCACGGGCCAGGTTGATGCAACCTGGGCCGTGACCGGCAAGACCAGCATCACGGGTGGCCTGGCACGTGAACTGGGCAGCTACCAGACCACGACATCGAGCTATTACCAGGGCTTGCGCTTCTTCATTGCGCCGACCTGGAAACCGACGGAAAAAACCGCCGTGCGGCTGCGTTACGACCATGGTGTGCGGGATTTCCGCGGGCCGTTGCCCGGCTTCATGGCCACCGACCGCGAAGACACGACCAGACTGGCTTCCCTGATCCTCGAATGGCAGCCGGTTCGTGCGCTCAAGTTGATGGCAACGGCGCAGCGCGACAGGCGCACGTCCAACGCGCCGGGGTTTGATTACACGAGCAATGTGTTCGGCATTTCGGCCCTGGCGAGTTTTTAGGTCGGGCAGGGCCGTCCCGTACGTCCCTGGCTTCCTTGCCGCACATTGATCCATTCCTTCCAACATTTCATCCACTAAAAGGTGCCAAGATGAAACCCCTCCTGATCAGGTATTTCGCCACAGCAGCACTCTCTCTTTCCGCCATGGCTGCATTGGCACAGACGGCAACGACTGCGCAGACGGCGCCAGCCCTCCAGGCGACGGTCGCGCCTCCCGTGCCTTCGGGTCCATCAGTACCTGCGGTCCCATCGGTGCCGGGCAACCAGGATTACCGGCTGGGACCCGGGGATGCGATCGGTGTGCAGGTTTACCAGAGCCCGGACCTGACGGTTGACGCCCGTGTTTCCGAAAGCGGGGTGATCAGCTATCCGCTGGTTGGCAGCGTGCAACTGGGTGGTTTGACCATCGGCGAGGCCGAGAAAAAAATTGCCGATGCGTTGCGTACCGGTGGCTTTGTCAAGGTGCCGCAGGTGAACATTGTGTTGCGGCAGGTGCGCGGCAACCAGGTGGCGGTTCTGGGGCAGGTGAGCCGGCCTGGCCGATTCCCGCTCGAAACATTCAACACCCGTGTCAGCGACATGCTCGCGGCAGCCGGCGGCGCGACGCCGACGGGGGATGATGTGCTGATCATCACCGGTCAGCGTGACGGCAAGCCCTTCCGCAAGGTCATCGATATTCCGGCGCTGTTCCTGAACGAGAAATCGGAAGAGGACATCCTGGTGGCCGCCGGCGACACGCTTTATGTGAACAAGGCGCCGATGTTCTACATCTATGGTGAAGCGCAGCGACCCGGCCCCTACCGTATTGAGCGCGGCATGACGGTGATGCAGGCGCTGGCCCAAGGGGGTGGTCCGACCGCCCGTGGCAGCCAGAACCGCCTGCGCCTGCACCGCCGTGATGCGTCCGGAAAGGTCGTGGAAGCCGTTCCCCAGCTCACTGACAAGATTCGACCCGAAGACGTGATCTTTGTTCGTGAAAGCCTCTTTTAAGCTGCCATGACACTCCATCAATTCCTGTTGATCCTGCGGGCCCGCTACCGGGTGGCCTTGATGATCATTGTGGTCGCCGTGCTGTCGGCTCTGGCGGTCAGCCTGGTGCTGCCCAAGAAATACGTGGCCGAGACGGCTGTTCTCGTTGACATCCGGTCACCCGACCCGGTCGCTGGCGCTGGCGCTGTCGTGCCGGGCCTTGTTGCCCCCAGCTACATGGCAACCCAGGTCGACATCATCGGCGGCGACCGCGTGGCGCAGCGCGTTATCAAAATGCTCAAGCTGGACGAAAACCCCGGCACGCGGGAAAGGTGGATGCAAGCCACGCAAGGACGCGGAACGATGGAGGCATGGATCGTCGAGTCGCTGCAAAGGAGGCTGGAAGTGCGACCTGCACGGGAGAGCAATGTGATCAACATCACGTACAAGGGCAGCGATCCGGACTCTGCGGCCCAGATAGCCAACGCCTTTGCCCAGGCGTATCTCGATATCAATCTGGCGCTGAAGACAGAGCCTGCCCGCATCTATGCGGAATGGTTTGACGAGCAGACCAAGGCCTCGCGCGCCAAGCTTGAAGTGGCCCAGGCGCGCTTGTCTGATTTCCAGCAAAAAGCCGGCATCGTCTCCAGTGACGAACGGGTCGACTACGAAACCACCAAGCTGAGCGAACTCTCGTCGCAGCTGACCGTCGTTCAGGGGCAAACCACGGACAGCCAGAGCAAGCGCAACTCCCGCGGCGACACCGTTGCCGAAGTCATGCAGAGCCCCCTGATCAACGGCTTGAAGGCCGACATCGCGCGGCTCGAAGCCAAGGTGCAGGAAACCAGCGTGAATCTCGGGGCGAACCATCCCGTGCGCCAGCGTGCCGAATCTGAACTGGCCTCCCTCAAGAGCCGGCTTGCCAGCGAATCGGGGCGCATTTCAGCCTCGATCGACACGGCCTATCGTGTGGGCAAGGACCGCGAAGGCGAATTGCAGGCTGCCGTCGGCGCGCAAAGGTCGCGGGTGCTCATGCTGAACAAGCAGCGTGACGAGCTCAATGTGTACCGTCGCGACGTCGAGGCGGCCCAGCGCGCCTATGAAGCGGTGAGCCAGAGCGCGTCGCAGACGCGTTTGCAGAGCCTGACCAACCAGACCAATGTGGTCCGCCTCAACACGGCCACAGCGCCCGCCAATCCCTCCAGCCCGAAATTGCTGTTCAATCTGCTGATTGCGGCTTTTGGCGGAACATTGCTCGGCGTGGCCTGTGCCTTGTTGCTGGAGCTCGCCAACCGCCGCGTGCGGTCCTCGGAAGACCTGGTGCAGATGCTGGATCTGCCCGTGCTGGCCAGCATCAGCTCAAGTGGCAGGTCCCGCCGGCTCCCCGGCTCGGGTCGCCTGGCCCTTGGTAACGGAAGCACGGCATGAAGAGAAATGATTCCCCACTCATCCGGCCGACTCCCCTGACCTTGCCGAGCAAGCCCGCAGTCGGCGCGGGTCGCTCCATCGGTGCGATATTGGTCGATGCGGGCCGGCTGTCACTGGCCGATACCGAGCGCATCCTGCGGGCCCAGCGGGAAGGTGGTGCGCGCTTTGGCGATACCGGCATGGCGCTGGGCTTGCTGACCGACGATGACGTGCGTTATGCCCTGTCCGTGCAGTTCGACTACCCTTATATTTCCCGCGGAAGCAATTTGAGTCGTGAACTCGTCGCGGCTCACCAGCCCGCCAGTCGTTCGGTGGAGCAGCTGCGCGCCTTGCGCAGCCAGCTGATGCTGCGCTGGTTCGACACCGGCGTGGACCGGCGGGGGCTGGCGATTGTCAGCGCGGGATCCGTGGAAGGGCGCAGCTACCTTGCGGCCAATCTGTCCATCGTGTTTTCCCAACTGGGCGAGCGCACCTTATTGATAGACGCGGATATGCGGTCGCCGCGCCAGCACACCCTCTTCAATCTCGGCAAGCGTGCCGGCCTGTCGGACATGCTCGCGGGCCGGGCGGGACCGGAAGCCGTGGTCGGCATTGCGGCGCTGCAGGACCTGTCGGTGCTGCCGGCCGGCACCATTCCGCCCAACCCCCAGGAGTTGCTGGGCCGGCAGGATTTCTCCAAGTTGTTGCAGTCACTCGGCGAGGAATTTGACGTGATCATCATTGACACACCACCAGCCAGCAGGTACGCGGATGCCCACACTGTGGCGGTCCGCGCAGGGGCCGCCTTGATCGTGGCACGGCAAAACAGGAGTTCCGTGCCGCAAATGGCCCAGCTCACCCAGGGTCTGCGCGAATTTGGGGTGACCCTGGTCGGGTCGGTGCTTAACGATGCCTGATGAGGTTTCAACTGATGAGGATTCAATGATGCCTGGCAGTCCACCTGCGTATCGCTCCCGGGACGGCAGTGAGCAACACGGCGCCCAAGAGGCCCCCCATGGCGTCGGCCGCCAGGTCGGACCAGCTGGCGATGCGTCCCGGCAAATAGGCCTGGTGCAACTCGTCCAGCACGCCGATGGCGACCGCGCCGGCAAGGCAGCAGGCCGTTCTGCGCCAGCCGCGCGCTCCGCTGGCGACACCGATGGCGCTGCCAATGATCGCAAATGTCACTGCGTGCGCGAGCTTGTCCCACGGGGCCGGAATCAGTCCTGCCGCGAAAGGCTGGGCGCCCAGCGCATACAGGCCGGCGCCCACCAGGACCACGGTCAGGGTCGCCCAGGTACGGGCGCTGCGCAAGGGCGGTTGGCGGGGTGTTCTCACAGGGCTCGGCATGCGATGTGCCCCCCTGAACCTGGGAAACCCGGAAACACCAGTAGCGGGATCGTAGCGGTGGCAGTGGCCCGGAGGGTGGCGATATGTTGAGCCGTTACCTGAAAGCCTCCAGGGACTGGAGGCAGCGGTGGGCACTGCTGGTCGACAAGATCGAACGCGTGCAAACGGCCACTGACGAGCAGCAGCTGCTGGCCCGTCTCAGCCGTCCCGCCAAGCCCTTTGTACTGGCCTTTGCCAATGCGCATGCCATGAATTCCCTTGCTGCCTCGGCCCCGTTTTTTGCCGCATTGCAATCGGCCGACATGGTGCTCAGGGACGGCTCCGGCATGGCGACCCTGTTCAAGCTTCTCGGAATGCCGCCTGGCCGCAATCTCAATGGCACCGACTTCATTCCCGAACTGGTGAGGCAGTTTGACGGCCGCAGCATTGCCGTGTTCGGAACGCAGAATCCCTACCTGGAGCGGTGCCTGAATGTCTTTGCCCGCAAGCTGGCGCCCCGCAGTTCGTATGTCAGCGCGCATGGTTTTCTCGATATCGCCGCCTATACCGCTCTTGCGCAGGCGCAACAGCCCGAACTGATCGTGCTGGGCATGGGCATGCCGCGGCAGGAGGAAGTGGCGGCGGCGTTGCGTGCGGCACTGACTCGCCCCTGCCTGATCGTTTGCGGTGGCGCCATCGTCGACTTTCTCGGTGGCAAGACACCGCGTGCGCCGATGTGGATGCGAAAGTTGGGGCTGGAGTGGATGTTTCGCCTGGCCATGGAGCCGCGTCGCCTGTTCCAGCGCTATGTGATCGGCAATCCGCTGTTCCTGTCGCGGGCCGTGCGCCTGGCATCGGCTCGCCGCGGCTGATGCCGGCTCGCAGCCGCAGGGCTCAGGCCACGAAACGGTTGTCCACATCAGGCGTGCAATTGCTTTTGACGATGTTGCCGGGATTGCCGAGCACCATGCTGTAGGGTGGAATGCTTTCATACACATAGGCGCCGCCGGCAATCCGGCTGCCTCGGCCTATGGTAACGCCACCCACCACAATGGCGTGCGGTCCGATCCAGACCTCGTCTTCAATCACCGGATAGGTGGTGAACCGGCGGCCGTCGTCGTCGATATGGTCGCGCTGCCCGAGCGTGACGCCGTGAAACAGGGTCACGTTGCTGCCAATGCGGGCTCCCGCATTCACCACGATTCCCCGCCCATGGGTCAATGCCAGACCGGGTGCCACCGAAGTTCGCCAGGGCAGTTCAATGCCCGCCAGCTGGCTCGCCAGGCGATGCAGCAGCCTGGCGAGCGTCAGCAGCAGCCATCGCAGCGGCACAGCATAGTGGTCGGCTGCCTGGCAACAGCGCAAGGTGACCACCACGCGAAATGCAGGATGCAAGACCACGCCCTTGAGAACCAGCCACCCGCTGAAGCGCCCGAATTCCCGGTAGGTGTCGGCTTTCAGGGCGTGCATACGGCCTTGCCAATGGGCAGCTTGCGTTGTGCCTTGTTGCCGGCAAACCAGTCTGCTGAACTCTGCAGACCGACAGCGTAAGGTGTCCAGGTCAACCCCAGCGTCTGCGCTGCCTGCGTGGCATCGAGGTGGATGTGCTGGGCCCACAGGCGAATCAGTCCGGGCGGCATCGGGTCTGGGACGCCGGAAGCCGGCCTGCCCAGGCGCTTCAATGCCAGTTGCATGACCTTGAGCGGTGGCCCGGCCAGCAGCGCGTCAAGGCGGAGCTGGCGCGGCCCGATGCGCAGCACGGGTGTTGCCTGAAGCGCCAGGGCCAGATCTACGAAATAGTCGTTCCAGCGCGGGCTGTCCGGCGCCGCCAGGTTGAAGACCGGCATGTCACCCGACCTGACGGGCAGCTGCAGCGCCGCCATCAAGGCCTGGCTGACGTCGTCCACGTGGACCAGGTTGGACCAGCCGTCGCCGGCCGCCCCCAGATCGCCGAGACGGCCGGTTTGCAGCCACCTGCCGACACGGCCGACCCACAACTCGCTGCCGGGGCCGAACACGCAGCCCGGCCGCAGCACCACGACCTCACCGCCGCGGCGTGCAAATTCGCGCATGTGCTTTTCCGCGTCGCATTTGGCCTGGCCGTACCAGCCGAGGCTGGGGTTGATCGCCGTGTCTTCGCGGACCATGCCTTCCACGGGGCCATAGACCGACATCGTGCTCAGGTGAACAATGCGCCGGCACTGCGTGCCCAGTGCGGCCTGCACCAGTACCCGGGCGCCTTCAGAAATCGAGCGTGCATCGCCCGCGACGCAATTGACCACGGCATCAAAGCCTTCCAGCGCCGAGGTCAGCGCCTGGACGTCCCGGCTGTCCACACGCATCGTCTCGACATTCCCATGGCCCGCGCTGACAGTGCTGCGCGAGGCGCTGACCGGTACCGCCCACGGGGTGCTTTTCAGCGCCTCAACGAGCTGCGTTCCGATGTGGCCGGACCCGCCCAACACCAGGACTCTCAGTATTTTCATGCGCACGCTCCCACGGGCGCGGCATGCTCTGTGTGCAGGCGCCGCGCCAGGTGCTCGCCCAGCCTGAGCGACATCGCAATCAGGGTGAGCGTGGGGTTGGCCTGGCTGGAGGTGGGGAACACGGCGCTGCCCGCCACGAACAGGTTGCGTACCGAATGCACCCGGCAATCGGCGTCGACCACGCTGGTGCGTGGATCGAGGCCCATGCGTGCCGTACCGATGTGGTGACCGCCATAGGCGCCGAAGCGCATGATGTCTTCCTCCAGTGTGTCGCGGTTGTAGTCAAAGCTGGCAACTCCGCTTTGCGCAAACTCCTGCACCAGCACGTCCAGTGTGCCGCGGACCGAATCAATGTCCGCCTGGCTGTAGCGCCAGTCCACGCGCAGCTGCGGCATGCCGAGGGCATCGAGCTTGTCGGTCAGCGTCACGCGGCTGCCGGCTTGCGGCATCTGCTCGCCGTGCACCTCCAGGCTGAAGCGGTTGGTGCGGTTGCGCAGGATCACCGACGGGAATTTGCGCTCGGCGAGCGAGCGTCGCAGCAGCCAGTGACCCAGGAATGCCGTGGTGTCCATCGGGTCGGCCACCACATTGAAGAGATGGCGGGCATAGTGCCCCGGCGAGGTGGCGTTGCCGTCGTTCAGCCGTTTGCCGTATTCATAGCTGATCAGCCGGCGTGCCAGAAACAAGCCGGACAGCACGCCGTTGCGGTGTGCCGGGTCGGTGATGCGCGGAAAGTGCAGGCGCGCGACCGCGTTCGCCAGCCCCAGCCGCCGCTGCTCGGCCGCTGTCACCGACAGCCGCCGGCGGCAGTAAATACCCTCCGGCGCCACCTCGTAGCCGTGCCGCACGTTGCGGGTCGGGCCCTGGACGGTCAGGGTGCCGACGTTGCCCGCGATGTGGCACATGTAATAGCGGCCGACCACGTCGTGGAAGTTGCCCACGCCTGCCGGTGTGACGTCACGCGAGGCCAGCAGCAGGCGCGCGGTTTCAAGGCCGCCGGCGGCCAGCACCGCCGCGCGCGGCGTGACGGTAAAGCGCTTGCCGGCCAGGGTGGCAACTTCCAGCGTGCGCACCGCCTGCCCGTCGGCCTGCAGCCGGACGGCGGTGCAATTGGCACCGAGCAGGACCTGCACGCCAGGCGCCAGTTGCAGCCGCTTGGCGTAACGGGTGCCGAAGTGGGTCGGGCAGGAAAACCGCTCGAGCCCGCAGGTGCGCACGCGCGGGCTGTCGAAGCCGCGGATCAGCGGCTCCAGCTGCGGGCCGAAGGCTTCGCCGGCGTCATAGCTGAAACGCCCGGCTTCTGCCAGCGCGTTGGCCTGCGGGTAATAGGGCAGCAGGTCGTCATACGACAGCGGCCATCCGCTGTTCGGCACATGGTTGCGGGTTTCAAAGTCGATGGGATCAAACGGCATGCAACGGCCACCCCAGATCGCCGACGACCCGCCCAGGCGCCGCTGCCGGTACTTGTCGGGCGGGCTGTGCAATCGCTCATCGGCGACCTCGCCCTCATAGAGCGACTGGGTTTTGGCGTCTTCCTGCAGTTGCCCGGACTCCAGCATCAGCACCGAGAGGCCGCGCTCCGACAGGGACAGCGTGAGCGCAATGCCCGCCGGGCCTCCGCCCACCACGCAGACATCGGCCTGCAGCTCGGCGCCGTTCTGGATGCTGTTGGCATCAAGAATCATGGCGACCGTTCCTGCGCAGAGGCGCTGCTGATGTGGGTGTTCCGAGGCTGGCCGGCAATGCCGAAGTGGCGCTGGTGAACCCGTGCCACGCTGGCAAAAAATCGGGCCAGGGAAAATTGCTGTTCATACAGCGCGCGTCCGTTGCGTCCCAGCCTGTCCATCAGTTCCGGCTGCTGCAACACCCGCTGCAAGCCTGCCGCGAGGCCGGCCACGTCACCGGGCCGGACAAAGCAGGCGTTGACATCATGCGTCAGCACCGAGGGAATTTCGCCAACCGGGCTGCAGACCACCGCCACCCCGTTGGCCAGTGCCTCCAGGATGACCAGGGGCAGGCCTTCGTCGTAAGAGGGCAGCACCAGGACGTCGGCACGAGCCATCAGGCGCGCCACCTTGGTTTGGTCCGACCAGCCCTCAAAGCGCACGAAACGGTCAATACTGAGTTCCTGGGCCTTGGCCTGGTAAGCCTGCACATCCCCGCCGCCCGCCAGGCACACCTCCAGCCGGGCGGTATCAAAGCCAGGCAATGCCAGGGCCTGCAGGAGGTCAGACACGCCCTTGCGCTCTGACAGGTTGCCGACAAAGAGCACCCGCTGCATCGCATTCGGAACGACTTTTCGCCGTGCTTCCGTGGGTTCGGGAACGCCGTTGATGACGATTTCCACGCGATCGGCCGGCACCCGCAGCTCGTCGGTGACAAAGCTTCTTGCGGCTGTTCCGAGCACCACGCAGCTGGCCGGCAGTGAAAATACCCAGCGCGTCAGGGCCTGCAGCGGACGCGGCAGGGTCCGGTAGAAGTGATGCAATTGCGCGGCGTGGAGGTGCAACACTACCGGCACGCCAAGGGCGCGGCTCATGATGACCACGGCACTTTTGCGAAACAGGCTCAGCCGTTCCGCCATGTTGACGTGCACGCCGGCCAGCCGCCCGTTCAGGCGCCCGCGTACCAGCCGGGCCAGGGCGGTTGTGAGAACCCAGAACGAATAGAGCGCGTTGGCACCGCCGCGCGTGTCCAGCGGGCGCAATTCAGCGGCCCCCGCGGGCGTCGAACAAGCCTGGGCCTGGATCAGGTAATCCGCCACCTTGAACATGCCTCCGCCCTTCGGGGTCCAGGGGCAGGCAATGTAGATGTAGCGGCCCTCAACCTCGCGGACGGCTGTGCCTGGCATCGGTTCACTTCGCATGGTTATTTTCCAGGATGTTGATAAGAGAGTCGGGACGGACTGAACAGGGCACGCTTGAGAAAGCTGGTCATGGGGCGTTCAAGCCACAGATAGGAAAAGCAACCAGTCACGATCACCAGCAGGCCCACTGCCAGCACAATGACGAGACCGCTCTCCACGCCCAGCCACTTCAGTGCCAGCACGCCCGCCGGGACCACAAAAGTGTGTGAGAGGTAAATGGAGTAGGAGGCATCTCCCAGGAAGGACAGCGGCGAAGCCATGCGGCTACGCGCTGTCCAGGGTTCCAGCCATACCGCACCGAGCACCACCAGGGCCGCCCCCAGGCCCCAGGTGAACAGACGGTCGACCGGCGCGTCCCCGCCCACGGCAAACATGAGAGCTGCACCGGCGATCATGGCGAAGGGCCCCATGGCCGGCGCCACCGTTGGGCCAAGCAACAGCACCTGCGCAATGCACACACCGAGGATGAATTCGAACACGATGGAGTTGGCGTAGAAAGCCAGCGCTACAGACCCGGGAATGTAGCTGCCGGCCAGAAAAATCGCCAGGAATACCAGCAGGCAGAACCTGATGCGTGGTGCACCGAGTGCCAGGGCCAGTGCAAACACCGCGTAAAAAAGCATCTCGAAATTGAGCGTCCAGCCGACGGGAAGTGTCGGCTGGATGAATCCCCACGGGCTCGTGGCCGGAATGAAGAGCAGCGATGCCGCCAGATGGCCGGACTCCACCGACGATCGCGATGCCAGGGTGGGCAGGGCCAGCAGCAGGGCGGCCTTGAGCAGGGTATAAAACCAGTACAGCGGCGCGATCCGCAGCAGGCGGCGCTTCATGAAGATCCAGGCGGCCGCCACACGGGCGGCGCTGCTGGACGGCGGTGTGCGGGTGGACATGGCCATGACAAAACCGCTGATCACAAAAAAGATGTCCACCCCGGCGGAGCCACCGCTCCAGTGGTGGCTCGGCCCCTGGCCGGTAATGTGAATCGAGATGGCCTGGGTAATGTGCATCACCACGACCAGCATGGCCGCGATGAACCGCAGGATTTGAACGCCGGTGAACTGCTGGGTCATACGCGATCTCTGCCGGGCCGATCCATGCTGGGGACAGTTTCGTTTCTCATGGGGAAACGCCTTGCGCCGGTTGCGAAGGCAGGCCTGTGGGTTCCTTCACGATGCGGCTGGAAATGGGTTCATGCGCGGGCCGGCGTGCGCGGAGCAAGCCACGTACCAGGCCGGCGGCGTTGAAGCACCAGGAGACCACGGAATAAACCGCTTTGGTTACCGAGCGCTTGCGCCAGGCCATCAACAGGAAAGGCGCTGCGGCCAGTGCGCAAAACAATCCCAGACTGGCAGCCCCGGACACGGGCCAGAAGGGCACGCTGAGCAACACGGCCCACCAGGCCAGAACGGCCAGGTAAAGCCGCAACTCGCGCAGGCCCTTCACCACCAATGGCAGGCGCGGCTGGCCGGCCGCGGCGCGGACCAGTTCGCCCAGGCCGCAGACATAACGGCTGCGCCAGCGCCGCATCAGCAGGTCGTAGGGCGGCGCATCATGCCCAAAGTGATAGGCCGCATCCACCGGCAGGCGCCAGAGCTGCCAGCCCAGGGCACGCAGGCGCACGGCCAGGTCAAATTCTTCATAGCTGTGCAGGTTGCGGTCCGAGAAGTACCCTGCGGCCTCGATCGCACTGCGCCGGTACAGGCCACCGCCGTCGAGCCGGTCGACCCTGCCCGGCGACAGGTGAGCGGACTTACGCTCCCCGCGCGACAGGTATTCCAGGCTGTGGTTGTTTTGTTCGACGAGGCGGCCACCGACACCGGCAATATGGGGGTGTTCCAGAAGGAAGTCGAGCGCCCGTTCCAGAAAACCTTCGAGCATCTGCATGTCGCCGTCAAGGATATAGACAAACTCGCCGTGCGAGTGCTGGTAACCCAGTTGTGGGCCGGCACCGCAGCAACGTTCACTGGCATGGGCAAACTGCACGATGCGGATCGGATAAGGCCGCGCCCGTTCCACCGTGCGGTCCGTGGAGCACGAGTCTGCGAGCACCACCTCGCCACCGATGGCGGCCACCGCGTGCAGGGCGCTTTTCACGGTCGCCACGATGTGCTTTTCTTCATTCAGCGCCTTGATGATGACGGATACGCGGCATGCCGGCGCACCTGCGTGAAGTGTTTGCCAGGAAGTTTCTGCTTTCATTTTTTCTTATCCTCCATCGGCGACATCGACCGCCCGGGCAGCACGGCGTATGCGCCAGAGTTGCCAGTTCCTGACCAGCAGTCCCGGGAAAAAACAGGCCATGGCTGCGGTCATCCACCAGCGTTTGGTGCTGGCGGCGCGGCGACCCTGAATGAGCCAGCGCAAGCCCTCGAGGCGCCTGCCCGACGCCAGCGCCTGGCGCGCCAGTGTCACTTCCTGCTGGGCCACCAGCCATAACGCGGACTTGCGTCTGGCCTCGGGCATGGCGCCGCCCAGCGCGCGTTCTTTCATGCGTTGCAGGAAGGGGGGCATGGTCAATGCCGCGTGGTGTGCCGTCAGGCTGCCCGCCACCGCCGTACGGTAGGCCATCATGGGCGCCCGGGCCAGCGCAATGGGTGACTGCTCGGCCAGCCGGAACCAGAGGTCCAGGTCTTCCCCATGGGATTCGCCGGGTGCAAAGCAGGGCTGCATGCGCTGAAGCAGCGCGGTCCGCACGGCGATGGCGCTGGTGCACAGCGACGGGCCGCTCATCCATCGCAAAGCCAGGTCAGTAATCAGCTCCACGTCGGGTGATTCTGCCGGGACGGACCAGCGCGGCGGCCAGATGCCGTCACGGTGCGGCGCAGACACAAAGTTGGTGGCCAGGATGTCTGCTGCCGGACAAGTCTGATGGGCCAGCAGCAGGGTCGCCAGATAGCGGGGATGGTGCCAGTCATCAGCGTCCAGAAACGCTACCCACTCGCCGCGCGCCAGTTCTATGCCTTTGTTGCGCGCCGCCGAAACACCTGCATTGGCCTGCTGCACCAGCCGTACGCGAGGGTCGTCGGCGACCGCCGCGACCAGATCGGCTCCGCCGTCGCTGGAGCCGTCGTCGACAACAATGACCTCGAAGTCCATGAAGGTCTGGGCCAGCACGGAATCAAGGGTGCTCTGGATGTAAGGCGCCTTGTTGTAAAGCGGAATGACGATGGAAAATTTCATGGTCTGGCGCGGGCGGAAGCCAACCCGTCTTTGGCGGTGGAAAAACCTGCATGCGCACGGCTGCGCGCCGCTTGTACTTTGGTAACTCGGGCAACGCGGGCCTCGTTGGCGGCGGCCGCCAGCGTCATCAGCAGCAGCACATGGGTCACCAGTTCGGGGCCGTAGCCAAACAGCAGCAGCGGGACCTCGCTCATGGCTCGCAGGGCCAAGGCGACGAATAGCGCCAGCGTGAGCCCGCCGCTGGCGCGTGCATAGCGCAGCGAGAGCACCAGCAGGATCACTGCATAAAGCACCAGGGCCGTCGCCCCGACCGTGCCGGAGCGCGACAGCGTATCCATGAACTGGTTGTGTGCGTGCGTCGCGTTGGGCATGCCGATGCTCGCCCGGAAGCTGGCGTCCCATAAGGTGGGCCCGTAACCGAACACGGGGTTACGGCGCCACTCCTCGTAGGCGATCGCCCATATTTGGTCCCGTCCCGTCAGGGAGGCGAGCTGGGCCCCCTCGGCGCTGGCAAAAAAGCTGCTGAGCCTGGCGTCCAGTTCACCAAACATCAACAACACGGCGAGGGCCGAGACCCCGGCCATGAACACCAGCAGGGAGACGACACCTACTTCGGGATGCAAGGGGTCACCAACACGGCGCCAGAAGGACGGGCCTTGCCGCACGACGAGGAGGCAGAGCGAACAGACCACAAACGCAATCCACGCGGTTTTTGACTGGGCCAGCAGCAGCACCGCCAACCCGAGGGCCCACGCCAGCCGGGTAAGCCACGCGCGCTCGAAGGGGCGCGCGAGCAGGCACAGCAAACCGAGCTGGGCCAGTACGCCCAGGGAGACCGCGTGCGCCGCGAGGCCCGCCAGGCGCGGTACGCCCGGCAGAAAGCCCTGCGTGTAGGAACTGTCCAGCACCAGGCTGGGCTTTAGCGGGATCAGGAGCAGGCCGGCGGCCATGAACAGCAGCAGCGCGTTGCGCGCCGCCCTCAGGGCAAGATCGCGTTCCATGCCAGTGATCAGTATGGCGGCAATCCCTATCACCAGCGGGTAGACGTAGTCGTGCGACAGGTGCGGGTGCGCGCCGAGCAGGGCAGGGGCGGCTACCGTTGCGGCCCAGAAAAAAATGAAGGACACCAGTATCACCGGCGGTGCCGGCGTAGCTTTTCCGCGATTGAGGAAGCGGGTGACGATGCGCTCGCCTGCAATGGTCAGCAGCAGCAGCGACATCAAGGGTTGCGCCAGGCGCACCAGCGGGTGGCGCACCAGCACGGCAGGTTCGGTCAGGCTCAGCGCATGGACAGACAGGTCGCGGCCGGAGAGCAGGTTGCTCATTGCCACCATCAGCAGCATGGCATAGAAAATCACATGCATGTAGCCGTGGGACTGGCGCTCTGTCAATTGGACGGCGCCCGCCATGCCCGCACTCGCGGACAGCGCCGCCAGGACGGCGCCGGTGACGAGGATGGCAATGGTAATGGCTTGTTCCATGGTGGTTTATCCCGGAGTTACCTCAGAGGCGCTGTTCGCCGAGGGGCTCTGCAAGCGGTGATGCAGGTGTTGCGCCGAGGTGGCCGGCCAGTCCCGGGAAGAACCGGCTGAGCATACCGGCGGTTTGATCACCCAGCGCCTGCGGGCGCACGGCGACGAGCAAGGCCATGACAAGCAGGACCATCAGCGTGCTGGCTGCCAGCGACAGCAGCGGCATGTCAAACCGCGCGACGGCATGCTGACCCGCGAGCGCAGCCGCGGCGCACAAGGCGCTGAGCAGCAGGCCGCGCGCTGCATGGGGCAGCAGGGCGGTCCAGGGCAGCTGTACCGCCCGGAAAGCGGCCGTGCCCACGACCAGTGCGCGCAGTACCAGCAGCGCAGCTGCAACGGCTGCGGCCGCATGGATTCCCTGTGCGGCATAGAGGTAAAAGCCCAAAGCGCCCAGGACCACAAGCGGCAGCTGCAGCGCAAATTCATGGTGCTTGCGCCCGGTATTCCAGAGTACGGGGGTCGACAGGCCCCACACCACATACGCCGGCATGCTCAAAAACAAAATCCCCAGCACCCAGGCCGCGTCGCTCCACTGGGGGCCGTACAGCAGCCGCACCAGATCCGCTGAAATGAGCGCGAGAAATACAAAGGCTGGAAGACCCAAAACGAAAACGGTGGCCAGCATCTGAAGATAGGCCCGGCCAAGCCTTTGCAGGTCGCCCTGCAACCGTGCACCAGCCGCCAGGAATGCGGGCTGCAGTGCGCCGAGCAGCAGGGTGTTCGGCATGGTGGCCAGGTTGTAAGCCACGTTGTAAAGACCCAGTGCCTGGGCATTGAGCAGGCGCCCTATCAGTACCCGGTCAAGATTGTTGAGCAGCCAGTTGACGATGTTGGTGGCAAACACGGCGCGGCCGGTGCCCACAGCGGCCGCCGCATCGGGGTACCAGAAAAGCGGGCGCACGGCATGCGGTTTCAGTGCATAGCTGGCCACCAGCAGCACGCCGGACTGCACCAGCCACGCGGCCACCAGCGAGGCGGCGCCCCACCCCAGCAAGGCCATGGGCACACCTACCGCCACATAGCCCGCGGCGTAGCTGCCCACCTGAATCAGTCCGACGGCCTTGAAGTTGAGGTCGCGCTGCAGCAGGTAGCTTGACGGCGCAGCCGCTGCGGCGAGCAGGCAGGCCAGCGAGAGCCATTCAACGACGGCTTGTGCGCGTGGTTCCCTGAAATAGACGGCCAGCAGGGGAGCCAGAAAATACACGGCGAGCGTCGTCAGCGCGCCCACGATCAACTGCCAGGTCCATGCAAAGCGGATGTCCTCCTCGCTCAATGTTTCCCGCTGCAGCAGGCTCCAGCTGAAGCCGAAGCCGGAAAAAAAGGTCGCAAAGGTCAGCACCACCATGCCGATGGCGAACACGCCGAAGATATCCGGGCCCAGCGTACGGGCGAGCACCACCTGCGCCACCAGTTGCAGCGCAAAGCGGGCACCGGTGGAGACGGCACTCCATTTCACCGCAGCCACACCGGGCCGGCCGAGTCCGCCCGTGCTCATCAGGGTCTGCCTGAGCCACGTCGCCGCAAGGCAATAGCGCCCATCAACACCAGCGTGATGAGCAGCGTGGCATAGGGGTTGTCTTCGGAATCCCCGGCGGTTGATTCATGGGCGGTGGATGGCGGCGGGGGCCTGCGGCTTTGCCCTTCCGAAAGTTTTGTATTGATCTTGATGTTTTGGGCTTCGCGCTGCCGTGCGACTCGCGCAGCGGCATCGCTTGTCAGGGTGTGGGGGGCGGAACCCACCGGGGTGGCGGCGAAAGCGGAAACGGAAACGGAAGCGGAAGCAATGCAGACGTTCAGAACGACTGTAAGCAAGGCGCGGTACATGATTTTTCCCCTGTTGGCGCAAATATGAAGTTTGTTGTGCAGTGCAGCAATTGGCAATAGTCCGATCGGCTCATGAGCGTTTGTGCTTGAGAGACCGCGGGCGGGAACCTGTGCCGTGTGTCTGCCTCGTGACATCGTGAGGTGCGTGATGAGGCTCAGGCAACTGCCGCGGGCTGAGCGGGCTCGTTTGGCCTGCTGCGCAGGCCTGGCCGCGGAGGAATATCCGGGCCGGCCTCGTAGCCCTCGGGATTGGTTTGCTGCCAGCGCCATGAGTCACGGCACATGTCGTCAAGCGTGCGTGTTGCGCGCCAGCCCAGTACGGCCTCGGCCAGCGACACATCGGCGTAATACTGGGCCACATCACCGGCCCGGCGCGGCGCGAATTCAAAGGGCACGCGCCGGCCGCTCGCACGCTCAAACGCGCTCAGGACCTCCAGTACGCTCACTCCCTTGCCGGTGCCCAGATTGACCGTAAAACTCTGGTGGCGTGTCAGCAGCGCCTGCACGGCGGCCACATGGCCCTCGGCCAGATCCATCACATGCAGGTAGTCGCGCACGCCCGTTCCGTCGGGCGTCAGGTAGTCATCGCCAAACACCTGCAACCTGGCGCGTTTGCCGACGGCCACCTGGGTCACATAAGGCATCAGGTTGTTGGGCGTTCCGCGCGGGTTTTCGCCGATCAGGCCGCTGGGGTGCGCACCCACCGGGTTGAAGTAACGCAGCACGCCCACGCGCCAGGCCGGATCGGCCGCGCCCAGGGACGCCAGGATGTCTTCACACATCAGCTTGGTCTGGGCATAGGGACTCTCGGGCGCACACGGGAACTGCTCATGGATGGGAACGCTGGCCGGATCGCCGTACACCGTGGCGCTGGAGGAAAAAACCACTGAGCGGCAAGCGCTTGTCTCCATGGCCTGCAGCAGGCTCACCAGGCCCCCGACGTTATTGCTGTAGTACTTGAGCGGCTGTTGAACACTTTCACCGACCGCCTTGACGCCGGCAAAGTGGATGACGGCTTCACATGCGTAGTGGCGCAATACCTCGGCCACAAAACCGGCATGCAGGACATCGCCCCGCTCACGCACGACGCGTTGTCCTGTCAGCTGCTGCAGCCTGTCCAGCACCGCCGGATGGCTGTTCGAGAAGTTGTCGAGAATGACCGGTTGGTAGCCCGCATCGATCAGGGCTGCAAAGGTATGGCTGCCGATATAGCCGGCACCCCCGGTCAACAGGATGGTGGTGGTTTTTTCCAAAGTCATTCCAGGTAGCCGGAAAGCTGGCGGATTCATCGGTCGGGGCAAATTGCACCTACTGGACGGAAAGCCTTGCCGTGCCGGCACGGGTTAAAAAACGAAGCAGGAACAAAAAGAAACGGAGGCAATGAAGCCATGAAAGAAGGGCGACACACGCTGCTGCTTGATGCGGCGAACAGCTGCAAGTCGCAACGTGTGGTGGCAGCGAGCAGCAGCGCCGTCTCCCAATTGCTTTCAGTATCTCCAGCGGAGACGCGAGTAATGTCGGTGCTGTCCGACTCGGTGCGTGGGACGGATGCCTGAATTTGCCGTGTTCCCGCGAAAGCGTTTCCAATCGTTTTTTTCGCACGACCATGAACGACCGCATGGGGGGGTGTGTCCAGTCCTTCACGCAGGCCCACGCAGACCCTGGAAGGCCTTTTTGGGCCGTTACGCGGAAAGATGACGGGTGGGCAGGGGCGAGTAGCCTGGTTCAGGCCACGGAAAGTAACAAAGATTTTTTGACGCCGAAGCTGCTTTGAGGCGCTGCTTTGTTTGTCATGCGGCCCGGGCCAAGCCGCGTGGGCACGGCACCAGCCAGCCAGGCCCTGGCCTGTCGGCCGGTGCAGACTTGTTTAAACCTAGTGTGGTGTTGCACGCTATCCGGCACCTAAAACCGCGTCTTTTCGTCCATGGCGGCGTTGCAAATCCGCGCAATAGCGGGGCTATTGCTGTGGTTTGCGCCTTGCCCTGACCAAAAATCCATCGGTTTTATGGGTGCCGTCAAGCATGCAACACCACACTAGAAACTGCAGTTGACCGCTCGTAAACTTCAGGAAAGCCGCATGTCCATTGACTTTCCCCTCTTCGATGGCGTTTACCTTCTGGGTGACAGCGCTATGCGCCCGATTGCACCATGCTCGGCGCGCCATGCTGCGTTGCTCCGCCTTGTGGGCAGCAGCCCACTGCGTTGTCACCCTTGCAGGGCGCGGCTCAGTCGCAGTCTGAGCCTGTTCGCGCTGTCCACTGGCACGCAGGTGCCAGCGGAGCCGCAGCGCTCACCCTTGCCTGGCACGCCGATCACGGCGCACTCGGACGCATCCAACTGCCGTTTCCAGGTTAAAGCGGCCCTGGCGGGGCGCCGCCCGCATGACCAAAGGCCCGGGTTGGAGACTGCGCCCGAAGGCGCAGGGCGCTTACATGCCGCTGTAGTTGGGCCCGCCGCCACCTTCGGGGGTGACCCAGACAATGTTCTGCGTCGGGTCCTTGATGTCACAGGTCTTGCAGTGCACGCAGTTTTGCGCGTTGATCTGCAGGCGGTCCGTGTTGTCGGCGTTCTTCACAAACTCATACACGCCGGCCGGGCAATAGCGGCTCTCGGGGCCGGCATAGGTGGCCAGGTTGATATTGACCGGAACGTTCGCGTCCTTGAGTGTCAGGTGCGCCGGCTGGTGCTCTTCATGGTTGGTGTTGGACACGAACACCGACGTCAGGCGGTCAAAGGTGATCTTGTTGTCGGGTTTGGGGTAGACGATGGGCTGGCACTCTGCGGCCGGCTTGAGCATGGCGTAATCGGGCTGGGTGCGGTGAATCGTCCAGGGCGGGCTCTTGATGCCCAGCCTGGGCAGCAGCCACTGCTCGATGCCGGTCATGAAGGATCCCATGTACAAGCCCTTCTTGAACCACGCCTTGAAGTTGCGCGACTGACCCAGCTCCTGCGCCAGCCAGCTGCTGGCATAGGCTTCGGGGTAGGCGCTCAGCTCGTCGTGCTGGCGGCCCGACGTCACCGCGGCATAAGCGGCCTCCGCGGCCAGCATGCCGCTCTTGATTGCGGCGTGGCTGCCCTTGATGCGCGCGGCATTGAGGTAACCGGCTTCACAGCCGACCAGCGCACCGCCAGGGAACACCGTTTTGGGCAGGCTCAATGCGCCCCCGGCCGTGATGGCGCGCGCACCGTAGCTGATGCGCTTGCCGCCTTCCAGGTATTGCCTGATGCTGGGATGCGTTTTCCAGCGCTGCATTTCCTCAAAAGGGCTGAGGTAGGGGTTGGTGTAATCGAGGCCGGTGACCAGGCCCAGCGTGACCTTGTTGTCTTCCAGGTGGTACATGAAGCCGCCGCCATAGGTCTTGCTGTCCATGGGCCAGCCGGCGGTGTGAATGACCAGGCCGGGTTTGTGTTTGGCCGGATCAATCTCCCACAGCTCCTTCACGCCCAGCGCATAGGCCTGCGGGTCCTTGCCTTCGTCCAGCTTGAAGCGGCTGATCAGCTGGCGGCCCAGGTGGCCGCGCGCGCCTTCGGCAAACACGGTGTACTTGCCATGCAACTCCATGCCCAGCTGGAAGTTGTCTGTCGGCTCGCCATCCTTGCCAATACCGAGGTTGCCGGTGGCGACCCCCTTCACCGAGCCGTCCTCGTTGTACAGCACTTCGGCGGCCGCGAAGCCCGGGAAAATTTCCACGCCGATGGTTTCGGCCTGCTGCGCCAGCCAGCGCACCACATTGCCCAAGCTGATGACATAGTTGCCTTCGTTGTGCATGCAGTCGGGCATGAGGAAGGCGGGCGTTCGTGTGGCGCCTGTTTCGCTGAGGAACAGGACTTCATCCGTCGTGACCGGCTGGTTCAGTGGCGCGCCCAGCGCCTTCCACTCGGGAATCAGTTCGGTGATGGCCTTGGGATCCATCACGGCCCCTGAAAGAATGTGCGCGCCGGGCTCTGAACCTTTTTCGAGCACGACGACGGAAATATCCGTGCCTTTTTCGGCGGCCAGCTGCTTCAGGCGAATTGCAGTGGCCAGTCCACCCGGGCCGCCGCCGACAACGACGACGTCGTATTCCATCGCTTCACGGGGACCAAACTGCGCCAGAACTTCTTGGGTATTCATCGGGGGACTCGCTGATAATGATTTGGGTGATCGTTGTCTGTTCCGCGGCAATTTTAAGTCGCGAATCCAGGCGCCCGACTGATCGCTCATTTTTAATCGAGAGGAGTCCCTAATGGCCTACAGCATCGATCTTTCAGGACGTGTCGCGCTCGTGACCGGCGCTTCTGGCGGTCTGGGCGCGCAGTTTGCCAAAACCCTGAGCCGTGCTGGCGCCGCCGTGGTGCTGGCAAGCCGCAGCCTGGACAAGGTCAAGGAGCTGCGCGCACAAATTGAGGCTGAGGGGGGCGATGCGCATGTGGTGTCGCTCGATGTGATGGACCACACCAGCATCAAGGCCGGCGTCGCCCATGCCGAGACCGAGGTAGGCCCCATCGACGTTCTCGTCAACAACTCCGGCGTGAGCACCACGCAGCGAATCCAGGATGTGAGCGAAGAGGACTATGACTTCATCTTCAACACCAATGTGAAGGGGGCGTTCTTCGTTGCGCAGGAAGTCGGCAAGCGCATGCTCGCCCGGGCCAGGGGAGAAGCCCCGGGCACCTATGGCGGCGGGCGCATCATCAACATCGCGTCCATGGCGGCCCTGCGGGTGTTGCCGCAAATCGGCGTGTATTGCATGAGCAAGGCCGCGGTGGTGCAGATGACCAAATCCATGGCGCTGGAGTGGGGCAAATTCGGCATCAACGTCAATGCCATTTGCCCGGGCTACATCGACACCGAAATCAACCACCATCACTGGGAAACCGAGCAGGGCAAGAAGCTGGTCCAGATGCTGCCGCGCAAGCGCATCGGCAAGCCGGAAGACCTGGACGCGCTGCTGGTGATGCTGGCCAGCCGGGAAAGCCATTTCGTCAACGGAGCGGTGATTGCGGCAGATGACGGCTTTGCGACCTGAGCATTCGCGAATGACGGGCGGCATTCTGGCCGGCCTGCTGGCGGGCGCACTGTGGGGGCTGGTGTTTGTCGTGCCGCGCATGTTGCCCGTGGGGCCCGGGGCCTACTCGTCGGTGGACCTGACGGCCGGGCGTTTTGCGGCGTATGGTGTGGTGGCCGCTGCGGTGATGCTGCTGGGCCGGCGTAACCGGCGCCTGCCCACGATGCGGCAGGCCTGGGCCGCCCTGTTCATGAGCGTGCTGGGCTTCACCGCCTACTACCTGCTGCTGGTGCTGGCCATTCGCGATGCCGGCACCGAGGTGCCCACGCTGATCATCGGCACGATTCCCGTGTGGGTGATGCTGCTCGGCAAACCGCACGGCCTGCGCTGGGCAGCACTGGTGCCCGGGCTGGCGCTCACGCTGGCCGGCCTGCTGCTCATGATGGGCTCCACGCACGCGGCGGGCGACGCGTCCGCCACGCAGTTCTGGCGCGGTGTTGTGCTGGCGGCGGCGTCGCTGGTGTGCTGGACGGTGTTCGCGATTGTCAATTCCGCATGGCTCAAGCGGCATCCCGAGGTCAACGCCACAGACTGGGCCAACTGGCTGGGCGTGGCCACCGGCCTGGGCGCTGTGCTGATGTGGCTGGTGGCAGGCTCTGATGCGGGCGTGCTGATGGTGCGCGAAGACCGGACCCTCTTTATCGTCCTGTGCGTGTTGGCCGGGTTCGGCTCCACCTGGCTGGCCACCATTTTCTGGAACATCGCCAGCCAGCGGCTCAGCGCCAGCCTGTGCGGTCAACTCATCGTCAGTGAAACCATTTTTGCCCTGCTGTATTCTTTTGTCTGGGATGGCCGCTGGCCCACAGCAGCACAGCTCATCGCCTGCGTGCTGTTCACGCTGGGGATTCTTGCCTCCATCCGGGCTCACCGCTGAATCATTTCCCGAGCTTCCAAAATTTCCCAAACTTTCCAACATGAAAATTGAAATTCCCGAGAAGAAAAAGCTGGTGCGTGAAATGCACATTCCGATTCGCTGGGGCGACATGGATGCGATGGGCCACCTCAATAACACCAGTTATTTCCGCTACATGGAAACCATACGCATCGACTGGATGTGCGCGATTGGCTGCCAGCCTGATCCGCAAGGCGAGGGCCCGGTGATTGTCAATGCCTTCTGCAATTTCTACAGGCAGCTCGAGTACCCGGGTGATGTGTTGATCAGGATGTATGTGAGCGATCCGGGCCGAACCACCTTCGAAACCTGGGCCACCCTGGAGCGTGCTGACAAGCCGGGTGTGATTTGCGCCGCGGGCGGCGCCACCACGATATGGGTGGACTTTCCGGCGCAGAAGGCCACAACACTGCCGGACTGGATGCGTCAGGCGGTTGAGGGCTGAATTTGCGTTAACTGCGGCGCGTTCAGGTTGGTTTGGCGGGTTTGGGAACGCGGCCCATCAGGTAGAACTCCGGGTTGGGTTGCATGCCGCTGAAATTTGCCATACGGTTTGACAAGCCAAAAAATGCCGTGATGGCGGCGATGTCCCAGGCGTCCTCATCGTCGAAACCATGGGCATGCAGGGCTTTAAAGTCGCCGTCTTCAATCTCGTCGGAACTCAGGCACACCTTCATCGCAAAGTCGAGCATGGCGCGCTGGCGCGGTGTGATGTCGGCCTTGCGGTAGTTCACTGCCACCTGGTCGGCGACCAGGGGTTTCTTTTCGTAAATGCGCAGGATGGCGCCGTGCGCCACCACGCAGTACAGGCAGTGGTTGGCCGCGCTGGTCGTCGTCACGATCATCTCGCGCTCGCCTTTGGTCAAAGAGCCCGTGGGGTTGGAGCCTTCCTCTTTCAGCATCAGTGCGTCGTGGTAGGCGAAGAAAGCGCGCCACTCGGCCGGACGCCGGGCCAGCGCCAGAAATACGTTGGGCACAAAGCCGGCTTTCTCCTGCACCTCCAGCACCTTGGCCTTGATGTCCTCGGGCAGGTCCTTGAGCACAGGGGCAGGGTAGCGGGGGGTGATGGCCGGGGGGCGGGTGTGATGTGCGGTCATGTGGGTCTCCGTGTAGTGGCCTGGACTGAAGCGTAACTGTCGCAGTCATCCTGATGGGGAAAAGGGCTTGTGCGAGGACAGGCAGGGCTTCTATTGATAAAGACTATTCGAGTAATTTTATTAATTGAGTTCGGTTATTTTGCAGTGAAAACTGGAATTATTTCCGGGGCCAAACCGTGATGAAGCCCGATGCCCAGGATCGCCTCACCACCAATATCGCAGGTGCCATGAAAGATGTGAGCGACGACATCAGGAAAGTCCAGATTGACCACTTCACCAAGGCCGACCCGGCTTATGGCGCGGCCGTGGCCGGCAAGCCGCTGTCGGTAGCCAGGGCGTCGTGAGATGAAAAATGCGCGTCGCGCTGTGGGTGCTGTCATCTGCAGCTCCGATCTGCTGGGTACGCTGGCCAACCTCGCGCGGGGCTACGCAGGATAAGTTCGGCCGGGGCGGTAGACACCGCCCACCGGTCTGCCCCAGCTGTGCCTGTGGCAACGCGAACGCCTGGCCGACCCTGGCCGGCAGGCTTTTTTTGTTTCATCTATCCTCGGGATTTTTCAGGAGCACGGCATGACGCTTCCCGCAGACAAGGATTTCGACAAAGGCCTCGCCACCCGCAAGCAGGTGATGGGTGAGGAGTTTGTTGCCAACGCCTTTGGCAAGGCCACCGGTTTTTCCATGCCCATCCAGCACTACATCACCCGCAATGCCTGGGGCGACGTCTGGCAGCGGCCGGGGCTGGACCTGAAGATGCGCAGCCTGATCACGGTGGCCATGCTGACCGCGCTGGGCAAGCAGCATGAGCTCAAGGGCCATGTGCGTGGCGCGCTGAACAATGGCGTGACGCCGGAGCAGTTGCAGGAGGTGCTGCTACACGCTAGTATTTATTGCGGCCTGCCTGCCGCGGTAGAGGCTTTTCGCACGGCGGCTGAGGTGGTGGATGCGCCCAAAGCCGGTTGAAGTGCTGGACTTTGACGTTATTGGGGTGTAGATAGCTGGTAAGGCCGAGAGGCCCTTACTGCCGTGAGGGAACGGGGCCTACACACTCTGGCATGGGTGGCGCGCACAATGGGCTTTCAGTCGCCTCCGCGTGCGGCTCCATCACGGCGCCGATCCTGTCTGCAGGCCCGCGCCGCAGCTTCCTGAAGGGAAAAGACACATGCAAGTCCAGGTCAACTCCAACCACACCATCCACACCGGCGAAGCATTTGAACGCTGGGCCAGCACAGAGTTGAACGACTCGCTGAGCCGTTTCAAGGGTGACATTACGCGGGTGGAAGTGCATATGAGTGACGACACCGGCGACGGCGCTGGCGCGGGCTCCAGGCGCTGCGTGATGGAAGCGCGCCTGTCGCACCACGAGCCGCTGTCAGTCAACCACCACGCGCCCAGCCAGGACGAAGCCTTCCGTGGGGCCAGCGACAAACTCAAGCGCCTGATCGAACACACCCTCGGCAAACTGCGCGACCAGCACCGTGCGCGCGAGTCAATCCGCCGTGAGGTGGACCCCGGCGAAGACTGAGCCACCGCCGGCCCCGCCAGAGTGCCGTGGCCAGGGGTCGTGGATTTGCAAGCCCACTGCCTGTTTACGCCAGGCGTTTTCTGTCAAATCACTGGCGTCTGCGGGTCTGCACGCGCTGTCAGTTAAAACTTCCGAGGAAATCCATCTTGCCCAGCGGCACACCCTGGTTGCGCAGGATGGCATAGGCCGTGGTGACGTGAAAATAAAAATTGGGCATCACAAAATTGAGCAGGTAGGGCTCACTGGGAAAACTCATTTCCTTGCCGCGTATCTTGAGGGTGATGGTGCCGCCTTCGCTGGCGTTGATTTGTGCCTCGCTCACGGTCCCCATGAATGCGACGGTGTTGGCGATACGGGCCTGCAGTTCTTCGAACGTGGTTTCGGTGTCGGCCATGCTGGGCGGCGTAACACCGCCAAGCCGTGCAACGCCAAACTTGGCCGCATCACTGGCACCCTGGATCTGGCCCGTCAGTGGATACATGTCGGGCGCGAGGCGGGCGTTGAGGTAGGTGGCCAGGTCGATGTTGTTGGCCAGGGCGTGGGCCCTGGCCTTTTCCAGCACGGCGGCCAGATTGCTGAAGCCGCGGGTGAAGACGGGGACTGAGGCCTGGTAAAGGGTCAGTGGCATAGGAAACTCTCCGGTTGGGTGGTGTGACGGATTGTGCTGCCAGGCAGGAAATCCTGCTGACCGGGGTCAGCAGTCCAGGACGCTTGAGCCTTGCGCGCCTGTTGCGGCGCCCGGTGGCCTCAGCCGGCCATCAGTTTGTGCACCAGGTCGGCCGTCGTGGAGGCCTTGTACTTGCGCATCAGGCGCGCCCGGTAAATCTCTACCGTGCGGTGGCTGATGACCAGCGCGCGGCCAATTTCCTTGGAGGTCATGCCGTCCATCAGGTGGGCGGCGACTTCGCGCTCGCGCGCCGTCAGCTCTGCCGTGACGGGGCGGCGCGAACTCAGGTCTTCAAAGGTCCAGATGCCGGCTTCATGCGGTGCGCTGCGGTTCAGCGCGCGCCCGGTCACGTGGCACCAGAAGGTTTCGCCCTTGTTGTGGCCATCCACCCGCTTCATGATGCGATCGTCGGCATACAGGCCCCGGGTGTTGAGTATGGGGATCATCCTGGCGCCGATGCGCTCGTACTCGTCCACGCTCGGGTAAAGCACCAGAAAGGACTGGCCCACCAGCTGCTCGCGCGAGGCGCCAAACATCTCGCACAAATGCTGGTTGCAGTCCACAATGGAGCGGTTTCGGGACAGCACGAGCCCGACGGGTGCCAAATCGAAGGCGAGCTGGTAATCGACTTCCATGGGGGCTAACCTTTACGAAAAACTACGTATCAGAATACGTAGTATCGTACTGGATTGTTCCCCGTTGAACTACCGCTGAATTACATCAGGAGACTATTTGTGAACAAACTTTTCCCCTCCGCGGCCGAGGCCCTCAAGGGCGTGGTCAAGGACGGCCAGCTGATGGCCGTCGGCGGCTTTGGCCTTTGCGGCATTCCCGAGGCCCTGATCGACGCGCTGAAGGGCAGCGGCGTGAAGAACCTCTCGGTGATTTCCAACAATGCCGGCGTGGACGGCTTTGGCCTGGGCAAGCTGCTGGAGACGCGGCAGATCAAAAAAATGATTTCCAGCTATGTGGGCGAGAACAAGGAGTTCGAGCGCCAGTACCTGGCAGGCGAGCTGGAGCTGGAGTTCACGCCCCAGGGCACGCTGGCCGAGAAGCTGCGCGCCGGCGGCGCCGGCATTCCGGCCTTCTTCACCAAGACTGGCGTCGGTACGCTGGTGGCCGAAGGCAAGGAATTGCGCGAATTTGACGGTGAAACCTACGTGATGGAGCGCTCGCTGATGCCCGACGTCTCGCTGGTCAAGGCGCATGTGGCCGATAAGTCCGGGAACCTGCGCTTCAACCTCACGGCCCGTAATTTCAACCCGGCCGCCGCGATGGCCGGCAAGGTCTGCATCGTCGAGGTGGAGAAGGTCGTCGAAGTCGGCGAGCTGGCGCCCGACGACATCCACCTGCCGGGCATTTACGTGCACCGCATCGTGCTCAATGCGCACCCCGAGAAGCGCATTGAAAAGCGGACCATTACCGAGAAAGCAGGAGTTTGACCATGCCTTGGACCCAAGACCAGATGGCGGCACGCGCCGCCCAGGAACTCGAAGACGGTTTTTACGTGAACCTCGGCATCGGCATCCCGACCCTGGTGGCCAATTTCACCGGCGACAAGGAAGTGTGGCTGCAGTCGGAAAACGGCATGCTCGGGATCGGCGCGTTCCCCACCGAAGATCAGGTTGATGCGGACCTGATCAATGCCGGCAAGCAGACGGTTACCACCATCAAGGGGTCGTCGATTTTTGGCAGCCATGAAAGCTTCGCGATGATTCGCGGTGGAAAAATCAACCTGTCCATTCTGGGCGCCATGCAGGTCAGTGAAAAGGGCGACCTGGCCAACTGGATGATTCCGGGCAAGATGGTCAAGGGCATGGGCGGCGCCATGGACCTGGTGGCCGGTGTGAAGCGCGTGATCGTCCTGATGGAGCATGTCGCCCGCAAGAAAGACGGCACCGAGGACATGAAGATCCTGCCGCACTGCACGCTGCCCCTGACGGGTGTGGGCGTGGTCGACCGCATCATCACCGATCTGGCGGTGATGGACGTGACGCCGCAGGGCCTGAAGGTGATGGAGCTTGCGCCAGGCGTGACGAGAGAGTCGCTGCAGGCGAAAACCGGCGTCAAGCTGATTTAATCTGATCTGATCGGGCTCAGCCTGAAAGCCGCCGGCCTCGACGCAACGTCAGGCGGCGGCTTTTTTGCGTTTGACGGGCGCTGCGGTGTTGGCCGGCTTCTTCGATGGGCCGGCTGGTTTGGAGGCCGCAGCCTTTCGTCTGGTGGGCGGGTCTTGCAGGAGCTCATCCGCGGCCAGGTTTTCTATCATGGCGAGCAATACCTTGCGGGCAATCCTGATCTCCTCCGCCGCAATGCCTTCAATGCTCACGTTGTTGGTGTCCTCCGCCAGCGGCACGAGCTTTTTCTTCAGGGCCCGGCCTTCGCCGCTCAGGTAGACATACACGTTCTTCTTGTTGGTAGGCAGCTGCTTGCGAACGATGTAGCCCTGCGCTTCCATGGCTTTCATCGCCGAAAAGGTGGTGGGCTCCATCACGCCGGCACGCTCGCTGAGCTCCTTTTGCGTGAGGCCGTCGGACTCCCACAGGATGCGCAGAAAAGTCCAGTGGCCAAACGGCACCCCATGCTTCGCCAGGCGGACCTGCAAGGCCTTTTGAAAGGCGCGCGAGGCATCGCGGATCAGGTGCGCAAGGCGGTCATTGGGCACGGCTTCGCGCCAGTGGCGGATGATGCTCTGGGTGTCATTGCTCATGAATTGGTATTGTGACCGACTTGGTACCCGGGAGGGCAGTCCCTGCCCGTCCTCGCTGATTCCAGAATGGCCAGGCAGACGGCGGTGGTCGCCCGTGCCCACTCACCGCTGTGAACGGCCGGTCGGCCGTCCATCACGGTTGCAAAGAGCTCGTCAATCACTTCCTGGCGTGCAATGGCGGGGGAAGGCAGGGCTTCAAAAGATTTTTCGCTGTCGGTATAGACGGCGATGCCCAACGGACCGGGGCGCAAGTCCGCCTTGTCGCAACTGACGATGACCTGCCCGAAATGCTGGTGGGCTGCGGCGGGCGACGAGGCCGGTGCCGGCACATAGAGGCTGCCGCCATAGTTGCGCGCCGCTTTCAGCGCAGTTTCCTGGGTTGATGTGGCCGCGCCCTGCAGCCGCTTGCGCGCGGCACCGTAGTCGCTCTGGCTTTTGGCCTGGCCCATCTCGCCGATGTTGCCCATCAGCTCGTCCGAATCGTAATGGCCGTAGCCGCTGTAGGTGGCGGAGGCGAAGGCGCCCCCTTCAAATCCCAGCAGGGCGCTGTAAGCACCCTCGGTCGGGCGGGCAGGGTCCCAGGCGCCGGTATGGGCACGCACACTGTTGACCAGCCCGCCACCCAGCAGGCGGACGATGTCCATCTGGTGCGTTGCCTGGCTGTGAATCACGCCGCCACCGGCCTGGGTGTCGAGCTCTTCCGGGCGGCGCGGCCGGTAGAGGAAGTCGGTGAAGTTCAGCGCTGAAATCATCCGGACGCTGCCGTAAATTCCGCTGTCAATGATTTCCCGGGTGCGCCGGATGGGCGCGTTGAAGCTGTGGCTGTGGCCGACGATGAGATGGACGCCCGCGCTGCGGGTCGCTTCAATCATGCGCGTGCACTCATCGAGGGTGAGCGCCATCGGCTTTTCAACCAGCACGTGCTTGCCGAAGGACGCTGCCAGGCACACGTGGGCCGCATGAAACTGGTGCGGGGAGGCGATGTAGAGCACCTGAACCGCAGGGTTGGCGCACAGGGCTTCCATCGAGTCGTACGTAGGGGCGCCAAAATCCTTTTCAAATTGCGCCCGTGCGGCGGGCAGGGGATCGGTCGCAGCCACCAGCCTGACGCGGCTGTCTTGCACAAACGTGGGCAGCATGAGCGTAAAAGCCCGGCCCAGCCCGACGATGCCGATTTGCAGGGGGCGCTTTTTCATAAGTCCAGTACGAGTTCGGCAGATTTTGCGCGCGACACGCAGACCATGATCTGGTGCGTCTTGTCGTCGTCACTCAAGACCATGTCCCGGTGTTCGGCCTCGCCCGCCAGCAGTGTGGTGCGGCAGGATCCGCAGGTGCCGCTTTCACACGAACTGCTCACATGATGGCCGCAGGCCCGCAGCGCCTGCAAAATGGTTTGCCCCGCGTCCACCGGCACATTGATGCCGGTCTTATGCAGGCGCACGGTGAACGCGGTGTCGGCCGCATAGGTGCTGGCATCCACGCCAAAACTCTCGAAGTGGATCGAGCCGGATGGCCAGTGGCCCGACATGTCGGCCACGGCGTCCATCAGGCCGCGCGGACCGCAGCAATACACATGTGCGGAGCCGGGCGTCTCGAACACAGGCCACAAGTCCAGGGCCTGGCTGGCATCGCCTTGGGTATGGTGCAACTGGACGTGAGCCGCGAATTCGGGCCCGGTCAGCTCTTGCACAAACGCCGTGCTGTCAGCGTCCCGGGTGCAGTAGATCAGCTTGAAGGGGTTGCGCCCCTGCCTTTTGAGATGCCGCATCATGGACAAAACCGGCGTGATGCCGATGCCACCGGCAATGAACAGAAAGCTGGAGGCCCGCGGGTGCAACTCAAAATTGTTGCGCGGAGCGCTGACCGCCAATAACTGGCCCACCTGCACATCGTCGGCCATGCTGATAGAGCCGCCCCGGCCTGCAGCGTCGCGCTTGACGGCAATCTGGTAGCAGCCAGTGTCGGCCGGGTCGCTGCACAGGGAGTAGTTTCGCCGGGCGCCATTGGGCACCTGAACGGTGAGGTGTGACCCGGCGGTGAAAGCCGGCAAATCCAGACCCTCCGGATGGCCCAATTCGAACAGGTAAATGCCTTGCGCCACGGCTTCCTTGCGCACGACCTTGAGATTGAAAAAATCCGGCTCGGCCGGTGTGCCGCCCGCGCTTGCGGTGACGTCAGGGTTAACGCTCATCGTGGCCTTTCGTAAACAGTCTTGACAAATCCGGAAATCGCGAATAATCTTAGGCACCTAAGAATAATCTCCCTGACCGGAGTTTGCAAGCGGTTTTTTGGTTTTTAGTTGACGTCAGTCAATTGACTTGAGGAAATTTGAAATGTTGACCTTTGAAGAAAATGAGTTGTTGTGCCGCGTTGAGGGAAGCGCGCCCATGGGCCAGTTGATGCGCCGCCACTGGACGCCGGTCTGCCTGATCGAAGAGGTTAGCGAGCCCGACGGCACCCCCATCAAGGCCCAGGTGTTTGGCGAAGACCTGGTGGTGTTTCGCGACACCAATGGCCGCGTGGGCGTGATGGACGAATACTGTCCGCATCGGCGCGTGTCGCTGGTGTTCGGCCGCAACGAGGACTGCGGCCTGCGCTGCCTGTACCACGGCTGGAAAATGGACGTCGAGGGCAATGTGCTGGAGATGGTCTCGGAGCCCGCGGCCAGCGGCATGGTGCAAAAGGTCAAGCATCTGGCCTATCCCACGCGGGAGTGGGGCGGTTTTGTGTGGGCCTACATGGGCCCGCCCGACACGCTCCCCGAATTCGAGCCGCCGGCCTGGGCTCCCACTGCAGACACTCAGGTAACGATTGCCAAAGTCATCATTCCCTGCAACTGGGCGCAGATCCTGGAGGGGGCCATTGACTCGGCGCACAGCTCCAGCCTGCATTCATCAGACATGGTGCCCGCCCGCGTTGACACAGCCAAGGCAACCGACACCAACTGGCTGCGGCCGTCCACCGACAAGGCGCCCCGCCTGCAGGTGGAGCGCGGCTCTTATGGTTTCCGGTATGCGGCCATACGCCGGCCCATCAGCAACGCGGCCACGAGCGATTACGTCCGTTCAACCGTCTTCGTGGCACCAGCCACGGCCCTGATTCCGCCCAACAACCTGTACAACGTCGCCAATATCAATGTGCCTATGGACGACACCCACACGGCGTTTTACTTCATCGCCTGGGGTCATCCCTCCCAAACCCCGGAAACCGCCACCTGGCGGAAGTTCCTGGGCCAGCAGATCGGGATTGACCTCGATGAAAACTACATGCCGCTGCGCAACCGCGGCAACCATTTCTGGCAGGACCGCGCCGCCATGAAGGCGGGCAACTTCACCGGCATCACCGGTTTCCCCAACCAGGACATTGCAATGTGGGTGACCATGGGGCCCATTGCCGACCGCACCCATGAGCGGCTGGGCGCCAGCGACCTGGCTGTGGTGGAGTTTCGCAAACAGATGCTGGAGGCGGTGCGTGCATTCCAGGCCGGCGAGACCGCCATCGGTACGGGTGATGCCCGCGTTCCAGCCAGCGTCTGTGCGTTTCAGGCCATCGTTCCCAAAACCACCGATTGGCGCGCATTCCCTGCGACCCATGTCTGGGACTCCAGCGAGCCCGCACTGGAACCTTCCTATTCCACGTCCGCCCAGTAGGGCTGACGTATCCTGACCTTGCCCCTTACCATGACCCTTGCCATAAAACCAAACGGAGACATTTCATGAAACCACGGCGTATTCTTTTGCTCGCCACGGCCCTGCTGGCGGCCTGCGCGCTGGTGTTGCCCCTCGGTGCGCGCGCCCAGGGTGCTTACCCCAACAAACCCATCAAGTTCGTGGTGCCTTATTCGGCGGGCGGGCTGCCTGACACCGTGGCGCGCATTTTTGCGCAGCGCCTGGGAGACAGGCTGGGCCAGTCGGTGGTGGTGGACAACAAGCCCGGTGCCAACGGCGTGGTGGCCGCGCAGGTGCTGGCCACATCGCCCAAAGACGGTTACACCTTCCTGGTCACCGACGGTTCGATGTTCTCCATCAATCCAACGATCTACAAGAATCTGGGCTACGACTATAAGAGGGACTTCATGCCGGTGTCCCTGGCGGCGCGCGCTCCGCTGTACCTGGCGGTGCACCCCAAGGTGCCCGCCAACACCCTGCAGGAGTTCATTGCCCTGGCCAAGGCCAAACCGGGTACGCTGAACTACGGCTCTTCCGGCATCGGCAGCACGCACCACCTGACGATGGAAGCGATGAAGGCCTCGCTCGGCCTGGATATCACACACGTTCCCTTCAAGGGTTCCGGGCAGTCGGTCCCGGCGCTGATTGGCGGCCAGGTGGAGGTGCTGTTTTCGGCGCTGCCTTCACTGTCTGGTTTTGTGAAAGGGGGGCAGGTCAAACTGCTGGCCACCAATGCGGCGCAGCGCTCCAGCCAGGCCGCCGGTGTGCCCGCCATTGCCGAACTCATCCCAGGGTTTGACTTTGCGCCCATCGTGGGTGTGCTGGCCGCCACCGGCACGCCGGCCAGCATCGTTGAGCGCATCAGCGCGGAAATGGCACAGATTGCCAAAATGCCCGAGGTGATGCAGATACTCAACAATGCCGGCATCGATCCGATCGGCGGCGGACCTGCCGACTACAACAAGGCCATCCTGGGCGAAAACGAACGACTGGCCAAAGCCATCATCGCCGCAGGCATCAAATCGGAGTAGCCATCTACATGTCAAAACTCAAACTGAGCTTCGGCTGCTGGAACTATGACCGCACCCGTGCCTTGATGGACGGGAGCGTGCAGCCTGACGGCATTGATTTGAATTACCTCAACATGCCGGTCGAGGAAACCTTCTTTCGCATGCTCAGGCACAGGGAGTTCGAGGTGGCCGAGATGTCGCTGTCTTCCTACACCGTGTCGCTGTTCAGCGAGGCGCGGCCGTTTGTGGCGATTCCTGTCTTCCCTTCGCGGTTTTTCCGTCACTCCTGCATTTATGTGAATGCCAAATCGGGTATCCGCGAAGCCCGGGACCTGATTGGCAAGCGCGTCGGCAACCCCGAATACCAGATGACCGCACCGGTCTGGATTCGCGGCATTTTGTCCGACCACTATGGTGTGCCGGTAGACAGTGTGACCTACTTCACCGGCGGCGAAGAAGAGCCGGGGCGGCCTGAAAAAATCAAGCTTGATTTGCCGCCGAATATAAAAGTGGAACGTATCGGCCCTGATCAGACACTGGCGCAGATGCTGCTCGACGGCGAGATTGATGCGCTCTATACCGCGCGCATGCCTTCGAGCTTTCTGAAGGGCGGCGGCCGGGTCCTGCGCCTGTTTGAAGACTACGAGCAGGTGGAGCGCAACTACTTCAGGGAAACCGGAATATTCCCGATCATGCACACGGTGGCGATTCGTCGCGACGTGTACGAGGCCAACCGCTGGGTTGCGCGCTCCATGATGAAAGCGCTGGAAGAGTCCCAGCGCCGCACGTATGATGACCTGTACGAAACCGCTGCGCTCAAGGTCATGCTTCCCTGGTTGACCTCGCATGTGGAGCAGGTCAGGCGGGAAATGGGTGAAGACTTCTGGCCTTATGGCTTTGAGAAGAACGAGCAGACCTTGCGAACCTTTCTGCGTTATTCGTTTGAGCAGGGCTTGTCAAAGCGCCTGCTGGAGCCGCATGAGCTGTTTGCCCCCGAATCGCTTGAAGCCTTCAAGATCTGACAGGTTGTGAAACCAACACCGTCGGGTCCGGCTGCCGATGTCTGATGCTTTGGTTGGCTACCTGCTGGCGGCCGGTGCGCTGCTGCTGTTCACCACTTCGACATTGGTCACCAAGGCCGCCTCCAGCCGCATCCAGCTTGGCATTGGGTTTTTGATTGCGACGGTGGTGAATGTTGGCTTTTCCGCGCTGGTCTTCGCGGTTCAGCTGGCTGTGCAGGGCCGCAGCGTGCAATGGAACGCGCGGGCTTTCTGGCTGTTTGTGCTGGCGGGGGCGTTCTCCACCTACCTGGGGCGGTGGTTTTTTTATGAATCGGTGGTCCGTTTCGGGCCGGCCCGCGCCAGCATTTTCCAGGTGAGCAGTCCGCTATTTGCGGCCCTGATGGCATGGCTGCTGCTTGGCGAGCGTCTGACGCTGCTGGTCGCCGGTGGCATGGCCATGGCGATTGGCGGGTTGGTGCTGGTGAGTTACAAGCCGGGGTTCTTTTCCCGTCGCCAGGCTGTTGTCAACACGGTGTCCAGCCCGGGTTCGCCTCCCATGACGATCAAGCCGACCGTGCATGAGCGTCTGCTGCAATCAGCCCTGTTGCTTGGCCTGGGCAGTTCGTTGGCCTACGCGATTGGCAATGTGCTGCGTGGCGCAGCCGTGCGCGACTGGAACGAACCCATCCTCGGCGCACTGGCGGGCGCGGTGTGCGGGCTGGTTTTGCACCTGGCCTTCAGCCCCGGCAAGCGTGAGCTTGTGGCCCGCCTGCGCGCAGTCAGCCGCAGCGGCGCATGGCTGTATGCACTGATTGGCGTGTGTACGATTTCTGCGCAGATCTGCGTGATCAGCTCCATGCGCTACATCCCGCTGGCGATTGCCACCCTGGTCACGCTGTGCACTCCGCTCCTGGTCTTTCCGCTCAGCCACCTGCTGTTCAAGGACCAGGAGGAGATCACTGCCACCACGCTGCTGGGCAGTGCCTTGACCTTGCTCGGAATCTTTATCATCGTCATGCGCTGAAGCGCACGATGGCGGCGTTTCCTCCATGCGGCATCGAGCCGAAGTGGCCACCAAGCACCCGCTTCGCGCGCCACGTCGACCACCCTGGGCAGCTGGGCGGCGCTCCGAGCCACGTGTTTTCTCAGGGTGGGGTAGGTGGCCTGGCCGCCGCGGTGTGCGGCTACTTCTGGGAGCGTCTCGGCCATGCCCGACCCTGTGTCGTGGTCGTCGAGCCCGATCGCGCCGACTGCCTCATGCAGAGTGCCCGAAACGGCAAGGTCACGGCGGTGCATGGCGATCTGGATACCCAGATGACGGGACTGGCCTGTGGCGAAGTTTCCCTGCTCGCCTGGCAAATTCTGGAAGCAGGCGCCGATGCCTTCGCGGTGATCTCCGATGACGCCGCGATTGCCGCCATGCGTTTGCTCGCGTCACCGTCACCGTCAGAGGGCGAGTCGGCCGTGGCCGGACTGGCCGCCGCGATCGGTGTGGCGCAGCAGGATGATCAACGGGCCCCACTGGGCCTGAATGCGCAAAGCCGCCTGCTGTTTTTCGGCACCGAGCGCGACACTGATCCGGCGCTGTATACCCGGCTGGTGGGCCGCAGCAGCGAAGACGTGCTGGCGCCATCCAGGGCGCTGGCATGAACCAGGCGCGCACCCCTATACGAAGGCGCTACTTGCAGCGAAAAGACCGTGCTCAAGGGCGACCTGCTGAGCCCGGCCAATCCGCCGTCGGGTTGTACCTTTCGCACGCGCTGCCCGATGGCGCGAAAAGAGTGTGCGGAAAGCTCGCCGGTTCTGAAATCGCAGGGGCGAGAGCACTGGGCTGCCTGCCACTTTATTTAAAGACCGCGTTAACCTGCACGCTGCACGCTGCACGCTGCACGCTAAGGCGGACTGTGTCGCTCAGGACGCCGGCTTGCGCCACACGCTGGCCAGCCAGGGCTGCTGTTCCAGCGGCAGGCCGGCAGGGCGGTAGTAGTGGATGAGTTCGACAAATCCTGCTGCCGACATATAGTTCTGCCACGCCTGCAGGTCATGGTAGGTGCAGTAACGGTCGCCGTTCCAGCCCTCCCGTCCGTCGCCGCGGGGGTTGGAGCTGAAGAGGACACCACCAGGCTTGAGCGTGGCATGCAGCTCCCGCAGTACACGCGGCAAGGCCAGACTGGGGACGTGGAACAGCGCGGCATTGGCAAACACGCCGTCAAAATGCTCGTCTGGTAAATTCAGCTCAAGAAAATTCTGCTCCAGCACTTCACATCCGCTGTGGGCGCGTGCCATCTCGGCGAGCTGGGCCGCGCCTTCCAGGCCGGTGGGGTGGTGTCCGAGTGCCTTGAAGGTCCGGAGATCACGTCCCGGCCCGCAGCCGAAGTCGAGCAGCTCAAATGGCGGTGGTGTCTCAATGTATTGCAGCAGGGCCGCAATGTTCTGGCTGACGTCATGGTCGCGCGTGCCTTCCCAGAAGTCCTGGGCGTGATCATCGTAGTGCGCCAGCGTCAGCGCAGCAATTTGCTTGAGATCTTCATCAGGGGTGGTGTTCATGCCAGGCTGCGCCAGTGCTTGCCCATAGCTCACCACATCGTTGTATGTGCGGGCCTGGGCAGATTTGGTAGAGGATAAGGAATGCTGATTTCCCCTGAGGGAGTCATGCATTTGCAGACATGTGGAGCGGGTGAAGGGAATCGAACCCATAGTTTGCACCGCTCGCAAGTCGTTGATTAAAAAGGCAATCCTATCAAAGTTGCCGCTGCTCGGGTGAGTTTTTTGGACTACCCTTTCGTAGCTTTATTGCAGGCCGTATATTGCATGTGCCTGGGGCAGACCGACACCGCCATCAAAAGTGTGGCGTCCGTAGACAGCCACGGCCAATCAGTGTCGGTTTGAGTCGGTTTCATCGGTGGTGTCAACGAAGCGTCGAGTGAACAAGCCACCGTCACTTGCGGCCCCGGACCCGGGGGGGGGGCGCACATTCCTTTTCACGATAAACGAGCTCGTCCGTCCGGGAGCAGGCGTGTTTCAACCGCTCTGTAGGGTTAATTACAATTCAAAAAATAGAAGAATTTTCATTAAAACAACAAGTGGAAATGTTTGTATGGCGAGAAATCCGTCGGGATGGGAAGCACTGGCTCGGGCGCAGAACGCAATCGAAAATGCCGGGACGGTTGAGGAGCTTCGTGTTGCGCAGGCGGTGCTGCTGCCATTGCAGTGTGGGTTGACTCTGGAGCAGACGGGGCAGGCGGTAGGCCGGACAGCCGCTTGGGTGGCGCGGCAGCGGCATTTGTTCATTGCAGACAAGCCGATCAAGATGCCTGCTGAGCAACGATTACCCCGTGGTGGGCGTCGAAATCAGATCCTCCCCGAGGGCGAGGAAGATGCTTTCATGATTCAGGTTTGTGACGTCTACATTGATCGGCATCGACGTTGGAGGTCTGACGAGATGCGTCGAACTGTTAAATACGACGACGTCTTTCAACCCATGCGTTTTTATGTCCTGGAGGCACTGCAGGCTCGGGTGGGGAGGCCGGTGTCGATGAGCAGCGTTTACAACCTGATGAATCGCACCGGAATGCGCAAATTTGGAAAAAAGGCGCCATATCACTGGGAAAGATTCTGCAATAAATTGATTTAGAAACGCGGGCCTATTCTTAGACTTTCCAATTTCCTTTCGGGTGACGGCAGGGGTCGTGACCAAAAACTACGAAAGGAATTTATGAGCCTGTTTTCTGTGCGATTTAACTCCGTGGCTGACCAGGGGCGGATGGAGGATGCTTCATATCCGGTTGCCGGCAAAAGCGATGCCGTACTGTCGGCTTGTTCGCTGGACAGACTTCTGTTCAGCGCCAAGATCGACTACATCACGATCCACACCCCCGGAAAGTGCAAGTTGCCCGCATTGTCTGGCACGGCCATCTGGCCGCGCAAACACCACGGCAAACTTTTGACAGTCCACGACGCCAGTGCCTCGGATATTCAGGCGCTCATCGCTGTCGTCGGTCCCGCACGCATCAAGGAGCTGGAGATCGCCGTCGATTTGCGGCCAGCAAACCCTGTCCCGTCCGATGAGCGTGAATCGCTGCTTCGGTCCGTGATGGTGAATATTTTTGCGCGTCAACTGGAGCCCAGTGGGGGTGAAGGCATGAGCGAGGACTTCCGAGCCTTCTACCGTAGGCTGGAAGACGGCTACCTGGTTCGCCCATTCAATCATGGGTTGCCGTGGGCAACCGACCAGCAACTGCACGGCGGACGGCACGCTCCTGTCCAGGTCAAAGGCTACTGGAAACGCCGCGATCAGCGGCGCCCGCTGCCGCCTGAAAAACAGGTGGCCCGGGTTGAGGTCCGTTTGGGGAGTGAAGGTTTGTTCACGCACAACCTTGTCACATTGGCCGACCTTAAGGATTTTCGCTTCCGCAAGAAGCTCTTGCCTTACTTCCGGCATGTGCAGGGCACCCGGCGTTTAGTGCGTAGGGCGGACAGGCCCAACATGGAAATGCGCAAGCTGTTGGCCGCCAGGCAGCATGAGATCGATCAAGTGCATTGGCAACGGGTCGGCGCCGGCGCCTTCACGCGGGGTGGCAAGCGCGAGGGGGAAAGGGTGAGTTTCGTCCGCAATAAGCCAGTCAACAACCGCATAGGCCAGGCGCTCACACGGCTGGAGCAACAGTTCCAAAAAACCAAATTCGTGCGTTCCGACGCAGGTTCACTCTCGGGAGAGCCAAGCCTGGCGCGGCTTGTCGTCTCCCCTGAAGGCTGTCGTATGACTAACCAAGTAAGTCACCAGTGACTATCCGGTAGTCCCAACCCCAGGCTGGTCTCTGGCAGACCAGTCCTTCCATATCAGTTTTGTATTTCGCTGCCTCGCTGCATACGAGGCGGTGGGGCTGTGTTCGTTCAATTGAAGCAGCTCGTCGCCCTCCGGGTCGACTTTATGCCCCCATCAGCCAGCAGGGGTCAGTGCTGGTCTGTACTAACTGGAGAAAAAATGTTTGATGAAGTTAATGCCATGCCCATGAATGAAGTTGATTCTTTGATTTCCCCTGTATCTGCCATGGAGGTTGAAGATTCAGTCGCGCCAACCGCAGCCACCATGAAGGAATCTTTGCATGATGCTGGTCATGCCTTTCTTGCGCGGGCTGAGAAAACCGACGAAAGCGACCATGCCGATACTGGCTCCGACGCCACTGTTGATCCCGCCATCGGAGGCGATGCCGGTGCTGATCCAGTTTTTGACATCAAGGATGACCGGCCCATCGTCCACTATAGAACGGGCTACATCCGGAAGGCGCTCGCGGACGCCGAAAGGCACCTGGCTCAAACAGGCAGTTACTTCCAGCGTAGTGGCGCAATCGTGGCAGTTCGGACAGATCCTGCAACAGGGGAGACCGGGGTGCATGATCTCTCCCAGCCCGCATTAGCGCACGCTCTTAATGGGGTGGCCTCCTGGAGGCGGTTCAACCAGGCGAAGGGCACCTGGACGATGGACGATGCCCCGGACCGGATCTGCAACCTCCTGCTCAAGACGGGCGTCTACGGGCATCTGCCCGTATTGGCCGGCCTGGTGCGTCAGCCCTACCTGCGCCCGGACGGTTCCATCTGCGTTGCGTCAGGCCACGACCCGGCTACAGGCTTGTACGGGGTGTTCGAGCCCACGAAGTTCAGTGTTCCCGATCATCCGACCCGTGAACAGGCCGAGCAGGCCGTGGCGCTGCTGGCGGAGCTGGTGAACGAGTTCGCCTTTGCTTCGGAACACGATCGAAGCGCAGCCTTGGCTGCCATGCTGACGGCCGCGGTGCGACCGAGTCTGAGGCTGGCGCCGATGTTTCATGTCCGGGCGCCGCAGATCTCAGCGGGGAAGAGCTTTTTGTGCGCACTGGTCACTGCCTTTGCGACGTCCAGCCCGGGGCAGCCGGTCGGGTTTCCCGTGAGCGACGAAGAATGCACCAAGCTGCTGCTTGCGGAACTGGTGCGCGCGCCCGCGGTCATTGAGTTTGATAACCTGACCTCCGATCTCAAACCATTCAAATCTCTTTGCACCGCCTTGACCAGTGAACGCATGCAGGGCCGGGTTCTTGGCAAGTCGCGGATGTTGGGAGTGAGCACCCGGGTGTTGCTGCTAAGCAGCGGGAACAATGTTGGCCCGACAGCCGACATGACGCGCCGCTGCATCACGATCAACCTTGATCCGGGCTGCGAAACGCCGGCCACACGCTCGTTTCGACGGCCCAATCTGGTCGCCGATGTGATCAAGGACCGTGAGCGCTACGTTAGCGCGGCGCTCACCGTTGTACGGGCGTGGGTCGACGCTGGGCGGCCGATGTCAGCTTGTCAGTCGATAGCGAGCTTTGGTGAATGGTCAGACTTGTGCCGCCAGCCACTGCTTTGGCTCGGGCGTCCCGATCCGGCACATGCTGTCTTTGAGGGTATGGCCAATGATCCTGACCGGGAGCTGCTCGGGCGCGTCTTGGCTGGCTGGCATGCACACTTCGGCAGTAAACCAATGCTTGTGCGTGAAGTCGTGACTCGAACGTCCGCCGGTGGACTTGGATCGGGCCTGGAGGATTTTTACGAGTCGCTACTTGATATTGCTGGAGAACGCGAGCGGGTCAATACACGCAAGCTCGGCAAGTGGATCACCCGTAACGCCGGGCGGATCGTGGATGGGCTTCGGTTGGTAAGGGCTCCCAAGACGCGAAACGCCGAGAACTGGCTTGTCGAGTCGGTTAAGTCGGTTGTGTCGGTCCCTTCCGTGGCTAAGGCACCGAGCGAGGATCCGCATGACCATTCGGCTGAAGCCTCAGCCTCCTGTGAACTGTCCAGCCTAGGCTAGCATGGCCTACCCTACGCTGGCATGGTCCAGGGTAGGGTAGGGCAGCGCAGCATGGCGCAGCACATCACAGCACAGCACAGCACAGCACAGCACAGCACAGCACAGCACAGCACAGCACAGCACAGCATGGGCCAAGGTAGGGTAGCAGCGGCGGACGCATTCCGGGGAAACCTGGAGGCACACAGAGCCCGAAGTGCCGAGTCGGTTATGTCGGTTATGTCGATTGCGTCGGTGTCGGCTGATGCTCTTTTGCCTACTGACGAGGGAACGGTCGGAATCTGCTCCTCTCCTCGTCTTATGGCACGCCCGGCTATGCTTGCGCTTATGAACGCAAATCAGTCGGGACCAACGAACCAAAAGCCGACGGGGCCGCCAGACCTTGAAAGAACGGTCCGGCGATCCGTAGAGCTTGAGCAGGCGGTGTGGGCCATCTTGCGGCCGGAGTCTTACCAGGTCTTCGATGATTCCGACCGAATAGCGGCGAGCTTCAATGCGTGCGAGGTCGCCATCCAGCACGGCCAGGCCCTTAGGGCGCTGATGTCGGAAGGCTTTCACACCACGGCGGCATCGGTGATGCGGCTTCAATTTGAAGTGCTTGTTCGGGCGATGTGGCTGCTCTACGCCGCCGATGAGGTCGAAATCGCCAAGATTCACGCACCTCTTACCCAGGAAGCTGAGCACGCCGCGAGCAAGTTGCCCATGGTCAGCGCGATGATCAAGGCGTTGGACGGGAGGGCACCGCCCCCGGCTTTTCAGATGGTCGATCAGTTCAAGACCACGATGCTGGGGGCGTTGAACTCGTTCGTGCATGGCGGCATCCATCCCCTGAAGCGGCATCAAACTGGGTATCCAGAGCAGATCATGGATCAAATCCTCCGCAGCTCGAATGGCCTCTTCACGATGACCGCCATGATGCTGGCCATCCTGTCGGGCGATGAATCCGTCAGCCGACCCATGCGGACGATCCAGCCCGCTTTCGCCGACTGCTTGCCCGACCTTTTACGGCATTAGGCTCGTCCCCTCTTCTGCGGGCCGATGCGGATATCAAAGTGACTGCCGCAATTAGATACGGGGGTATCAATTGATGAAGGCGATGCAGATACTGTCAGCATCAATCAACTTTCAGTTCCTACAGCCGCGCGATCCGCTGTTGATTCAGGTGACCGATGGACCACCGGCTGTTGTCGCCGAGGCACGATCGGTCTGCGCAGCAGCTGACGATGCAGTCAGCGCCGAAAGTACGAGGGCGTGAATGACGTTGTGCATCTATGGTCAATGCTGAGGTAACTGGCGCCCGGAGGTAAATGGAGCCGCGAAGCGGCGCAACGCCATTTGGCGTCCGCGTTGACTGAGCTTTTAGACCTCAATGCCAGCCTCCACGTATCGCGCAAGGTGCTGCTGAAAAAGCTTACTCGTTGGATCGCTCCAGCTCGTCGGCATGCACCTCTGGAAACCTCTAGAGCAAAGTTTTAAGTCCTCGTCACGAGTAATTTCGACAATCAACAACGATGCCCGGAGGAAGTCTTCTAGCTTCTTCAGATTTTCCTGCGTAATAGGAAGCTCAGACGCTGGGAGGCGAAGCAGCTTTTCAACGATGACGATAACTGGGACCGCGTGATCGTCGACGGTGTCATCGGTTGCCCCATTTGCCACCTTGCGTGAAACAAGACGCCGGTGCCCGTTTTCACGGGTCAGCGGCTCGGAGAACTTCCGCACCAAATGATTCAGCACGACCTTACAGTCGTTTGTCGAACATATCTCTCCGTGGATTGTGTGAGCCTGAACGCTGGAGAGGATTTGCACGCAGATTCCGCGGATGGTTAGAGGCATACGGAGTGTTTATGAGGGTTGACGTCGAAAATCACCGGGCGGAGGATTGGAATTTCAGTAGTCACCGCGGTCGAGTCCCTGATTGTATTTCCACATGGTCTGCAACAACAACATCTAGTCAATCAGCCACCTTACAGCTACTGGTGTGCGGGGCGCAACAGTTCGACCTTGATGAAAGCCGTCATTGTGGCCACAATTGGCGCAAGGAATACACATATGAGCACCAGCACTGACACCTATGTTCGCGCCCGCATTGACAGCGCCAGTAAAGTGCGCGCTGCTGAAGCACTGGGAAAGATGGGATTGACTATCTCCGACGCGATTCGCTTGCTACTGCACCGCGTGGTCGAGGATGGCCGGCTGCCCTTTGACCCCGTTCCCAACGAAGTCACTCGGGCCGCCATGCTGGAGGCACGCCATGCCAAGGGGCCTGGATTTAAAACTGTTGCCGACCTGATGGCGGATTTACGTTCAGACGAGTAGGCCCGACAGGGCGGCTGAGCCTGAATGAGCACCGCGGAAAATGTCGATCTATTCAGCAAGCGGTGGAGTCATCGTTACCAGTGCATTCGCAGCGCAAGGCGCCAGAAACACGTTCACCCTATTTCCTTTTTGACAGTGCCTCCAGCCAATACTGCATTAAGTCTGCTTGATTCGCTTTTGGTCAGCCACACGCAATTCTCTGGGAAGAAGCCCTTGGACTTATCAAGTCTGGTGAAAGCCATGCCTGGCTCGGGGGGCTGACCGACATCTTTAAAGAATGTTTGAAAGTCTCGCCAAGGCTCGAAAAGACCCACGCCAGGGATGTAATCCTTTGCTTTTTGATTCAGCACTCCATGAACGATACGGCTCCAGGCTTTGTACGCAGGGGTCTTGACCAGGCTTTCCCCTTTTTTTGCCGGAGTCTTCACGTCGATGCGGCCGAACCGGAGTCTAGCTTTTGCTGCGTGAAGACTGATGCCGCGGCTCTTAGAGATCTGTATGACAGCTGCCTCAACGCTGGGGAACTGTTGTCCATCGATCGTCACAGGCTTACGGTTAGACCCGCCACTCACACCGCCGGCTGAAATGTTGTACCCGGCTGGGACGAGGGTGCCGTAAGCGTTGATCCAGTGGCGCTCCTTCTGTTCAAGATCCACCTTTGTCGTGCCGCTGTCAATCTGAACCATGGTGAATGCGTTCGATCCGTGCTCACGAATCGCAGCGTGAAGGGAGTCAGCACCCCTGACGTGGCCAGCTCGTGCTTGCTGTAGGTGATAAGTCCATCGGCGCTCCAGCGTCTGTATTGTTAGACCCACATACCGCTTGCCGCTTGCAACATGCGTCACTAGATAAATCAAGCCAGCTGCGTAGCCCGGATTTGGTATCCGTTCAAACGCCTCTTCTGGCGCCATACCACTGCGAATCCAGCGGCCGATCGTCGTTGGATTTGCAGTCGGCAGCAGCACCCTGCAAGCCAACTCAATGTTCGGGTAACTTACTCCGTACACTGTCAGCGCTGTGGGGGTTTCTCGGTCTCCGCGCACGTAGCCTTCCGCAAAGATCTTTTCATCGCTCATCCCTGCTTCACGTCTTTTTAGCGCACGCCAGTAGTCAATGCCTAGTTCTCTGCAACGCTGTTTGAAACTACCGCTGGCCTTCGTCTTCTTCGCACATGCCGGACATTTGGTTCCCCGAAGATGATTACTTGGCGCTTGAAAAAATTCTCCATGAACAGGACAGAGGATTTTTCCTTTCGTGCGCGCTGTCAGATATTTGAACTCGCTATAGTCATAGGCATTGCCGTGAACCTGTTGTGCATCCAGGATGAATTGGTTCGTCAAGTCCTTCTCTGACGTGAGCTGCCCATGGCTTCTCCGGCTACCCGACAGCTTTAGTGACTTGCACTTGGGGCAACCGACATGACCACGACTGTGATTGCGAGGCTCTTGTAGAAAATACAGGTCATGTACCTTGCATTTGATGCGAACCTTCTCGCCAGCAGCAGGCAACTCGTCAATGCTTCCATAGCCAAAGCGATTTCCAAAATGGACTTCAGCACGCGCGATGAAATCTGCTTTAGTGAGTTTTTGCCTATCGAAGTAGCATTTGCTGCATCCGACTCCCCTGAAGTGGTGCTCGGGGGTGACCTCAAAAACGCCATGGCGGGAGCAGACAACCTTGACTTTGCTCCACATGCCCGCATAACTCACCAGTTCATAGCCGTAGCGCTGGCCATGCACATTTCTAAATGCGGAGAGCACTGATTCGGCTGTTTTTCGCTTGGGCATGGGTGAATTTTGTGCCGCAGTTCTGGAAGATGCAAGATGCGTTGCCGCAGATCAACTCCAGGTCAGTCACTACTGAATTACCACTTATTGAATCAGCGCAGCTCGGTCAGTCAGACTGCCACCGCACATCCAAGACTTGCTACCTATCATGAAACTTAACAGTCGCAATTCGCTGACCATTGAACTCACTGAAGGAAGCTCTCATGAATATCACCACACCTGCCATTAATAACCACATGCTGATCAGCCTGATTTCGGAGCGCCAGATCGCATTGGGAAAATCAGATGCCGAACTCTCTACCGCACTGGGATTCGAGCGAAGCACTATCCTGACGATGACGAAATCTGGGGCCATCAAATTTCCATTGAACAAGATCCCGGCATTGGCCGAAGCGCTGGAGCTGGATGCGTCTGATCTGTTAGTGACGGCAATGAAAGAATCTGCACCCGATCTGCTGGAGTTGATTGAACAGGTCTGGGGCCACGCACTTTGACACCTGAAGAGGGACGCCTCATCCAGGCGTGCCGCAAGCTGGCCTCCGGGCGCAAGGTGGCCCCCATGGTGTTTAGTGAAGCCGTCATTGCTGTGGTCACGGTCTAACCAGACACCACCCAATGCATCGGGCCAGGCAGTCTCATCCCCTGAACTGGACGAAACGGCTGACCTTGCACCCCTTATCTGGAAAAACGATTGAGCATGGCCCTTGGTGGCGCTTTTTTCCAGGCGATGACGAAGAGTGCTTATAGGTCGGGGGCTCGCAGGACCTCACGGCCATGCCTGATTCTGACCGAGACACCTACAAGCCTTCCATGACCATGCCATGCTCTGCTACCGCCGGCGTGTCTCAGTCCAGACGGCTGCCATATCTTGCGGACTGGTGGCATCGTGCCAGCCTTCATGCCACACCTGAAAATGAAGTTCGGTCAGTGGAATGATCGCAGTGGTTGCGAACCAGTGCGCAGGGTCTGCCCCCTTTTTCTTGCCTACATTTTCCAGTATTCGTCGTGTTGCCCGTGGTGTACCGGCGACGGTGCAAGCGTCCTTCCAATTCAGCAAGCGCGGGTCGGTCGCAGAAAGGCCAAATCGAATACATCCGAAGCGTTCGGCCTGTTGCTTAAACGTCAGAGAAACCGTAGCCCCGGCATTATTTTGCAACATCTTAGTCGCGGTGGGCTCCCATTGCTGGTTTGCCGAGAACCACAACATCGGCAGTTCCCCAGCGGCACCAGCGTTGCTTCCTCTAAGGCCCCCAGATTCCACTATGGCGGGCAAGTGTGCCCACGGCGCATAGTGCCAAAACATACTCATCATGCTCCCTCATCCATCGCAATTAGGCCGCGTATGGTACCTGGTTTGATCGAGCCACCCGCATGGGCTCCCTGAGTTGTCCCCGCCGCCTGTGGCCTACGCTGTTGATAACTTTTGGGATAAGTCCCCAAAGCATCGCCAGTACTGGGTTGGCGGGCAGTGCTTATTAATTGGGCAATGAGTCCGAGCGATTAACGTCGTAACCTGGGTAGCATCCACGCGCCATTGCGGACCGTCGAATTCGGGGGCAGCCGCTGTAAAGTCGTACACAGCTAGGGCCCATACTCCGTCAAGTTCCATTCCAATTGACCAGCCTAAACCATAGCTATGCCAGGTCAACTCGGTATCGCTTGAGTAACCGAAAAGCGAAAGCGGTCTGTCGGCAGCCCCCTCAAATGGGGGATGTTCAAACCACAACGGTTGGTCGAGAATCGCTCCAATTGTGGAGCAAGCCATTTCTTGCCAGTTGCCGGGTTTGTCGCTATTTTTAATGGAGCAAACAATCCAAGTGAGGCAGGCCTAAATGCCAGTTTTTTTAGGTCAAGTTGCTACGTTATACCGCAGCACCTTGCGGTATACATTACGTAGGGTCTCAATATCCCAGCTTCCACCAACAACATAAGGAGAGAGAAGTGACCAAAGCTATCGTTGTGTTTTCTGGCGGCCCAGACTCCCTTGCGGCAGCTCTCTGGGCGAAATCAAAAAAGTACGACCCGTGGCTGCTGACTTTCCAGTTTAAGCAGAGGGAACAAGGCGGTGAAATGTTTGCTTCTATGCTCCTAGCGAAGACGCTTGGCTTCCCCCAAGAAATCATCGATTTCAAGTCGCCAATGCATTCATTTGAACCAACCGTTCATGTGCTCATGCACGCCGGGACGACAACAACCGCTGACCGTGCCCAACACCACCGCATGGAGTTCGGTGCCGGTATGGTCATGGCGACTGCATGTACGTTCGCGGTTTACCACCAAATCGATGATGTCGTTTGGGGAGCAACCAAAGATGATGTCTTTGGAGGACGGTTTGAGTACAGCCAGGAGTTCGCTGACGCTTTTGCAAATCTCGTTTCCTGTACAACTGGTAGGCCGTTTCGCATCCATGTGCCTTTTGCTTCAAAGAGCAAACACCAAGTCTTGGCTGAGTTTTCAGGGAAAGAAGACCTGTTTGCAATGTCGTGGTCCTGTAAAGTCGGCTCAAGTATCCAGTGCGGCACTTGCACGGCATGTGTCGCACGTCGGGTTGCGGCTCAAGCCTCGGGCGTCAAAGACGCCACTAGCTACCACGAACAGAATTACAAGAGCCCGCTATCCGAGGCGCAGATTGCATCACTGGATACGCTGTCCGATGAAGATCGAGCGCATATCTTCCAAAGCGAGAAGGCTCCAGTTGATTGAGACCCAACCCTGCGTTCCAGCCGACCCGCTACAGCCAGCTTCGCTGGCTTACGCGGTCGGCTGAGCTTGAACGTTATACGGCTGGTGCGTTCCTCACGTGAAACGACCTGCCCAACGCGGACTGCCTGATCAGCCCGGCGCATTCGCCAGGCAGTTCGTGCTGGATCGACTCGCGGGCTTTGAGAAGGACATGGGCATCTGTCTTACCCCTGCGCCGTCGAAAACGAGGGCCGGGCCAACCCATGCTTACTTCCCGGCTCTAGCTGCGTGCTGCGGGACGCTCGAGTATTTGTCGGCCCTGTATCGCGGACGGATCAATGGCGTGGGTTGGCCCGACGTGGCGAGATGGGCAGTGCGTTACCTTCCCCAACCGGACTATGGAGAAGACGCAGTCCGGGTTCTCGTTGATGCCTTCCGCAATGCGGTGGCGCATCGAGGAATAGCGACTGGCGTGTGGGTCGATCGCAACCCCGGGCCGGATCATGGACGCCGGCTGACGTGGAAGGTGTTAGCGGATAGCCGTCGCCCTTCCGTTCGTATCGTTTCTGAGGAGGGTAAATTGCAAAGCGATCCGCCTTGGCCCTGCGCGTACACACATAGAGTGCATATCCATCTGAAGTCTATGTCGGTGGACATCCGTGAGGGCGCCGTTCAGTACGCTGAAGATCTGCTTCGCGAGACTCAACTCTCGGACAGGTTCTACGGATGTATGCGCCAGCTATATCCCCAATGAGCCAAATGAAGGGACCGTGTAACATGTCAGTCAACGCGGACGCCCAGGGGCGTTCGGTCGTCGCGCGGCCTACCTTGAGTGGGCGCCGGTTACTTTTACGTTAGATTCCCAGGGAGACTCCTGTGACTCGTCAAAAACAACCTGATCCGGCTAGCAGCATTCTCGACGGCGCTATTCGGACACTCAAGCACTTAGGTGCGCCGGTAAAAGACTATCTTCTAGCGCAGGTTGGGCTCTCAGCGCATGATCTGCGCATCTTCGTGTCGGGTGCCCACGTTCTCAAGCTGGGCCGTCAAATCTCGCATAACCCCGAGATTCCTTTTGATTATGAATGGTCACGGAAAATGACGCCCCAACCTATTCAGATACTCAACGCTTCGAGCACGTCTCCCGCGCTCTTGGCGTGCCACCTACTAGTTGACTGGCTTGACGCAGGGAAAGACTTCGCTGCGCTGGTCAACTCACCCGGAGGAAATACGCACGGTCTCATTTGGGAAGAGGACTTCCTTTTGCCTGGCATCGAGAACGGAAAGCCGTCGCATGAAGTGCCGGTGCTCACGAAGGGGCATGTACAGACTCTTCGCTTTGCGTCCTCCCAGTACATTTACGACAAAGAGGTGCATGTTTGGGCAAATCACGAAGGCGCATACCGCGGCGAGCTGATCGTGGGAACTGTGCCCGAGCCGTTGTCAGCCCGAGCCAGAAGAGTCCTGTCTGGGTCCGTCGAGAACGCTCGCATCCAACTTCTTGTCATCCTTGACAACGAGGAGGTCTTGCCATTCCTATGGAACAACCAAAGCATGCGCTTTGTGCCGGGATTTAACTCACTTGGCATTACGACGCGTGAGCCATAGGGAATCTAACCAGCCCATGCAGCGGACAGTCGAAAGCGGCGCTTTGCTTGCTTTCTCCTGCCGCTGATGGGCAACGTTGAGGCTGTATTTTTAGTCCCGCCAGGGCGTTGATCTGGCGCGCGACTTGCATGTCCTGATGCACCCAAGCTCAGGACATCGCCATGGCCCGCTACAGACCGGTTGACCGCTCGCCCAGGTTCATCCCCGTTGTGCTGGATGCGCAAATCCAGCCCGGCAGCTTTGAGTACGCACTGGACTACCTGGTCGATCACGAGCTTGATCTGTCTGCCCTGCACGTGCGTTACAGTAACGACGCCACCGGCGCGCCCGCTTATGACCCGGCAGTCCTCCTCAAGATAGTCCTGCTGGCCTACAGCCGGGGCCTCGTCTCCAGCCGCAGCATCGAGCGCGCCTGCCGCGAGAATGTCCTCTTCATGGCCCTGTCGGGAGACAGCGCACCCCAGTTCACCACCATCGCCAGATTCATCCGCGAGTTGGCCCCCCAGATTCAGGCCCTGTTCACCCAGGTGCTGCTCACCTGCGAGGCCCAGGGCCTGATTGGCCGGCAGATGTTCGCCATCGACGGCGTCAAACTTTCCAGCAACGCCAGCAAAGAGCGCAGCGGCAGCTTTGCCGAATTGGCCCACCAGGCTGACCGCATGGAGCGTGCAGTAAAGAAGATGATTGCAGCCCATCAAAACCGTGACAGCACCAGCGTTGACGAAGACGATGTGGGGATAAATACCCAGCGCATGACCTGCCTGCAAACCGAAGCTGCCCGCATCCGCGACTTCCTGGTGCGCCACACCGAGCGCAAAAGCGGCAAAGGCGCTATCCGCAAAAGCAACGTCACCGACAACGACAGCGCCAAGATGGCCACGGCCAAAGGCGTGATCCAGGGCTACACGGCAGTTGCGGCCGTAGACAGCACCCACCAGGTCATCGTGGCGGCCCAGGCCCACGGCTCAGGCTCCGAGCAAAGCACACTGCTGCCCACCGTAGCGCAAACCGATGCGGTGCGCAGCCCCAACACCCTGATCACGGCAGATGCGGGCTATCACAGCGAAGCCAATCTCAAAGCCCTGGATGACCAGGGCATACCGGCCCTGGTGGCCGATGGCCTGATGCGCAGGCGCGATGAGCGTTTCAAAAACCAGGGCAAGTACAAGGGGCTGCCTGATCCGCTTTACGACAAGGGCGAGTCCACCCACTGTGCAAACTGATGCGCCTGCGCCTCCTCTTCGTTCTCGCCCTTGCCGTGCCGGCCGGTTGCGCGATCCAGCCGCCCGCCGTTATTCCAACTGCGCAAATCGAAGTCACATTTTCACCGGAGGCGGGCTCAGAAAAGCTGGTTCTAAAGGTCATTGGCAGCGCACGTCAGTCCATACGTTTGGCTGGTTATTCATTCACCTCTCCGGTGGTGGTCCGTGGCTTGATTGAGGCGAAGCGTCGAGGCGTTGACGTGAGGGTTCTGGTTGACGATAGAGGCAACCGGAGCCAGGCCAGCATCGCCGCGCTTAACCTGCTCCTTGGCGCAGAAATACCAACTCGGGTGATCTCGACCTATGCGATTCACCACGATAAGTACATCGTCGTCGATGGCAGGCATACGCAGACGGGCTCATTTAATTACAGCCAGGCGGCGGCAAAGTCCAACTCCGAAAACGTCTTGACAGTTTGGGACAACCCCAGCGTCGCCAGCCTATATCTTGCTCATTGGGAAAGCAGATGGGCTCAAGGTATTCTGATTGACCGGAAATACTAGCTCCAACGGGTGATGAATTAATGGAATTCTGGGCCTGCCAAGCTACCATGGGAACTGCCGCCGGTTAGCGCTCGACCCAACGGGGTAGGTCGGCGCTAAACCCGTGAATGGCCGAAATGCAGCGTATGCTGCCGATCATCGGTGTCGGCTTACCGGCAACCCCATTAAATTTCAGCCAACTTGTTGCATCGATCGGTTGAATCCGCCACCCAAAGCGGACATTTGCAGCTAGGCGGGTGGGAGCCGCAGTGTCGCTAGTCAATCCAGCCCGTGGAACATCACCCGCTAATATGACAAGCCGTATAAAGCCTGGCAGCACGGAAGAACAGGACCCCAGGTCTTCGCGCAATCGACCTCGCGATATCCAGCTGCGAATCACGGCATGACACCAATATGAGACGAAAGGGATGGATTTATGTCTGATGAAGAAGGGCGGAAGGCGCCTGGCAAGCTGAACATTGTGGGCCTGTTCGAGGCCGAGGCTGCTTCCTTGTTGCATGCTGTCGAACGCGGACGTCTACTCCATAAGACCAGGAACATCAGGGACTCGGGTGCCCTCCTGGAGAGCCGGTTCTGTGAGATCATCGGCAGCAGACTCCCGCCACAAACGCAGCTTGCCCACGGCTACCTGTTCGACGTGGACTCGACCTGCACGCCCCAGATCGATGCAATGCTACTAAGCGCCGCCGACAACCATCCCATGATGGCAGGGGAAGGTGGTGCTATCTATGCTCCTTTCACGAGCTGCAAAGCCTACGTGGAAATCAAGTCAGCCGTCGGTGATGCCGCGAAGCAATTGGGGCAAACCGCAAAGATTGCCGAACGGATCAAGGAGATGAGAACTTCACTTCTGAGTCGGCAGCCCGACTCATTCAGGTTTGAGCGCATTGCTTCAGTGCTGTTATTCGTGCAATCCGAAGGCGCGAAAGCGGCTGACTTCATCAATTGGTACAAGGAATCGCGCTGGCCCCCGACTTTGGTTGTCTTCCTTGACAAGGCACTGGTCATTGCGCAACGCCCAGCCTTGTACAATTTCGTGAAAATGTACAACGAGGAGACACTCACCTTTGAAGAGTCGCTTTCTGGCACGGATGCATGGCTTTATCGGCCCGCAGGTGATGACCCGACTGAGGCGAGAGGGCGCGTTCTTCTATGGCTCTACTATTTCCTGCTCTATTGCGCGACGGAACGTGAGGTCAAAAAAGCGTCGGAAGATGGAAACAACGACCACGGCCAAGCTAGGGCTGAGATTCCTCCGGTCAAGGCATTCATAATCGCTGCAAGTCGGCAGTTCCCCTTAGTTCCTGTTCAGGAGCTGCAAAAGGTAACGGATTTTGGGGGCTCGTGAACGCCGGCTGATGCTACTGGACGACCGGGGTTACCAACTAGACAGCCGGGCGTTTGCCCCTCCCTTTTCTCGGCAATAGGACGATGTCTGCCTCTGGCCGGGTGCGGGTGCCGCAATCATCTCAATCGGCGCCACATTGCCGACACCCAACCTACCGATGTCAACGTCGGGCATGGAGCGAGCAGCTTGGATAACCCTATGTCGTCAGTCAGTCTTTGGCAGAAGATCTCTTTTGAACGATGCGCTCACCCGCCAGCTTGCCGAGGCGACCGGCCAGACCGTAACAGGGCGGGTGCCAAGGGCCGCGTGAGTAAGATCGTTAGCCATCCCGCAGGGTAGACTCAGACAACCTCGACGGTTCAAAATGCCCGGGCTCTTTAACCCCTTTCTGATCAATCCTTGATGCGGAAGTTTAGCGAAAACATGCCCGAACACCCGAACAGCGAAGCCCTTGCTCGTCGTGTTGTGCGACGAAACCACGGAGAGGATGGCGCGGCTTCGGAGATAGCCCCCTCGGAGGGGTCACCGACCCGCTCCGAGCGCTACCCCGTCCAACTGATGAGCTGGGCGACCTCCCCCTACTTCGGGGCGCAGGAGAATGAAGACATGGTTCGGTGCATCCTAGGGGCCAGCAAGCCAGCTCGACGTATGAACTGGGATGCCGAGATCGGCAACTGGCGGGTTGAAATAAAACTCAGTACGGACAGGACGCGTCCCAAATGGAGCGGCCTCCTCAGGAAGGGAAAACTTCCCTGGCATCACATCGTGCTTGTTTGGCGCCGCCCGGTTCCAGCGCCGAACAAAGACCATCCGTTGGACGCTCGTTTCATTTTCATCGTCCTTCGGCGTCAGACGGTCGTCGCGCTGGTAGGGCACCAGACGAATAACAACAAGAATGGCGGCCAGTTCAACATCCCGGCCTACATCCTTCGGGGCGGCATGCCCAGGTTCGGCTGCAGGCCGCCTGGGCGAGAAGTCCCGTACTTGCGAGCAGGGAGGCGCAGCCTGCAGGAGTTGGAGGCGTTCGGCGCTGACCTCGCAGCCACCCCGCCTAAGCCGCCGCTGATGCGTCGTCCGCGCCCCCACCTGTGACGCTGCATCAGCGGCGTTCGACCGCAGATGGCCTCACCACAGTCCAAGAGCCATGGCCGCATGACTCAGCTCCCACGCGAGATCTCATCGAGTTAGGGAGAAATGGCCTGGAACACAAGCAGCGAAGGAGCAAGTCTCGCCCAACTAGGACGAACCACGTCTTCGTCGAAGGGGGCCAGCCCCAGGGCCTTGGCCTGCTGGTGGTCTGAGCTGAAATAGGTGTACTTGCCCATCAACCAAGGACTAGTGGACTGTAACGATTGAATCGAAAGTGCTCTACACAGGGAAAAGTTCACCACTTTCTTCCGTTACAGGTCACTAGAAGGTCTGGCTGCCAAGTAGGCTGAAGTAGGCTGGCCAACAGGGCGGCTTCTTCTTTTGGGGCGGCCATCCTCGAGTGATGAATCGCTTGTTCCACAAGGCTCTTGGCCCGAGCAGCACCCCAGCCAGCGCGATGTGCGCTCGTGAGTACAAGCCGGAGGGTGCTCACAACAATGATGTTGGGAACCGCTGCTGCCGCTCGGCGTCTCGCCCTGCGCTCATCAATGACAACGCAGGCACCGCGGCCAGCCACGGCCAGTGCGGCGCTCTCGCCGTCGTCTAGCCGTGTGCCGAGCGGAGGAGAGACGTAGCTCAAATAGACCTCGTACTCGTCGTCTGTCATCCGGACCACCTCAAGTAGGTCGCGCGATATCAAATCGGCCAGCACCGGCTCCGCGAGTAAGCCGGGAACAGGGTGCCGGCAGACTTCGCGTAACGTTCGCTGCTCGATGAGGCACTTGTGTCCAAGAGCATCGAAAATCGCAACTGGCTCCTTGGTGCCGAGCAAGTTGATGATGACGCTGGCGTCCAGGACCGGCTGGCCGCTCGGCAGATAGTCACTCAGCAAGTTCAAGCACCATCTCCCCATCCCCCTGGTGCTCCTCGAGCGCCTGGCGCACATCGACGAGGTTCAGCTCTAGCATGGAAGCAATTTGCTGCTCGGAAAGGAGTTCGCGCTCGTGGGCAATACTTGCGAGCATAAGTGCCCGAGGCGTAAATGGCCGTCCTTCCTCGATAACGCTCATCTCCTCTGCGACTCGTCGGCGGTGCTCAAGGCCGACCTTCTGCGTGCGAAGCGACTCGAAAGTTCCTAGAGGCAGCATTTCCAAGGTTTCCATGCGTCGCGTTATTGCCTCAATGGAAACGCCAAAAAAGACGGCCAGCATTAACAGCTGCCTGACCGAGAACTCCCCTGACATCTCCTTGAGTTCCTTCGCTTTGCGCCGCAACGCGGCAGCTGGCGTCAGGAAGGCAATGCCCAGGAGGTCGCAGAACCGCTCAGTGCGGTCGGAGGACGGCTGCCCGTCGAAATGAACGGAGATGCCCGTGGTGCGGGTGACAATATGGCCAGCCTCGTGGACGCCAGTTACACGCCGCCTGGGTAAAGGATGCAGTGAGTTCAACAAGACGAAGCCGCCGACCTTCGCGTCAAATGCTACTGCGCCGGAAATCCTTGAGGGTAGAGGGCGCTCGAACACACGAAGGCCCATTTCAAACTCCATCAATGCCCAGAGATTCTGGATGGGGCCCATCCCGATGCCAAAGCGAGAGCGCAAGTTGAGTGCGGCATCCTCTGCGTGCCGTTCAAGTGAACCCGTCTTTGGAACATCTACGGTTGGCAGGTCAACGTTGCGAGGGGCCTGGCCCAGCAATGCCTCAATCTGGAGGGTGGAGTTAGCCAGGCGGTTAAGCATGTTGGCCACTAGAACTTCGTCGTCAGCTTGTTTGGCCGTGGGAGAGCTGCGGAAGTGGACTCCAAGCTCAATGTGGGCTTCCCTCTCGTTGAGGAGCTCGCTCTCCGAGATGTCGTATAGCTCGGAAAACTGCCGAAGCTCTTGGCTCGATACAGGTCGTTTGCCAGCTTCAATTGCGACTAGCGTGGTGCGGGCTAAGTCGAGCTTCGTTGCGGCAACCTCCTGCGTAAGCCTGTGTATCGTGCGGGCATGCCGCAGCTTTGCTCCGAGGGTGTCGGCGCGGATGTTGAGTTCGGTAGCCATGTCAGTTCCTGGCGAGGTCCGCGACCCACGACTGTGGGCCGCATTCATCGAGAAATTGTGACCACTCAGTCTGGTGTTGTTTAAGGAATTTCTCCAACTGTGTTCTCACTTCTTGTATAGGCTCGCCTAGCGCACGAGACAGGCTGGCAGCCTCTGTGGCCACGCGAGTGTTCTGCGGGCTGTTTGCCAGGTCTGCCATACGCTGCATGGCGCGAATGCTGTTGAAAGCTACGTCGTGGTTCGACTTGTGGATGCGCGGCACGATACCTCGGAACGACCCTTCAAAGGTGGTCGCAGTTAAGTCGTCAGCACGATAGTCAGTGGTGTCTTCGATGCCTGTCCACTTCAGGGCAACACGTCGTAAAAGGCAGTTACCACACACGCCGCAGTGCATGCTCCTCTTGTCTTGACTAGAGTGGCGGGCATCGTAAGAGCACGAGCGATGGCCAGCCAGCCATGCCTCACTGGCTGACTTTTGAGAGGCCAGTTGAGCAAGCACTTGGCCTTTCGTCTGAAAGAGTGCAGGGTGCTCGAATCGTACCGTGACGTTGGTCAGCGCATTGACGAGCCTGGTCAGCCGAGAAGTGAAGCCGGGGTGGCAGCTGCGGTGTGGGGCTTCGTCACCCAGAGGCACCAGTGAGCCGCCGAGGCTACCTTGACCGTTTTCCGGGATGACTACCTTCGCAGGCTGAGCCAAGGATGCGCCGTACCCAGCCAACATGTCGTAAATGAAGGGCCTGGACCTGAAGCTCGGTTCGGTGCGATGAGGCTCATTGAAAAAGACGGCTACCTGGACGGCCTGCATGTCTTTGTCACGCGCTCGCCCCAAGTTTTTCCAGTTCGTCAGTCGGTGGGCGGCTTGAACATTGATCAGAATGAGTTCAGTCGTGGAAGAATCTCTCTGAACCTGATTGGCCAGTGCGAAGGAGTCCAGGCCGTTGCTGTACGGCATGAAGACTCGTTCCTGCGCCGGCAGGTCCACAAGGTGTGCTTGCCCAGAGTTGCCGGGGCGTTCCTTACGCTGCTTGAATTCAAAGTGCCACTGGTCGCCGGTCAAGTACCGAAGGGCGTCGGTGAGGCTGCCCATGACCTCTGCCGACTGCCACTTGCAGAGGTCATAGACGGGGACCTCGACGTTCAAGTTCCGGGCCCAGCCTTTGCTGTGCTGGCGGTTGCAGGCTCGGTCGGCCATGCGAACTCCGCTTAGGACAGCAGCGAGGTCATCTTGCAACGGGTCGCCTTCGACGAAGCAGTACCGTTGGATGTGCTCTGCCTTAATACGGACATGGTCTCCGAGCTTCAGTTTGATGGAATTGTTGGCGCGGCGCGGTGCCCTGTGCTCGTAAAGCAGCACCGAGCAGCTAGCCGCGGGTGAATGGGATTCCTGCAGTTGGGTGTTCATGGCTCAGAAGTTAGTTGGTAAGGCCATGTCGAGCGCCTGCTCGACGGACTTGCGTCGCTGGCGCGGCTTCGGTGCAGGGGGCTCCGATAAGTTGCAGCTCGGAAGCTCAGCGCGCATGCGTCGCCGTACTTCCCTTGCTTGATATTCTGGATGTTCTGCCTCGATTCGCGCAGCAACATGCTCGAAGCAGTCCTCGGCGTGGGTCTCAAGAGCGGAGTGGATGACCTGCTTATAGAGGTTGAGACTGGGCTCGGCGTTCAAGATTACCGCTCGAGCAATTTCACAGACTCGCTGTGCAGAATGGTCAGGGCTAGTGTTCTCCAGTTTCACCAGGCTCCTTTCCAGTCTTTCCTGGCCAAACATGTCGAACTCCTTGGCGGTGAGGAGAGCCCTCAGTTCCTGCTCCCATGCGGTGTCCCACCAAGCTGCGCCCGAGGCCCAGACAGCCCGCGTAATGGCATCTCTAAGGGTTCCATCCCAGCCGGGGGAGCAAGCCGCTTTCACGGCGGCTCGCCAGAGACTGGTTTGCGGTAGCGAGTGGTGAAGGTCATCGCGCATAAATGCACTCCTTACGTCGTTGGACGCAAGTTTAGTAGCATTTTCGACATTGTCAAATTTTAATAAACAAATCAATGACATTGTCAATATGCCTGCGAACGGACCAGGTCATCAGCGTGCTGGGAGGCGTCCTCGGCTGGCATTTCGGCGTTGAGAGAGGAGTTGGCTTTGGCGACTGGCAGGCGAATCCGTCGTCTCGTCATCGACTTCGTCGTCATAGGCGCACCATGCCTCGCCATCGTCAGCCTCCCTGCGCAGTGGAATGCCAGACTGGTAGAGGCTGATCTCGTACACCTGCTTCTTGACATCGTGGTCGGGGGGCGGGGCGTCGCTTAGGTACCAAGGTCTCACTGCAGGTAGTTGAGTTACGGTCTTGATTCCTGGCCTGAATCGTGACTCTAGTACCGCCGGAGTGCAGCCGTCTTTCAACATTTACAGGCTCGCTTATGTGACCGGGACGATGGCACCAGAAGCCCCAAACGCAAATTTAATGCTGGCTTTGGAAGGTCAAATTGGCGAAGTGCGTTTTAACGCTATTTTTTGGCAAAAAAGGCGCAAGCGGAGCGCGTTTGTGCGCAAATTCAGGGGTGGTTGCGTATTTCAGCCCATCGTGGACGGCGTTTCAGGCTGATGGTGGACGGCATTTCAGCATGATCGTGGACGGTGTTTCAGACTGATCGTGGACGCTGTTTCAGCGTGATCGTGGACGATTGGGGGGCGCGCAGGTGATTTTTTGAACCGGCATAGGCTTATCGTTTTTTTGCGATGGAAGCCGATGCCCACAAACAGAATCACTATGCGCCGAATCAGAGAGACATTGCGCCTGCACCTGCAGGCAGGGCTGAGCTACAACGAGGTCGGCCGAGCGCTGAAGATTTCCAAGAGCGCGGCGGGCAAGTACGTGTCGCTGGCCCGCGTTGCCGGGGTGGACTGGGCGCTCGCTCAGACCCTCACCGACGAGCAACTGGAAGCCAGGCTGTATCGTCCGGCGCTGCCGCGCTCGAGCCACCAGTTGGCCCCCGACTTTGCGCTGGTGCACCAAGAGCTCAAGCGTGCCGGCGTCACCCTGCAGCTGCTGTGGGAGGAGTACGCCCGGGGCAACGCGCTGGCCTACAAGTACACAAGCTTTTGCGTCAAGTACCGGTTGTTCGCGCAGAGCTTGAAGCTCTCGATGCGCCAGGTCCACATTGGCGGCGAGAAGCTGTTCGTCGATTACGCCGGACAGACCGTGCCGCTGATCAACGCGACCACCGGCGAGATCACCGCCGCGCAGATCTTCGTGGCCACGCTGGGGGCTTCGAACTATACCTACGCCTGTGCCACCGCGCGTCAGACCACCGCTGACTGGATCGGCGCTCAGGTGCGCGCACTCGAGTTCATCGGCGGCGTGGTGCGCCTGATCGTGCCCGACCAGACCCGCGCCTTGATCAAGTACCCCGACCGCTATGACCCCGAGCCCAATCGAACCTACGAGGAGTTTGCCGCCCACTACGGCTGCGCCCTGCTGGCCGCGCGTCCAGGTCATCCCCGTGATAAACCCAAAGTCGAAGGCTCGGTGCTCCTGGTAGAGAGGTGGATTCTGGCGCGCCTGCGCAACCGCCGATTCTTCAGCCTAGGCGAGCTCAACCGCGCCATCGCCGAGCTTCTCATCGATCTGAACCAGCGCCCCTTCAAGAAGCTGCCCGGCTGCAGGAGAAGCGCCTTCGAGGCGCTGGACGCCCCAGCGCTCAAGCCTTTGCCGGCTACCCGCTACGAGGTCAGTCGCTGGAAGAGTGCCAAGGTAAACATCGACTATCACGTCGAGTTCGACGCTCACTACTACAGCGTGCCACACGCCCTGGTGGGCACGACGGTCGAGATGCGCATCACCGACAGCCTGGTGGAGTGCTTTGCGGCCAACCAGCGCGTGGCCTGCCACGCCTTGAGCCACAAGCGTGGCGCCCACACCACGATTGCCGAGCACATGCCGGCGTCCCACCGCGCGCACCTGCAGTGGACGCCCGGCAAGCTGATCGACTGGGGCAAGCGCATCGGCGTGAGCACCGCTGCCGTGGTGACCTGGCAGCTTGAGCACCGCCCGCACCCCGAGCAGGGCTACCGCGCCTGCCTGGGGCTGCAGCGCCTGGCGCGCCAGTACACGCCCGCTCGGCTGGAGGCGGCCTGTACCCGGGCGCTGTCGATCCGCTCACCCACCTACCGCAGCGTGGCCTCGATCCTCAAGAACGGGCTGGACCGCCAGCCCTCGTTGTTCACGCCCGCGACGCCCCCGCTGCCGGTCCACGAGAACGTGCGCGGCCCCGACTACTACCACTGAGCCTTGAACCATCCACCACTGAAAGAGAGAAGACCGATGTTGAATGAACACACCCTCAACCAACTGCGCAGCCTGCGCCTGGACGGCATGGTGCGCGCCATCGAGGAGCAAGCCACCAGCACCGCCGCCACGGCGCTGGGGTTTGATGAGCGGCTGACCCTGTTGGTGCAGCGCGAGGTTGCCTGGCGTGACGACCGGCGCGTCACGCGCCTGCTCAAAGCCGCCAAGCTCAAAGTCAGCACCGCTTGCGTGGAGGACCTCAACTGGCGTGCCAGCCGCGCGCTGGACCGCTCGTTGGTGGCCGCGCTGGCCGGTGGCGACTGGTTGCGCCACGGACAGAATTTGTTGATCACGGGCGCGACCGGTTGCGGCAAGACTTGGCTTGCATGCGCTCTGGCGCATCAGGCAGCAAGATCCGGCTTCTCGGTGCTGTACACCCGCGCTGCGCGTCTGTTTGATGAACTGCAAGTGGCTCATGGCGACGGCAGCTTCGCGCGCCGCCTGACGCAGCTGGCCAAGCTCGATCTGCTGGTCATTGATGACTTTGCAATTTCTCCGATGGGCGCTGCTGAGCGCAACGACCTGCTTGAGGTGCTCGATGACCGCGTGGGAAGCCGCTCAACTTTGATCACGAGCCAGTTGCCGGTGAAGGCCTGGCACACTTACCTGGACGACCCCACACTCGCTGACGCGATCCTTGACCGCGTCGTGCACAGCAGCCACAAGATCGAGCTCAAAGGCAAATCGCTGCGCGACCAAGAGCAAACCCAATGACCCCGAGCACCACCGCCCGGGCGCCGCAGACGACTTATCCACCGCGTCGGCCGGTACGTCGCAAGCGCCGTCCGCCGCCGTGGATAAGTCTGCATCGCGCAGCTCCAACAATCGCTTCGCGACAGAGCGTTTCACACTGATCGTGGACGATTGAGATACATTAAACCCCTCGCTTGCGCGCACCCCCCGCGCGTCCACCATCAGCCTGAAACACCGTCCGCGATCAGCCTGAAACAGGCGTCCACGATCGCTGAAATCCGCAGGTGGTCGCGATTGGTCAATAGCAATGGACCTTGCACCCCCTATGGAGGAATTCGGACTTCGTGGCCCTTGGTTAGAAGTTTTTCCAGGTTTTTTTGATTGGCTCTATAAGCAGGGGCATCTGCTTTAGCCCTTCCTGCAATCAAAAAAGTCGAAGTTTTTCTGAACTTGAATTGGCGTCATGACATTTGCGCGATGCAGCGGGGGATGCCAACGTGGTTTTACCCGTCAGGTGCCCATTTCAGCCGCGGCCCCGAGGGCGCTATGCAGGACCGTAACCTGATCATTGAGGGCGACAATTTCGACGGTCTGCGCCTGCTACGCACCGCTTAAGCTGGCAAAGTGCATGGCCAGCTCGTAAGGGGCATATTTCAGCCATCCCTACATCGGGTTCCGCCAGAGCTCAACACCCTGCTATTTACTAGAACTGCATAATCCGTGGTGATATCAAAACTAGACGAAAAAGGGAGGGCGCCGCTGCATGCTTGACGACATCAAAAAAACACTCTGGGCGACCGCCGACAAGTTGCGCGCCAATATGGACGCCGCCGAATACAAGCACCTGGTGCTGGGCCTGATCTTCGTCAAGTACATCTCCGACACCTTCGCCGCCCGCCGGTCAGAAGTCGCCACCCGGCTGGCAGATCCCAAAGACGAATACTTTTTTGAAGGCGCCACGCCCAAAACCTTGGCTGTTGAGCTAGAAGACCGCGATTACTACAAGTCGGTCAACGTCTTCTGGGTACCCGAAGCTGCCCGCTGGGAAAGCCTGCGCGCCGCGGCCAAACAGCCTGACATCGGCAAGCGCATTGACGAAGCCCTGACGCTGGTCGAAGTGGAAAACCCAAAGCTCAAGGGCATCCTCGACAAGCGTTACGCCCGCGCCCAGTTGCCCGATGGCAAGCTCGGCGAGCTGGTGGACTTGATTTCGACTGTCGGGTTTGGCGACAACCCTTCGGTAGCGCGCGACATCCTGGGCCAAGTGTACGAATACTTCCTCGGCATGTTCGCCAGTGCGGAAGGCAAACGCGGCGGGCAGTTTTACACGCCGGCCAGCATCGTCAAAACCCTGGTCGCCGTGCTCAACCCGCACAGCGGCAAGGTGTACGACCCGTGCTGCGGCTCGGGTGGCATGTTTGTCCAGAGTGAAAAGTTCATTGAAGCGCACGGCGGCAAGCTGGGAGATGCATCCATCTACGGACAAGAGGCCAACCCCACCACCTGGCGCCTGGCCGCTATGAATCTGGCAATTCGCGGCATTGACTTCAACCTGGGACGCGAACCCGCCGACACCTTTGTGCGCAACCAGCACCCCGACCTGCGCGCCGACTTTATCCTGGCCAACCCGCCTTTCAACATCAGCGACTGGTGGCACGCCAGCCTCACGGGTGACGCCCGCTGGCAGTACGGCGACCCGCCGACCGGCAATGCCAACTACGCTTGGCTGCAGCACATGCTGCACCACCTCAAACCCACGGGTCGTGCCGGCATTGTGCTGGCCAATGGCAGCATGAGCTCAAGTCAGAACAGCGAGGGCCAGATCCGCGCCGCGATGGTTGAGGCCGACGTGGTTGAGGTCATGATTGCACTGCCGGGCCAACTGTTCTTCAACACGCAAATTCCTGCCTGCCTGTGGTTTCTGGTCAAGAAGAAAACCCGCAGACAAGGCGAAGTGCTGTTCATTGATGCCCGCAAGCTCGCCACCATGATCAGTCGGGTGCAGAGCGAGTTCACCGACGAGGTCATAGCCCGAATTGCCAACACAGTGGCAGCCTGGCGCGGCGAATCACTCCCTCTCCCCCTGGGACTGGGTGAGGGTGAGGGTGAGGGTGAGGGCTCCCCGGCCCCAGCTCCCTACGCCGACATCCCGGGCTTCTGCCGCAGCGTCAAGCTCAAAGAAATCGCCCAGCACGGCCATGTCCTCACCCCTGGCCGGTACGTAGGTGCAGAAGAGGTGGAAGACAACGATGAAGACTTCGCCACCAAGATGCAGCAGCTCACTGAAAAGCTGGGTGAGCAGATGGCGAAGGGGGCGGAACTGGATCAGTTGATTCGGCAAAAGCTGGGGGGGCTGGGGTATGAGTTCTGACGTTTCTTGGCAACGACAGACGTTGAAGGCGGCGGGAATTAGCCTGATTGACTGTGACCACCGCACGCCACCAGCCGCAAATGAAGGCTACCCATATATCGCCATACCTCAGTTAAAGAACGGGCATGTTTCATTGGATGGCGTCCGACGTATTTCTCCGGAGGACTATCTGGAGTGGACCAAGAAGCTCAAGCCTCAAACGCATGACGTAATTGTTGTTCGGCGATGCAATTCCGGAGATAGTGCGCTTATCCCGCCGGGCCTTGAATGCGCTATTGGTCAAAACCTTGTCATTCTTCGTTCAGATGGAAAAACCGTCCAACCACAGTTTCTGAGGTGGCTTCTCAATGGGCCAGATTGGTGGGAACAGGTCTCGAAATTTATTAACGTTGGCGCTGTTTTTGATAGTCTGCGTTGTAGAGACATTCCTAACTTTGAGCTGACCATCCCGCCGATAGACGATCAGCGAGAAATCGCAATCGTGTTGGATGCCCTCGACGACCGCATCGCTCTCCTACGCGAAATCAACACCACGCTTGAAGCCATCGCCCAGGCGCTGTTCAAGTCGTGGTTTGTCGATTTCGACCCCGTGCGCGCCAAGATGGAAGGCCGCGTCCCCGAAGGCATGGACGAAGCCACAGCGGCGCTATTTCCAGATGGGTTTGAGGAGTCAGAGCTGGGGCTGGTGCCGCGAGGATGGACGGTGGACAGGCTTGATACCTGGCTGAGTGTTCTTGAAACAGGACGGCGACCGAAGGGCGGTGTTGGCGGCATTTCCGACGGCGTACCAAGTATTGGGGCTGAAAGTATTGTGCGTATCGGTCAGTTTGACTTTGGGAAAACCAAGTATGTGTCGCATGATTTTTTTGCCAACATGAAGTCAGGCGCTTTGATTTCTCACGATGTCTTGCTGTACAAAGATGGTGGTAAGCCGGGTGTTTTTTTGCCACGTGTCTCAATGTTTGGTGATGATTTTCCGTTTGAAAGGTGTGGCATTAATGAGCATGTTTTTAGGATGAGACTCAAGGCACCTTTCAATCAACCATTTCTATATTTTTGGCTTTGGAGTGATGCCGTAATGCATGAATTGAAGCATCGGGGGGGGAAGGCGGCAATTCCAGGAATCAACCAGTCTGATGTAAGGGAGCAGGAGCTTTCAGTTCCAAATGCGTCTGTTTTGAACCGATTCGACGAACTAGTTTCTCCATTGGTCGGCCGGATATTCAGCAATGCAAAGCAAGCCCAAACCCTCGCCACCCTCCGCGACACGTTGCTCCCACGCCTGATCTCCGGGCAGTTGCGGCTACTGGAAGTTGAAGACGACATAGTTACTGCTGCCGCCTGAACACCCAGGGTTTACACGGCTCTTCGCTCAACAATAATCTGAACATGAGTCAACGCCCCCGCACCATTCAAATTTTTCTGCCAGCGGGCGATCCGCGAGGTATTCGCGTAGCGGCGCTGACGACAAGTATTGTGCAGGTGATCGAGGTACCCAGGCCGCTACTGCCGGAGTTCCTTCTGATGCCTGAATCACGGCAGGTCGGCGTCTATTACCTGATCGGCGACGACGAAGAAAAAGACCAGTTGTCTGTTTATGTCGGGCAAACTGGGGCCTTGGGCAAGCGGCTCAATGAGCACGACCTTGACCCGAAGCGCGAGTTTTGGAACCGTGCGCTGGTCGCGATATCGCTGACACACAGCCTGACACAGACGCATGCGATGTATCTGGAGTGGCGCAGCATCCTGCAAGCCAACGCGGCTCAGCGTTATTCGGTTGAAAACGGGAACGCCGGGACAAAGCCTCACACGCCAGCCTGGCTGGAAGCGGATTGCCAGGAAATTTTCGACACCATTCGCACGCTGGTCGCGACCATGGGCCAGCCGATCTTTGAGCCGTTTGCTCTTCGGCAGAGCACCCTGGAGGACAGCGGGGCCCCTGTGACTGCCATTGCGCAGGCCGATTCACCGGTTTTGCTTCGATGCAAAGGCGCTGGCAGCGACGCGACGGGCCAATACACCGAAGAGGGAATGGTGGTTCTCAAGGGCTCCCGCGGCCGATTTGAAGTTGCTAAAAGCATGATCCCGATGTCTGCAGGAAAGCACCGGCAGCGCTTGATTGATGCAGGTGATCTTAAGATCGAAGACGAGGCCTACGTGTTTCAGCGGGACGTGCTGTTCCGGTCGCCCAGTGGAGCTTCAGATGTGGTGCTTGGGCGGAGTTCCAACGGCTGGATGGAATGGAAAGACGCAGCTGGGAAAACGCTGGATGAGTTGAAGCGCCAGAAGGTTGTGGCCTCGGGCGCCTTGGCATGAAGTGCAGAAGGTGTTGGAGGATCTGGGCATCGTGACCGAGCTGACTGGACAGAAGAAAAACCGCAGCTTCAGTTATCAGCCATACATCGAACTGATGACGCGTTGACCATCGCAAATGCAACAACCCGACAGGTGACATCAGGGAGGCGTCATGACCGAAGACCAACTTGAACAGGAAACCTTAGCCTGGCTGGCCGATGTGGGATACACCCATCGCTATGGTCCCGACATCGCCCATGATGGTGCTATGCCCGAGCGCAGCAGCTACCGCCAGGTGTTGCTGCCGTTTCGCCTGCGCGAGGCCATCCAGAAGCTCAATCCCGGGATCCCTACTGCCGCCCGTGAAGATGCCCTCAAGCAGGTGCTTGATCTTGGCATACCCGCATTGCTGACGGCCAACCAGCACTTCCACCGGCTGCTGGTGGCCGGTGTGCCGGTGCGGTACCAGAAGGACGGTGAAACTCGGGGCGACTTTGTGCGCCTGATTGACTGGGCTGATCCTGAGCGCAACGAGTGGCTGGCGGTTAACCAGTTCAGCATCAAGGGCCCTCACCACACACGCCGGCCCGACATTGTCTTGTTCGTCAACGGCCTGCCGCTGGTGCTGCTAGAACTGAAGAACCCGGCGGATAAAAACGCCGACATCTGGCGAGCTTACGACCAGATTCAGACGTACAAAGAGCAGATTCCCGACGTATTTCAGACTAATGAGGTGCTGGTCATCACCGACGGTACCGAGGCGTTGATGGGGTCGTTGTCGGCCGATGCCGAGCGTTTCATGGCCTGGCGCACCATCGACGGCGTGACGCTGGATCCCTTGGGCGAGTTCAACGAACTGCAAACCCTGGTGCGCGGCGTGCTGGCGCCGGCCTATTTCCTGGACTTCCTCCGTTACTTTGTGCTGTTCGAGGACGATGGCGCCCTGGTCAAAAAGATCGCCGGTTACCACCAGTTCCACGCTGTGCGTGCTGCCATTCTCCAGGTGGTGGACGCATCGCGTCCGGGAGGCTCCCAAAAAGGCGGTGTGGTCTGGCACACCCAGGGTAGCGGCAAGAGCATCACCATGACCTGCTTTGCCGCCCGCGTCATGCAGGAACCGGCGATGGAGAACCCCACCATCGTCGTCATCACCGACCGCAACGACCTGGACGGGCAGTTGTTTGGCGTGTTCAGCCTGGCACAAGACCTGTTGCGCGAGCAGCCGGTGCAGGTGAGTACCCGTCAGGATCTACGCGCCAAATTGGCCAACCGACCTTCTGGCGGCATCGTATTTGCAACTATCCAGAAATTCATGCCTGGCGAGGACGAGGACACGTTCCCAATGCTGTCCGACAGGCACAACATCGTCGTGATCGCCGATGAGGCTCACCGCACACAATATGGCTTTGAGGCTAAGCTCAAAGGCAAACAAGGGCAGGAAAGTTACCAGGGCGGCTATGCCCAGCACTTGCGCGATGCGTTGCCTAACGCGACCTTTGTTGCATTTACCGGCACTCCCGTCAGCAGCACCGACCGCGACACCCGGGCCGTGTTCGGCGACTACATCCATATCTACGACATGCAACAGGCCAAGGACGATGGCGCCACCGTGGCCATCTACTACGAGTCGCGCCTGGCCAAACTCAGCCTGATTGAGTCCGACCTGTCGCAGATGGACGAGGAGGTCGACGAACTGGCCGAGGACGACGAGGAAAGCCAGCAGGCCGTCCTCAAAAGCCGCTGGGCCGCTCTCGAGAAGGTTGTTGGCGCGGAACCGCGCGTGGCCAGCGTGGCAGCCGATTTGGTAACTCACTTCGAGGAACGCAACAAGGCACAGCCCGGCAAGGCGATGGTTGTGGCCATGAGCCGCGACATCTGCGTCCACCTGTACAACGAGATCGTAAAGCTGCGCCCGGACTGGCACGATGCTGACCCGGAGAAGGGCGCCGTCAAGATCGTCATGACCGGCTCGGCAAGTGACAAACCACTGCTGCGTCCGCACATTTACAGCGCCCAGACCAAGAAGCGGCTGGAAAAGCGCTTCAAGGACCCGGCCGATCCGCTGCGCCTCGTGATCGTGCGTGACATGTGGCTGACTGGCTTTGACGCCCCTTGCGTGCATACCCTGTACGTGGACAAGCCCATGAAGGGCCATAACCTGATGCAGGCCATAGCCCGCGTGAATCGTGTGTTCAAGGACAAGCAAGGCGGCCTGGTGGTGGACTATATCGGCATCGGCAACGAGCTGAAGTCGGCCATGAAGGAATACACCCAATCAAAGGGCCGTGGCCGTCCCACGGTGGACGCGCATGAGGCGTATAGCGTGCTCGCGGAAAAGCTTGATGTGCTGCGCTCCATGCTGCACGGCTTTGATTACACCGGATTCTTGACTGGCGGACACAAAACCCTGGCCGGTGCCGCCAACCATGTGCTGGGCCTCAACACCGGCTCGTCCCGGGACGGCAAGAAGCGATTTGCCGACACTGCGCTGGCCATGAGCCAGGCGTTTACGCTGTGCTGCACGCTTGACGAAGCCAAGGCAGTGCGCGAGGAAGTGGCCTTTATGCAGGGCGTGAAGGTCATCTTGACGAAGAAGGAGCTGACGGCCAAGAGGCGCACGGATGAGGCGCGCGAACTGGCTATCCGGCAGATCATCAGCTCGGCGGTGGTGTCCGAGAGTGTGGTGGACATCTTTGACGCCGTGGGCCTGGACAAGCCCAACATCGGCCTGCTGGATGACGAATTCCTTGCCCAGGTCAAAAACCTGCCGGAAAAGAACCTGGCTGTGGAGCTGCTGGAGCGGCTGCTGGAGGGGGAAATCAAAAGTCGCTTCACAAGCAATGTCGTACAGGACAAGAAGTTCTCGGAGATGCTGGCCAACGTCATCACTCGCTATCAAAACCGCTCGATTGAAACAGCGCAGGTCATGGAAGAGCTGGTGGAAATGGCCAAGAAATTCCGTGAAGCGGCATCCCGCGGAGAGTCGCTGGGGCTGACCGAGGACGAGGTGCGCTTTTACGATGCGCTGGCTAACAACGAGTCAGCGGTACGCGAGCTGACCGACGAAACCCTCAAGAAGATCGCCCACGAGCTGACCGAGAACCTGCGTCAGAACCTGAGCGTGGACTGGTCAGAACGCGAGAGCGTGCGAGCCAAATTGCGCTTGATGGTCAAGCGCATTCTGCGCAAATACAAATACCCACCGGATCTGCAGGACGCTGCTGTGGAGCTGGTGCTGAAGCAGGCGCAGGTGATGGGGGAGAGTTGGTCGGTGTGATGCCAATATGACCGACAGGGACCATGGTTACGGTGCCTACTTGATCCTTGCCCCAGAGGGCACTAGGCAACACTGCGACCAGATCATCACGTGTCACACCTTTGACAGCCTGCGCCTGCCAGGCACCGCATAAGCGGGCAAGGTACGTGTGTCTCAAGTGCCTGATGATTGCCATGTGGGCCATCCACCTTGCCACCCGTTCCGCCCGACTGTGCTCCCTATAGTGAATTGCGAGGTCTGCAACGTTGCAGACCGGTTCCCCAGTTCACAAAGGAGAAAGCATTGTCAACAACCACGCCTACCATGTCAGTTCCCTTGGTCCAGCAAATCGAAGCGCGCCAGGCTGAGCTCGGCCTGACTGACCGGCAGCTTTGCGATGCCCTCGGGTTTGAGCGCGAAATCACCCTCGTGCTGATCAAGCAGGGCACGATGAAGCTACCCATCACCAAGGTGCCGGCCCTGGCCGCGGCACTGTCGCTTGAGCCCGTCGACGTGTTCCGGGCGGCTCTTCAGGGGTCCTCGCCCGACTTGATCTCGGTCATCGAGGAGGTCTTTAACCCACTGCACCTGACCACCAGCGAGATGCGCCTGATCCGCCACCTGCGCGACCTGGCAGGAGACCGACCAGCTGCGCCTATGGTCTTTGATGGCAAGGGCGTGATTGCCTTGGTGACCCCTTGAAACCAGGAGGGCAAGGATATGAGTTGAACTGACGCGGTTTTCCTTAGTGAAACCGAAGGACCCCGGCTGATGCAGGCGCTGCAGCTGTTAATAAGCGCTATGGGCATGGGACGGCCTTGTCGGATGCTGCAGGACTGGCCGGGGAGCGCCGGGTCAACACCTTCTGTCCCGATCGAAATATACGACCCTTAGATCCCAATTAAACTCATTTTGTGCCTATGCTTCTGCATCACGTCATGTTGACTTTAAGCCCTATACAGATCCGATGCCCCGACTCTTTATTGCTGCATGGCCCGACTCCGTAGTGTGCGCTCAGCTCGCTGAGTACTCGGCGAAGTGTGAATGGGCCAACCACGCCAAGCTTGTTGCAGCAACGGATTTCCACCTAACGCTGCGTTTTATTGGCGAGGTGGATTTGCCCATGCTAAACACCATTCGGGAATCCCTGGCGCTGAACTTTGAACCAATCGACATTGAGCTCGGACGCCCTCAACTATGGGAGGAGGTGGCGGTTCTTCGTCCCATCTCGACATCTACTAAGTTGACTGCATTGCACGATTCAATTGAAGAGAAATTGGGTTGCCTCGGTCTTACGGCAGACCGCCGCGGCTACCGCCCCCACGTGACACTTGCACATCGAGCAAAACACTCGCGCCTGCCACAGTCCAGCGTGATAGCCTGGCGCATCAATGCGTTTTGCCTCGTGGAGTCGATCTCTTCACCAGCTGGACGATATCGCATCCTGCAGACCTATTTGGCGCACTAGGGTGCTATGGGTTGGCCTTCGTAAACTCGTCCTTGGCCACCTCGGCGGCATCGCGCGCGCCGTGCGTCGGCCAAAGTTCATAGCCCCAGTCAATCAGGTGATGTATGTCCCCATCGCCCCCTGAGAGAGAAAGGTACATCGTGGCGAATGCCTCCGCCCAGATGATTTCGGGCGTCTGGCCAGGATGGGTGTCGGTGCTGGATTCCATAGCTAAAGTATGACCTAAACCGGGCTGCTTTGATATTCTGCGCAATTGAAGTCGTAGACACGGTTCCAGCATCCATGCGGGTTAGCGGGCCGATGGTTTATCGAGACGGGTTTCTAAAGTGGTCAATATGTGCTCAACCCAGGATGTCGATCGGACGCAATGCAGCTACTTTCGGCACCCTCCTTCAAATGGAGGATGTCCCAACCGTTGAGTTGGGGCGAGAATGTCTCCCAATGTGGAGCTAACCATGCGTCGGCTACAGCCAGCATCGACGACGCGACAGGAAAGAGGCCACAAGGCGACTATTGGCAATTGTCGGAGCCTAACAACCGGTTCAGCGGACGGCGTTCCGCCGCCGCTGAACCGGGGCGTTGAGGCTGTATTTTTAGTCCAAAAACTTGAAATGAATTCTTCAACGAGAATACTGACCTCTCAGAATCGCGCATACGGCGCGATCGGAACCTGGGGAATGGTAAAAGTACTCTCGATTTGCCCTTGTCAGAGTGAATGCGGACTAACAATACGGCCTCGTTGGGCCTCGCAAGTACACGCCTGCAGACCGTCCGAACAGTCGTGCAGAACCCGAGAAAGGAGGAGGTCTGGTTCGGCACCGTTTTTGGTTTCCATTCAAACTTTCTTGGAGCGACAAATGCAGACTTCCTTTGAACATAATCGTTCGTACAACAAACTCCCGACAGTGTTTGATGCAGACTTGGCACTTCGGCAGAGAGACCGCGACTCAGTCATCGAGGAACTTCTAATCGTAATTGAGGACCATGGCCTTCAGAACTCGGTTGGCCTACGCCTCCTACATCGGCACAACGAAATCGCCGAAAGCGAAGTAATGCTGGAGGAAGCTCGCTTCGACGAACATGGTCTTGCGTTGGTCACACTGGCAAGCCCAGTGGCGGCTGTCGATTCAACAGTTGCAGCCAACAGCTGGATGCTCGACGGAGACGAGTTCATTGCCGTCGAGTACTCACGCGCATCCCTGTTGCAGTCCCCTGGAGTTAGCCCGAAGACTCAACCACTATTCTTCAGCGCACTTCAGCGAAAGCTGCGTGAGTTCGATGTTGAAACGTGGGTTGGTCCTGCGCTGATTGAAAGCGACTTCGTATCCTCGCACTCACAAGGCCGTGAGCTACTTCTTGAACAAAGTGCGTTCGATGATCGTGCAAACGTCCTGCGATATGTATCGATCGACGAAATCGCTCCAAGTGGCGTCGTAGAAACTTTTTGGGTAGCCTCCGTAGAGGCCGCAACAAGGAAGTCACCTGCCACCAAAGCCCCAGGCGGGACAAAGACGATAAAAAAGGTCTGCAAACGAATCTGCCCGTCAGTACAGAATCCGCCTGTGCATCAAGGCACATTCATCCACACGTGAGCGAGGCCTAACCCAGCATTCCAGCGGACCGCCTTCGGCGGCCGCTGAATTCAACCGTTGAGGGTGTACTTTTAGTCCCGCCAGGGCGTTGATCTGGCGCGCGACTTCCATGGCTTGATGCACCCAACCGCAGCACATCGACGTCCAATTGAAGGTTCCGAAGATGCTTTTCAGGGTGCCCGTATGGCTGAAACCACCACCTGGGCGAGATCCTACCGACACAAAAGCGTTATGGATTTGTGACTGTAGGTGGCTGGCGTTATCCTGCGGGAATGAGCAAACCTTCAGTCAACCGCCCAGCGGCTTCTCAGCGCTTGCGTCGCATTGCCATTCTTGTCGATGAGCCAGATCCTGGTCAGTTTTACTGGGTGCTGCACGAAAGCACTGAAGATGCAACCGTGTGGCTGGATTTACAGTCGTCTGAAGCGACTTTCCCCAGCTGGCTTGCCGCCCATGATGCTGGCAACAAAGAATTGCTGAGGATGGTCAGGGACAAGAAAACAGGCCCACTTGCAGCTGGTGAAGACGAAAACACCAGCCCGGTCGGCTGACCGCACCGCGCCTACAGGTACGCCATGTGCAACCTTTACGTGCCTCCAGATTACCATCGCTTGGGCACACCCAACATGAAGGGCTTATGGGGCAGCTACGTTGCGCCGCTCAAGCCAGGGCCCTACATGCGCGGCAATGGTGACATCACAGTGGGTCAGTGGGGCATGATCCCGCCGGGCTGCAAGATTCGCGTTCCTACTGCGCCCAATGGCACGCGGCTGAGCACCAACAACGCGCGGCGTGAGGGCCTGGCTGTCGCCAACACCTTCAAGGGGCCGTGGCTGGTCGGTCAGCGCTGCCTGATCCCGGCCGAGAGCTTTCAGGAGCCCTACTACCCACCGGGCAGTGCCAAGAGCATCGCGTGGCAGTTCCAACGTGCCGATGGCGAGCTGTGGGCCTTGGCCGGGCTTTATGCCGAGTGGACAGAGCCGGAAACCGGAGACATCGTGCCCAGCTACACCATGATCACGCAAAACTGCGACGGCCACCCGCTGCTCGCGCTGATGCACAAACCCGAGGTGGACAAGACCACCAAGGGGGTGCTGCCGGCAGATAAGCAGGACAAGCGGGCCGTGGTGCCCATCGAACGGGACCGCTGGGACGAGTGGCTGAACGGTAGCATCGAGCAGGCTGAAGCCCTGATCCAGGTGCCGCCGCTGGAGATTTTCAGGCACGGCGCCGTCGACGGGGCCAAGAACATCCCTCTGCCTGGCGCAGCGCGAAATACCCAGGTTGTGACCTCGGGAGAAGGATTATTCTAGTCAGAATCACTGTATATTAAACCAGTGATTTATGACGTTTACGACCTTGGGCCACCTGGCCCCGACGCTGATCCGGTCAGCGCCCTGAATCGCGGCCGCCGCGGCGATCTGATCATTGCTAAGCGATTCCCGAATTCGCCCTGGGACAACGCGCGCGAAGCACGCCTCTATGAGCCAGGCACGCGCAATGAGTTGCTGCCCCCGCTCCTCTATGTCGACCGCATCCTGATGAACAGCCACAGCATGGTGCTTGAGGGCCAAGTCGTTGTGGCCAGGCGGCAGACTGCGAAGTCAAAAACCGAGACCCACGCCGCTCGCTGGCTGTGCAAGCTACCTGGCACGCCAGCCGTAGTAAACACCGCGAAGTTGCAGGCCCGTCAGGCGAAGCTAAAGGCCGACATGGCCGGTGACGGGTTCCATCCGGCCTATGACGACATCGCCGACCAACAAAGCACCTACGGTCCGCTGGACGATTCCATCAACCCATAGAAAACCTCGCCATACGTACATCGAACGGTGGCGAAGAGGTTGCCGGTTACCATTCTGGAATCAGGAATGTCGGCAAGACAGGGTGGGACATGGAAAACGAAAAAACAAACGGTGAATACCAAGCCAACGACGCGGACGCTCTCGTAGGAGAGCTTTTTTCGGGGGGTATAACCGTCGGTGATGCGATAGAGAGGCTCAGGACGCGCCTGCTGGATCTGTCTGCTCGGAACCGCCTGCTCAACTACCGGCACCCCAAGGGGCGGTGCGTCCAGATCGCCGAGGCGCCGAATGTCGACTTGGTGTTCGACCGCCTCTACATTGACGGCAGGGGCGTCCCCTTCAAGTACGTGCCCGAGCCGCCGCCCGACACCTACGAGGGCAGGCGACCTGAGGCGCGGCTTTACGCCCCCCGCGTTGGTATTTCGACTTCGTTCGAGTTGGCACCAAATCCGGACGGTCCCAACGGGCGCCGGCTCCACGGGATGCAGACCTTGCTCTACCCGGCCGATCTGGAACGCCAACTGCGCAAGATAGCCAGCGAGGCCAAGACGGCCGTCGAGGAAACCGGCTCCAACATGCTATTCCTCGTTTTCGGTTTTCTCGAGTTCTACGATAGCGAGGACTCGGAGCGCCCGATGCTCGCTCCGCTCCTGTCGCTACCGGCCCAACTTGTCCGGGGAGAAATCGACAAAGAAACGCGCACCTACCAGTACACCGTTCAGCACAACGGCGAGGATTTAGCCGAGAACCACACCCTACGCGAGAAACTGCGCCGCGACTTCATGCTTTCCATCCCCGAGTTCGGCGAGGAGGACGAGCCGGAAACCTATTTCGGTCGCATCGAGCAGGCGATAAGAAACAAGCGCCGATGGAAGGTTCGGCGCCAGATCACGCTCGGCATGCTCTCCTTTGGCAAGCTGGCGATATGGGCCGATTTGGACACAAAGAAGAATCCTGGCCTCACGGATCACAAGTTGATCAAGTCCGTCTTCTCCGGGGCATCCGGCGGGGGCGGGGACGGCGGACTGCACGCCGAGGACTACCGAATCGATGAGCGACCTGAGGCCGCGCAGCCGCTCATCTATGACGCCGACTCGTCCCAGCACAGCGCGATCATCGACGTCCTCTCGGGCAAGAACCTCGTGGTCAACGGGCCACCGGGCACCGGTAAGTCCCAGACCATTACGAACATCATCGCGGCGGCCCTTTCCAAGGGCAAGAAGGTCCTGTTCGTATCCGAGAAGCTGGCCGCCCTCGAAGTTGTACGGCACCGCCTAAACCACGCCGGCCTCGGTCACTTCTGCCTCGAATTGCATTCACACAAGACGCAGAAGAAGAAGTTCCTCGAGGACGTCCAAGCCCGCATCGAGGAGCGCTTTCCCGCCCCGGCCCAATTCCAGGCCAAGCTCGCGACGCTTCAGCGGCAGAAGACCGAACTTGGCCGCTACGCCGAACTGATGGGCAGCCGCGTCGGCAATGCTTTGGGGCTGACGGTCAACGAGGTGTTCTGGGCTGCCGAGCGACGCAGACAGGATCTTGGCGAGCTTTCCGCCGAGGTCAACGCCATCGGCTTCCCCGACGCGTCACAGTGGACGCACGACGACATCGAGTCCCGCAGGTCCCGGCTCGCTGGGCTCGCGGAGCTTTACGACGCGACCGGACGGTTCGACTCCGTCCATCCCTGGTGGGGTTTCCGGCCCAATCCCCTGGCCCCTTCGGACGACGAGACGATTGCCAGAACAGTGCAACAGGCCTTGGCGCACGCCCGCAGCGCCGACGCGGCAGCCGACGAGGCTGTTGAGTTCTTCGGATTCACGGAACAGCCGGACACCGCCGCTGCTGGCAAGACCAGGGTGGCGCTGGACCTTGCACCCCCAGTGCCTGAAGGCGCCGATCCGGCTCTGCTGGCCCGAATGTTCGACGCAGAGTCCGACCCGAAGGGGCAGCGCAGTTCGCGACTGCTCTCGGACGTGGCCTCCGGCGTGACCAAAACCAGGAGGCTTTTCGAGTCCGCTGCCCGCGTGCTGGCCGACGGCGAAAGACTCCCTTTGGAAGAAACGGAGGAGGCGCGGAGACTCGCCGAGAAGCGGAATCTGTCCTCCGCAGTGCTCGCCGCCGACATCGGCGACGCACTGGAAACAACGTCTAGGCTCGAGAAGGCCATTGATGTTTTCGAGGCATCGGCTCTTTCCGCCGCAGCCCCCTATGGACCTGCGGGCAAAACCGCATTGGAAGCGTTCCTCTCGAACTGTGGGAAAGCCCCGGCGTCGAGGTTGGCCCCGTTCCTGGTGCGCTCCATAGCCGACCGCGCGTCGGCGGTTCTCGCAACGGCCAAAATTATTTCCGAAGCCGCCGTGCGGGTCGGCGCCATTGCGGCACGCCGCGGCCTGGACTTCGATTCCACGCCGGATTCCGTCGCGAGGCTTGCCGATCCCGACGGTCTCCCCGGCCTCACAAATAAAACACCGATCGACGCCGCGGTGCTGGCCGAAGCCCAGCGCCTCGCCGCGCGGCCACTTGCCGAAAAGCCTACGGCCGAAATCGAGCGGCTCAAATCGCTTCTGGAAGCCGAGACTTCGGCCTGTGCCGACGCTCTGGCACGCTGCCGCCAAGCCACCGAACGACTCGGAATATCCTTCGACCGCACCGAACGAGCAGTGGCAGAGGCCGCGGCCCTCGCCAAGGTCGCCGCGGACGCCCCAGGCGATCTGCTTGATTACCGCCGATCGTCCTTCGGCCACGCGCGTGCGGGTGAACTAGTCGGAAAGATCCGCTCCGCGCTCGCCGTCGAACGGGACGGCAAAGTAGTGTTCGCTCCTCTGTTCTACCTCGATGCCCTGCCGCCCCCCGCGGAAATCAAATCCGCAGTGGCTGCCCTGCGGCGCAAGGAAGGCTTCTTCGCATTTTTCGACGGGGAGTGGCGCAAGGCAAAAAAACTGCATGCGGGTCTCTCCAAGGAAAAGCGCAAGGTTTCCGGTAGGCAGCGCGCCAATGAGTTGGTCGGCCTAGTTTCGTGGATCGAGGCACGGGAGTCCTTCGTCGCATCTCCCGAACTCAAGGAGTGTTTCGGCGGGCTGTTCCGAGGCATGGAAACCGATCCCGACAGGATCGCCCGGCTCAACGACTGGTATCTGGCCAGCCGAGCTGCTTTGGTCGAATGCCCCGGCCTTACCGATAGAGTCGACCTGACAACCATCCCTTCCGACCGGATTTCCGAACTAGCCGCCAAAGCCGCTTCAGTCCGGGCCGACGCCGAAAGGTTGGCCGGCGCAGAGGCGGCCGTGAGGGAAATCCTCGGAGCCGGCGTTGTCGGATTTCGCGAGGCCAAGGGGCGCGGATGGGACGAGGGCTTGGAGTTGCTTGGCAAGGCGGTGGAGAGCCTCGGGACCGTCTCGGGATTCTTCGCGGCCCGAGCCGAGTCGAACCTCTCACCGAAGGATGCCCTGCGTCTTATGGAGGCCCGATCCGAACTTGACGCGGCCGCGTCCGATCTGGCGCTATTGATGTGCGGCGAGAAGACTCTGCGGGACGCAGGCGGGGAGGAACTGGGCTGGCTGGCCGACCTGGCCGGAGGCCGCTGGTCCGATGCCGTTTTCGCCATCTCCGCCCAGGCGTCGCTCGCCGCGGAAACGGCATTACAGGCACTCGTTTTCACCGGGGAGAATCCTCCCCTGTCCGTAGCCGAGGCGTTCGCCAAAGCCAAATCCGGACTCGACGGCGCATGGTCGGCCGTGGCCTCCCTTCCCGCATGGAACCGTTTCGACGGTTGGACCGCGCTGATCGAATTCGCCAAGGAAGACGCGGCGGCCGCTAGGAACATCCTCGAAAAGCTTGCACCGTTTGCCAGAGGCGGGGCCTCGGTAGACGAGGTTTTCGCGGCGTCTGCCGAAGAGTCCGAGGCCCGCTCCATCCTAGAGCGCTTCGCCGTATCGGTCGAGGTGTGCCGGATGCTGGGGGACGTCTTCCAAGGCGCCGACACAAACCTAGACCGCCTTTCGCAGACCCACGGATGGGGCAACGCCGTGTGCGTGCTCGAACTTCCGATGGAGGTGCGCCGGCGCCTGCTGTCGGAAGGCGCCCGGGAAGCGCTGGATGCATCCAAACGACTTTACGGCGCGATTGATCGCGGCTGCAGTGGCGCGAGGCAGCATATGGAAAGCCTCACGTCCTACGGCTCCTTCTCGTGGGAAGAGTGGCAGAAACAGGTGAGAACCGGCTCCGGACGCGACCTGCCTTCCGAAATGGCGGCCCGGCTGAAGGCCGTGGCGGAATCCCCGGGATCGGTCCTGCCATGGTCGAAATATCTCTCGCTCCGGCAGCAGGCGCGGCAGGAGGGGCTGGCCGACTTCGTGTCCGCTCTAGAGTCCGGACGGATGCCTTCAGTGGCTCTAGCCTCGGCCTTTGAATTGGCGGGTTACCAGTCCATCGGGCGTTCCGCCTATCAGGCCTTCCCCGAACTTTCTAGGTTCAATGGTTCCGCCCACGAGAAGACGCGTTCTGACTACAGGGCGCTCGACGCCGAAATCGTGTCGCTGACAGGCAAGGACTTCGCCAGCCAAATCGAAAAGCGCACGCGCGTGCCCGAAGGCCAACGCGGGACGACAGTCGGAGACTTCACGGACATGCACCTGCTACGCCGGGAAATCAACAAGCAGCGCAGGCACATTCCGATCCGCCAGTTAGTGAAACGCGCAGGGAACGCCCTGCAAGAACTCAAACCCTGCTTCATGATGGGGCCGCTGTCCGTGGCCCAGTATCTTGAGCAGGGCGCCCTAAAGTTCGATTTGGTCGTCATGGACGAGGCGTCCCAACTGCGGCCGGAGGAAGCCCTCGGCGCCGTCGCCCGCGGCTCTCAACTGGTCGTGGTTGGCGATCCCAAGCAGCTACCGCCTACTAGCTTCTTCGATCGCATGCTCGACTCGGGGGACGACGAGGACGAAGACGAGGCACCGGCCGCCATCAGCGGCATGGAGAGCATTCTGGACATTTGCCAACAGTTGTTCACGCCTGTGCGGAGCCTTCGCTGGCACTACCGCTCGCACCACGAATCCCTCATCGCGTTCTCAAACCACCACTTCTACAAGAACCTGATCGTCTTCCCATCACCCTATGCCAAGAATCCTGGCCTCGGGGTGAAGTACCGTTACGTCAGGGGCGGCTCGTACAAGGACAGGCAGAACGTGCCCGAGGCCCAGCGTCTGGTCGACGCCGTCCTCGAACACATGATCAAGCGTCCCGACGAATCGCTTGGCGTGGTGACCCTGAACCAGACCCAGCGCGAACTCATCGAAGAACTGCTCGACAAGAAATTCAAGACCTTCGCGGAAGGGGCGGACTTCATGGGCCGCTGGGAGACCGAGGGCTGGCCATTTTTCGTTAAAAACCTCGAGAACGTGCAAGGCGACGAACGTGACGTAATCTTCATCTCCACCACGTTCGGCAAGGCCCCCGGCACGGACAAGGTCCGCCAAAACTTTGGGCCCATAAGCCGGCCGGACGGCTGGCGCCGTCTCAACGTGCTTTTCACTCGTTCCAAACGCCGCATCGAACTCTTCACGTCCATGGCACCGGAGGACATCGTCGTCGACGAACGCACCCCGCTCGGCACCAAGGCGCTACGTGACTATCTCGACTTCGCCAAGCGAGGCGTGCTGGTCACGACGGACGAAGGCGAGCGCGATCCGGACAGCGATTTCGAGGTGTCGGTGGCCAACGTGGTCACGGCCATGGGCTATGGGGTCAAGCCACAATTGGGCGTCGCGGGGTTCTTCATTGACATGGCGGTGCGCAACCCAGACCGGCCCGGCGAATTCCTGGCAGGCATCGAGTGCGATGGGGCGACCTACCACAGCGGCTTCTCGGTCCGCGATCGCGACCGTATCCGCCAGGAGATTCTCGAGTCGCTCGGATGGCGGGGACGCATCCATCGCATCTGGTCAACCGACTGGTTCTACAACCCGCGCAGGGAAATGGAACGCCTCAGAAACTTCCTTGAAGAACGCCGCCGCCTGAGCGCGGCTGAGGATCCGGGGACATGGGAGGAAGAGGACTTCGAGGCGGAAAACGAGGCGGTGGAAAAGGTTTCGGAAGAGTTGGCCGAGGTCCTGTCGGCCGTAGCAGGTGGAAACGAAGACCTGTTCGTGGAAGTCGGGGACCGCGTCACGTACTGCCTGGTAAACGAACCGAACGACAGGCACTGCGTCCTCATTGTGGACAGCCCGAGCAACGCCAAGATGGGCATCGTCAACGAGGAGACTCCGCTGGCACAGGCGCTTCTCGGGCTTTCGCCGGGAGACGTGGGCGAGTTAGAGGTAGCCGGACAGAAGAACAGACAACTGCGCGTCCTCAAAGTTCAGCGACAAGAGGAACTGCTGGCATGACCACCCGCAGGCCTTGACGGCGGCGGCCTTTCAGGACGGATACCTCTTCGTTTTTTTGTGGGATTCCTTTGTCTTCAATGCGTCCTTGATCGCCTGGATTCCGTCTTTGATATTGAAGTGGGCAATGGGCGGCAAGGCGTATTGAATTGCGTCAATGACTTTTTTTCGCTCAAGCAAATCTCCTCCCTTGTCGTAGCGGGCCTCTACCAGTGCAAGCCCGCGGGAATGTCCCATTAGGTCAGACTTTATGGTGGTAGGCGTAGCAGTGGCGCCCAGTGCTGTGGCAAAGTTGTGGCGCATCGAATGAAACGTCTTACGTCCATTTCTTGGGATACCGAGTTCTTTGCCGAGAAAACGCTCGTTGAACCAGCTCCCGGCCGCCTTGCCGTAGCCCTTAGCCTTGTTAAAACGCAACTCCGGGAAAAGTCGCTTGTAGCCGGCGTCCCGCAATGCACTCACATATTCCCGGAAGCCCAGGTCCACCAGGTGCTTGTGCATGGGGACTACGCGCTGCGAACTCACTGTTTTTAATGACTTGTCGGTGGCGGCGCTCCGGTCTGCTTCGTCGACGTCCATCTTGTCTTCGCCCAACAAATTAAAGTCGAGATAAGGAACGCCGCTTTCACTTGTCTTGATGTCGTCGAGGTAGAGTTGTGACAGCTCATTCAGTCGCCCACCGTGATAGATGGCGAGCAAGGGCAGCCAGAAGTAATGCGGCCTGTAGGTGTAGAACTTGCCTTTGGCAGTTTTTAGGCCGCTTCCCGTGGTGAACCAGACTGCAGAAAATATCTTCTGAAGGTCCACGTCGGAGAGCGGGTCGCGTTGCTCATGCGCTTTGACCTTGGTGCTTCCTGAGCGTTTTTTCAGTTCACCGCCGAGCCCCTTGGCTGGATTGCTGGTGATTAGCGTTTCTCGTTCAGCCCACGCGAAAATTTCCGAAATTCCATCGAGCATCCGTTGCTGAGCAGAGACCGTTAACCTGGGCAAGTTGTGTTTTTCGGCCAGCTCGATCAATTCTTGATAGTCTGCGTCGGGGCGCTTGAATTTACGGCGAACGTTATGTCGCTCATCGGGAATTTTTGCGATCTCGTCTGAAAATGTCCGTATCGTGGCCCGGTCTATTTTGGCGAGTTGAAGATCCCCCATCAGTTCAAGAAATGCCTCAAACTGGTCCTGGCGTCGGCGCACCTGGTCGGCCTTCCAGAAGCCCGCGTTGCGTTTCAAATATTCATCGCGGAACACCAAAAAGGTCATACCCGTTGAAGGCGTGGGTAGGGTGGTCGTTGTGTCCGGCTGGGGCAGGGTTGGATGTGCCGAGGCCAGCATATCCGGGGTGAGCTGTGCCGCCAGGTCCAGGCGCATGGCCTCAACATCGATCCGGCGGATCTGCAACATCTGGCTGTCAACCGGCTGGCCTGGTAGGTCGCATACAAAACCACGATCGGGGGATGGCCACAGCAGGAACTGACACAGTCCAGCCGGTTGATTGGTGCGCACCATCGCGATCACTTCTTCAGGAAAGCGGATCCGGAGCAGGCCACTGAACCGACGCTGTGCTGCCGGCCCGCCCATCTTGTTCGCATCGATGACGACCTCGACCTGTCCAAGCTCGTCCTGGATGTGCTCCAGAGACTCGTGGATGTCTTCTACCGCCCAGCCGAGCCAGTCGTTCGCCTCGACAAAGAAATGAGCCTGGCGGATGGTAAGCCGTTGGGCAAGAGATGAGGGGGTGGTGCCTAACGCCTCAGCCGCATCGGTTAACGGGATGTAACCGTCACCAAGCAGCTTGATGGATCCGGCCTTGATCTTCGAGATGTCCATGCGTTCCAGCGCTTGAATCGCCCGGTGCCAGTGTGCGGCAAGTTCGGCTGCCACGATCTTGGCAAGCCGGTAATCCCGGCAGCCCGTGGTTCGATGGATTTCACCTTTGCCGACCGCCACCTTCAAACGCGCTGGCACGCAAAGGCGAATATAGTAAGTGCCGCTGTCGCGGCGATATAGGTACTGAGCTCCCGACACTTTGGTCCCCACTTTCGTAGTAGACCTGCAAGCGGCGTGTCAGCCTCACAGAATCATAAGCAAGATCAATAGCTTACGAAACTATGGAGCGGGTGAAGGGAATCGAACCCTCGTATGAAGCTTGGGAAGCTGCCGTTCTGCCATTGAACTACACCCGCATATTCACTTCCATTGATTCTCAATGGATTTTCTCTGTAAGTGCTTGATTTTAATCATTGAATTTGGGTTATGAGGCTGGTGACCATTCCCATCTGCGCCCAAGATTTCATCAATAACACTTACGCCATCAGCGTAGGTTTTGGCGTGGTTTTTTGAAATCTTACGCCGCCGCCTCACTGGATCGACCTGCCGTGAATGCAGCCGAATCACAGATAGGAGTATATCGGGCATGTTCTTCGATGTGCGCGCCGCCAAGCTTGTTGGTGCCGATCCACTTTTGCCCCATGTGCAGCGTTCGTGCTGACCCATCCACCAGCCTTGCGAACCATGTACAGCATTGGGATTGCAAGGATTTAGCTTGGGCCAGCTCATCGTTGGCGCCGGCGGCCATCAGCTCGGGTACACGGGTCATGCCGCGGCGCTTGGGGTAGGTGTTGCGAAGAACCTTTTATCGATTTCGTTCAGCTTGCGTTCACCTGCCTCTTTGTAAGCTCTGCTCTACATATCAACCAAGGAGCCTCTTCATGAAACGTTCTGCCATTCTTTGCCTGACCACGCTGCTGGCAGCGGGCGCCCAGGCCCAGACCTTCAACGACACGGCCCGCGTGCGCAATGTCAACCCACAGTACGAGAACGTCTCCGTGCCGCGCAACGAGTGCACCAGCCAGTGGGTGACCGAGCAGCAACCCGTGGCGGCTTCGCGCAATTACGGCGGGCTGGCGGTTGGCGGTGTGGCCGGCGCCGTGCTGGGCAACCAGGTCGGCAAGGGGCACGGCCGCGAAGCCGCCACCGCGCTCGGTGCCGTGGTCGGCGCGCTGGCCGGCGAGCACTTTGCCAACCAGAACGGCTGGGGTGGTGGCTACCAGCAGGCAGCGCAGCCGCAGCAGCGCCAGGTGCAAACCTGCAACACCGTCAACGACGTGCAGTCCCGCCTGACGGGCTACCAGGTCGAGTACGAGTACCGCGGTCAGGTCTACAGCACGGTGACCCGCGAGAACCCGGGCCGCACCTTGCCCGTGCGCGTCTCGGTGGCCCCGGTGGAGCCGGTGGCGTCGGTGGGGCGCGAGCTCCAGGGCGCACGCGAATACCAGGGCCGGCGCGATGACCGTGGCGGTCGCGAGTACTATGGTGCTTACAACCGATGAACGCACGATGAACGCATTTGCCAAACTGCTCTGCGCCACCTTGCTGGTGGCGTCCAGCCTGGCCTGGGCCGACCTGAGCCGCGACGACGCGGCCGCGGCGGCCCAGCGGGCCAGTGGCGGCCGCGTGCTGTCCGTCGAAAAGTCCGAGTCTTCGGGCCAGCCGGTATGGCGCGTCAAGGTGGTCACGCCGGCTGGTGAGGTCCGCGTGATCCAGGTGGACGTCGCCACCGGCCAGGTCCGATAGGGCCGGCCTGCGGCAGCTTTAACCCATGCGCCTGTTACTGATCGAGGACGATGCCGCGCTGCGGCTCACACTGGCCCGCCAGCTGGAGGCCGATGGCTACCGGGTCGACCAGGCCAAGGACGGCGAAGAGGGCCTGTTCCTGGCGCGCGAGTACCCGGTCGACCTGGTCATCGTCGACCTGGGGCTGCCCAAGCTGAACGGGCTGACCATCGTGCAGCGCCTGCGCCAGGAGGGGCGTGCCATACCCATCCTGATCCTCACCGCACGCGGCAGCTGGCAAGACAAGGTTGTGGGGCTGGAGGCCGGGGCCGACGACTACCTGGTCAAGCCTTTCGAATACCCGGAGCTGGCGGCGCGGCTCAAGGCCTTGTTGCGGCGCTCGCTCAAGACTGCCTCTGACGTGCTGACGCTCGGCCCCCTCAGCATTGACCTGTCGGCGCAGGCGGCGCGGCTCAATGGCGCGGCGTTGGAGCTCACGGCGTTCGAGTACCGCCTGCTCGAGTATCTGGTGCGCCAGCGCCCGGGCATCGTCACCAAGCAGGCGCTGTCGGACTACCTGTACCCGCACGGGGAAGACCGCGACAGCAACGTGCTGGAGGTGCTGGTGGGTCGGCTGCGGCGCAAGCTCGACCCGGACGGCAGCCTCGGCCCGATCGAGACCGTGCGAGGGCGTGGCTACCGGTTCACCCTGGAATGAGAGCCAGCTATTCCATCCGTGCCCGCCTGCTTCTGGGGGCTGCGCTGGTACTGCTGGCCTTTATGGCCGGCGCCGGGCTGGCGGTGCAGCGCGCCCATGAGGACAGTGTGCGCACGGTCCACTTCGGCCGGCTGCAGAGCACTATCTACCTGCTACTGGCTGCTGCCGAACTCGATGTCGGCGGTGCGCTGGTGATGCCGCCGGAGTTTGCCGAGCCGCGCCTGTCGCTGCCGGGTTCCGGCCTGTACGCGGGTATCCATAACGTGTTGCGGGGGGAGCAGTGGCAGTCGGCCTCGACCCTGGGCTTTCAGCCACCCTTTCGGCGCAGCCTGCAACCCGGTCAATGGCGCAACGAGACGGTGGACGGGACCGGCGGGTCCTTCCTGTCGGTCAGCTATGCCGTCACCTGGAAGGCCTCCTCGCGTGAGGTACCGCTGGTGCTCACAGTGCTGGAAGACCGCGCGGCCTTCGACCGCGAGGTCGGCGCCTTTACCCGCACCCTGTGGCTCTGGCTGGGCGGCGCCGCCGTGCTGCTGTTGCTGGCCCAGCTGTGGCTGTTGCGATGGGGCCTGGCGCCGCTGCGGCACGTGGCCAGCGAGATCCGGCGTATCGAAGAGGGCGAGCAATCGCGCATTGAGGGCCGCTACCCCACCGAAATCTCGGGCCTCACGGACAACCTGAACACCCTGATCCAGCAGGAGCGCGAGCGCCAGGCCCGGCATCGCGACGCACTGAGCTTTTTGGCCCACAGCCTGAAGACTCCGCTGGCCGTGCTGCGCAGCGCCCTGGCCGAGCCGGCGCAACTGCCGGCCACCGTGGCCCAGCAGGTGAGCCGCATGGACGACATCGTGCAGCACCAGCTGGGGCGCGCCATCGCCGGGGGCGCCGCGCGCTTTGCGCCGCCGCTTCTGGTGGCGCCGATCCTGGAGCGTATTCGCGACGCGCTGGCCAAGGTGCATGCCGAGAAGGCGTTGGACTTCAGCGTCGAGTGCCCGGCCGACCTGGCCTGGCGCATCGACGAGGGCGACTTGTTCGAGATGATGGGCAACCTGCTGGATAACGCGGCCAAGTGGGCGCGCAGCCGGGTCGGGGTGCGGGTGTGGCGCGAAGCCGGGCGCTTGTGCATCCGCATCGAGGACGATGGCCCCGGGTTCAGCGACACCGAGTCCGTCCTGCGGCTCCACGTGCGGGGGGACGAGCGCGTGCCCGGGCACGGCGTCGGGCTGGCCGTGGTGAGCGACCTGGTGGCCAGCCACCAGGGGGAACTGAAGCTCACACGCGGCTCGATGGGCGGCGGGCGGGTCGACATCGTGTTGCCGGTGGCTTGAGAGGCATGCTTTTCAAGGTGAAGGCTGGAAGTTCTTAATTTGCCTTGAAGAAGGCGGTCTTGGTGGGTCGGTTTGCGACTGTCAAGCTCGCCACCACCTCCGCTGTCTCTGCCACCAGTTTGCCCTTCTTCCAGACCTTCAACCGATTCGCCCGCAACCGAATCGCCTCCACCGGGTCCCGCGCCTGCAGCAGCACAAAGCTCGCATCGCATCCCACCTCCAGCCCATAGCCTTGCAGGTGCATCACCTTCGCCGCATTGGTCGTCACCGCGTCGAAGCATTGGCGAATGCCTTTCTGGCTCGTCATCTGCGCCACATGCAGGCCCATGTGCGCCACCTCCAGCATGTCGCCCGAGCCCATGCCGTACCACGGGTCCATCACGCAGTCGTGGCCGAAGGCGACGTTGACGCCAGCGGCCAGACTTCTTCAAGGTAAAAATAGAATTCCATAGATTTACCTTGAAATTCAATGTCTTCAAGGTAAAATTTACAAATCAATATTTACATTGAAGACGCCCTTGAACTCCTTTTATGAGCTGAACGAGCAGCAAAAACGGCAACTCATCGATGCCGAGATGCTTTTCTCCGCGCTGGAGCAGGCGGAGGCGGAGGCTATTCGCCACCGGGGCTCGATGTTCTGGCGGGAGCAGGATGGCGGGCGCTACCTTATTTCGCTCTCGGCTCACTCCAGGCAGCGGTCTCACGGACCCGCTTCACCCGAGAACGAGTTGAAGTATGAGCGGTTCACCCAAAGAAAGATTGAGGTCGAGGCCCGGCTCAAGACTCTGCGAGGCAAAGCTGAGGAATACAGGCGCATGAACAAGGCGTTGCGCGTGGGTCGGACGCCGGATATTCTGATCGAGGTGCTTAACGCGATGATGCGCTATGGGGTGTCCGAGCACTTTCTTGTGGTGGGAACCCACGCACTGTTTGCTTACGAGACCGCCGCGGGCGTGCGCCTTCCGAGCGACGTGATGGCTACCCAGGACGCTGACCTGCTTTTCGACACCGCCAGGAAGGCGGCCTTCATGGAAGTGATGAAGGACCGCAAGATGTCATTCCTGGGCATCCTGAAGAAGGTCGACAAGACCTTCGAGCGTGATGAGCTTGACAACTCCACCGCGCGCAACGCCTCAGGCTACGAGATTGACCTCATCCGCCGCTTTCCGCCGGACCCGGAGGACACATTGGAGCACCCGCTTCAGCTGACGCCTGAAGAAGGGGACCTGTGGCCTGTTCGCGCGTCCATGGGGCAAAAGCTGTTGTCTGTGCCCCGCTTCGATCAGGTCGTGGTCGGCGTGAATGGGGCCATGGCGCGCATGCGCACTGTGCATCCACTGGACTTTGCCCGGATCAAGCGCCAGCTTTCCAAAGATATCAATCGCGAGCCCCTCAAGAAAGCCAAGGACCTGGCGCAGGCGGACATGGTGGAAACGCTGGTTCGGGAGTACCTGCCGCACCTGGCAAAAGATCTGGCCAACGACTCTGCGGGCAGTGAAGCCACTATCGGGAAGGCATAAAGCTGGTTGCCGGTGATCGCAGTGGCATCCGCAACTGCGCCGTGGCCGCTGGCGTCTCGGCCAGCAGCGTTCCCTTCTTCCATACCTTCAACCGATTCGCCCGCAACCGAATCGCTTCCACCGTGTCTCGCGCCTGCAGCAGCACAAAGCTCGCATCGCAACCCACTTCCAGTCCGTAGCCCTGCAGGTGCATCACCTTCGCAGCCGTGGTCGTCACCGCGTCGAAGCACGCGCGAATGCCTTTCTGGCTCGTCATCTGCGCCACATGCAGGCCCATGTGGGCCACCTCCAACATGTCGCCGCTGCCCATGCCGTACCAGGGGTCCATCACGCAGTCGTGGCCGAAGGCGACGTTGACGCCTGCGGCCATGAGTTCGGGCACGCGGGTCATGCCTCGGCGCTTGGGGTAGGTGTCGTGGCGGCCTTGCAGGGTGATGTTGATGAGTGGGTTGGCGATGACGCTGACTTGAGACTCGGCTATTAGCGGAATCAACTTGCTCACGTAGTAGTTGTCCATGCTGTGCATGGAGGTGCAGTGCGAGCCGTTGACGCGGCCCTGCAGGCCCAGTCGCTGGGTTTCAAAGGCCAGGGTTTCGATGTGGCGCGAGAGGGGGTCGTCGGACTCATCGCAGTGCATGTCTGTCAGCAGGTCGCGCTCGGCGGCGATTTCGCAGAGCAGCTTTACGCTGGCGGCACCCTGTTCAGAAGTACGCTCAAAGTGGGGGATGCCGCCGACCACGTCCACGCCCCTGTCCAGCGCGCGCTTGAGGTTGTCCACACCGCCTTTTGTGCGCAGTACGCCGTCTTGCGGGAAGGCGACGAGTTGCAGGTCGATGTAGGGCGCGACTTGTTTCTTGACCTCCAGCAGCGCGTCCACGGCCAGCAGGCTGGGGTCGCTGGTGTCCACATGGCTGCGTATGGCCAGCAGGCCCTTGGCGACGGCCCAGTCGCAGTAGGTGAGGGCGCGTTCAATGATGGCGTCGGCCGTGAGTGTGGGTTTCAGCTCGCCCCACACGGCGATGCCTTCGAGCAGTGTGCCGCTTTCGTTGACGCGCGGCAGGCCGTAGCTGAGGGTGGCGTCCATGTGGAAGTGCGGGTCCACAAAATGCGGGCTGAGCAGGTAACCGCCTGCATCTACCGTTTCATGGGCGGGGGCGCTGAGGCCAGGCTCCACCGCGGTGATGCGGCCGCCCTGCACGGCAATAGACATGTTGGTTCGGCCGTCGGGCAACGTCGCGTTGGTGATCAGTAAATCGAGCATGAAACCTCCGCGGATGGAATGCGTCAGTGGTCAGTGGTCAGTGGTCAGTGGTCAGTGGAACGGGAGCGCTGCTGCCAGCCAGCACGCCACACCGTGCCGGCTTCACCCTCACCCTCGAGGCAGGGTCTCCTCAGCGTCTGCGCCATCGCCGGGTCCGTGATCGACCTTGGCAATCGTCGCAGAAAGAGAATGCATAGCCGAAAAACAATACTACAGATCAAACAGCCTTTGCACCAGCCACCAGCTCGCGAGCAAGGCCACCAGCAGCGAGCCGACCTTGAGCACGCCCACGCGGTAGAACCGGGTGGCGCGCAGCCAGAACGCCAGCGGCAAAAACACGGCGACGATGGCCAGCTGGCCCACTTCCACGCCGGCATTGAAGCCGACCAGCGCCAGCACCAGGGCGTTTTGCGGCAGGCCCAGGTCGGCCAGCACCGAGGCAAAACCGAAGCCATGGAGCAGGCCAAACACGAAGGCCATCACCCAGCGCCGGCCCTCAATCGTGCCGCGCAAATTGTTCAGCGCCGCCACGACCACCGAGGCGGCGATGGCCGACTCCACCAGCCGCGTAGGCAGGCTGATGATCTGCAGCGCCGCCAGGCTCAGCGTGATGGAATGGGCCAGCGTGAAGGCCGTGACCACCTTGACCACCTCTTTGACAGCGCCGCTCAGCCGAGGGGCGGGTTCCCATTGACCCTGGCGCCGCATCAGTACGGACGGTAGCAGCAGCGCCAGCAGGAACAGGATATGGTCATAGCCGATCCAGATATGCCAGACACCATCGAGCAGGTACTGGCGCAGGGTCTGCCAGGCACCGGCGGGTTGCAGCGCCAGTGCCTGCTCGGCCGAGTCGGTGCCGAAGACCAGCGCCTGGGCGCTTTCGGCGCCGGGCGCTATCCATTGCACCAGGCCGCGGTGGGAAGGGTCTACATCGAACAGCAGGGAATAGCGCGCCTTGAGGGCGCTGGTGAGGCTGGCGCACTGCGCGGTGAGGCTGAGCACGGCGTAGGTGCCGTCGCTGTGTTTGTCGAGCGCGAGCGGGCCGCTGGTGACCCAAGCGCAGGGCTTGTCGGCCACGGTGAGCTCCAGCCGGCTGGTGGCCAGCCGCGTGATCTCGTCGCTGCGCTGCCTGACTTCGCCCCAGGTCAGTTCGCCATTGCCGTCGCGGTCGAGCTGCAGCACGTAGTCGAGGTCGCGCAGGGCGATGTCCCAGCGCACGGCAATATCGCTGCTGCCAGAGGCGGCGCGCAGGGTCAGGTAGCTGTCGCTGGGCTTGTGGGCCCAGGCCGTGCCTTGCAAGACTTGCAGGAGCAGGGCGGCCAGCAGTACAAGGAAGCGCTTCACAAGGCCGCGCTTCATCGTGTGGCTCCCTGGGCGGCCAGCTGCGTGGCGAGTTTGTCAAATGCCGGATCTTCGTAGCGGCTGGTGCGCAACCAGTCGAGGGCGGGCTGCGCGGCCTTGGCCTGGCCGGCGGCGAGCGCGGCACGCAGCAGGATGCCGGCATCGCGCGGCTCTTTCTGGACCTGGTAGTTGCGGGCCGCCAGTTCCAGCGCCTTGGCGGCGTTGTGTTCGATGTCTAGCTCGAAGCGTGCCGCCTCTTGCTCGTGCAGGCGGTCGCCACGCTGCGCCGCGGCCTGGAAGCGATCGCGTAGCTGCCCGGCCCAGTCGCCTGCGCGTGTGTCGCCCGCCGAAGCGCCCGCCAGCGCCAGCCGCAGCAGCAGGACGTCGGAACGTTCCCAGCCCGCCAGCAGCTTCAGCACCTCTGCCGGTCGCTGGTGTGCCAGCAGGAAATCCGCATAGGCTCCCAGCAGAAACTGGTCGGTGATGCCTTGCTTGAGCGCATCCCGGAAGTAGCCCTCCGCGGCGTCGTGACGCTGCAGCCGCCACGCCATTTCCGCCAGCCGGGTGTCAAGCCACAGCAGCAATTCAGGGGAGGTTTGCGGTGCGGCCTTGCCAGCGGCGGCCAGTTGCCCGAAGGCGGCCTCGAGCTGGCCTGTGGTGGCCCGGACGTAGGCGATGCAGCCCGCACCTAGCAGCGGCTCGGCCAGCGGCGTCAGCCGCTCGCAGTCGGCCAGGGCTTCGGCGTAGCGCGCCTGCACCATGAAGACGGCGGCCCGCCACGACAGGGGCTCGGGCGAGGCGGGGTCCAGCTGGCTGGCTTTGGCCAGGCTGGCCAGAGCGCCTTCGAAGTTGTGGCTGTATTGCTGGATCAGCCCATGCAGCAGCCAGTAGCCGGACCCGGCCGCAGCCGGCGAGGCCAGCGGAGCGATCGTCGCGGAGGCGTAACCCACGTAGCGCGGGTCGCCCTCGGCCATGGCCATGTCGAAATAGCGCCGCGCGATTTCTACCCGCAGGGTGGCGTCGTCCGGGCGGGCAGCGAGTTGCCGGCGCAGCGACTCGACACGCCTGAGCGCCGGGTCGCTGGCCCGGCCGGGCAGGCGCTCGACGACTTCTGAATCACTGGCGGGGGTATAGGGGGCGGCCTGAATGGCCGGACAAAGCAGGCTGGCAAGGCCCAGCAGCGCGGCGCCGGCGGCGCGCCGTGCATACGTAGGTAAAAACATGCGGGGAGTGTAGCGGCTGCCTACCGGTTGCCTGGCGATTGCTAGCGATTGCCTGACGGCTACTTGGTGCCGAAGATCCGGTCGCCCGCGTCACCCAGACCGGGCAGGATGTAGCCGTGGTCGTTGAGCTGGCGGTCGATGGCCGCGGTGTAGATGGCCACGTCGGGGTGGGCTTTTTGCAGGGCGGCAATGCCTTCCGGGCAGGTCAGCAGGCAGACGAACTTGATGGACTTCGGGTTGAGTTCCTTGAGCCGGTCGACGGCCGCAATGGCGGAATTGCCGGTGGCCAGCATCGGATCGACGATGACGACGTCGCGTTCCTGCATGTCGTGCGGCATCTTGAAGTAGTACTCGACCGCGGTCAGCGTTTTGGGGTCGCGGTACAGGCCCACGTGGCCGACGCGCGCGCCTGGCACCACGCTGAGCATGCCTTCCAGGATGCCGTTGCCGGCACGCAGGATGGAGACGAAGACCAGCTTTTTGCCATCGATCACCCGGGACGTCGTTGTTTCCAGCGGCGTTTCGATTTCGATCTCCTGCATCGGCATGTCGCGCGTGACCTCGTAGGCCATCAGCATGCTCAACTCGTTGAGCAGCGTGCGAAAGGTGTTGGTGGAGGCGTCCTTGCGCCGCATCAGCGTGAGCTTGTGCTGCACGAGCGGATGGTCAATGACGTGGACTTTGTCGTTGCGAGTGGTCATGTTGCGATGTGCTTTATTCAAAAGCGGTGTTCAAAAAACGGTGCCGTCGCTCTGGATGTTCAGGGGCGGCTTGCCGCCGTGCAGTTGCTGTGCCAGTGCCCGCCCGGCGGCCCAGGTGCCACCCTCGAGCACGCAGGCCAGCGGCATCTGCTCAGCGGTCAATCCTAACTGCTCGCGAACCAGTGGTGCCAGTTCGTCCAGCAGGGCGACAGTCAGCGCGCGCCACTCCACAATCAGCTCATCACTGGCCGCGTGCAGCTGGTCCGCCTGCGAGGGGTCTTTCAGGCGCAGCACGCCAGCGTCCAGGAACAGGCCGCCGTTGCGGTATTCGGGCAGCCCGGTCAAGGCGTCCAGCCCTTGCACACGAATGCCGGCCCATTCAAACGGCTCCAGCAGCGAATAGGCGAGCCACTGCGACAGTTTGTGAAACGGCATCCAGCCGTCGGTGAGGCTGGCCGCCGCGCCCTTGGCTACGCTGCCGCTGCACGCGGCAACGTGGCGCCAGCAGTCTCCCAGTGCGATGTTTTCAATGGCGTTCTGCGCGGGCCAGATGGGCGCCAGCGCCGTCAACAGCACGGACAGCAGTTCATGCGCGAGGATGGTGGGCTGCGCCTCCTGAGCGCTTTGTTCCGCAGGCGCAGGCTGAGGCGACTTGTTGACCAGCATGTCGAACAGATGGCCGGGGCGAGCGGGCCGGCCAAACACGGCGGGTTGGTCCTGCAGCGCCTGCCCGAGACGGCGCAGCAGGGCCGCACGCCCCTCCAGGCCCACCAGCGGGTTGCTCGCCGTGACCTGGAAGGCCTGGCCCAGCCGTTCGGCCGTGACGGCTTGCAGACCCTGGGCATCCGCCTGCAAGGGTCGCGATGGGTCACTGGAAAACAGGCCCGCCATGAAGGCGTGGAAGCTGGCCACGCCCAAACCTTCCGACCGGCTGTATTCGTGCCCGGGGTGTTCCGCCTGCGCGGGCTCCCGGTAGGTCCAGTCGGGGCCGGCGCCGGCATCCAGCAGCACGCTGACCAGGGCCAGGTCGATCTGGGCGCGTGCCCGTTCGGCCGCCGAAACCTGTGCCAGCGCCGCGTTTAACTGACCGGTCCGGTCCACGCCGCCAGCTTCAAAATGCCGCCACCGGCTGTGGTACGGAATCTTCAGATCGGGGTAGCGGGCGCGGGTCAGTTCGGCGACCAACACGGCGGCCGTGTCCAGCGCCCCGTCGTTGACGGTGAACCAGGCCGACTCGCCGCGGCGTGCTCGTTCGAGCAGGCCCCGGGCCCGCGTCCGTATCGTTTCTGTAGACCGTAGTTCGGCCGCAGCCGACAGCAGTTGGGCGTCACCAGCTATTTTTTTCATGGCTGATGTGTCCGTGAAATCAGGGGCTCAGGTATCAAGTTCCCGTCCCTTGGCCTTTTTGAGCTCTTCGGCGTCGGGCACCGGCCCCGGCGTGAAATAGCCCGCGGCCATCTTGGCATCCATTTCCACGCGCGCATCTTCGGGGATCAGCGCGTCCGGAATATTCACGCGCTCGCCGATCTCGATGCCGGCCTTGATGATGGCATCGAACTTCATGTTGCTCATGGACACCAGGCGGTGAATCTTGCGCACGCCCAGCCAGCTCAGCACATCGGGCATGAGCTCCTGAAAACGCATGTCCTGCACGCCCGCCACGCATTCGGTGCGGGCAAAGTACTGGTCGGCGGTGTCGCCGCCCACCTGGCGTTTGCGCGCGTTGTAGACCAGGAACTTGGTGACCTCGCCGAGCGCCCGGCCTTCCTTGCGTGAATAGGCCACCAGGCCCACGCCGCCGCGTTGCGCACCCTGGATGCACTCCTCGATGGCGTGGGTGAGGTAAGGGCGGCAGGTGCAGATGTCCGAGCCAAACACGTCCGAGCCGTTGCATTCGTCATGCACCCGGGCGGTCAGCTCGATCGCGGGGTTGGCCAGGTCTTGCGGGTTGCCGAAGATGTAGACCGTCTGCCCACCGATGGACGGTAAAAACACCTCCAGGTCGCTGCGGGTGACGAGCTCGGGGTACATGCCGCCGGTTTCCTCGAACAGCACACGGCGCAAATCGGTTTCGCTGCAGCCAAAGCGCCGGGCTACCTCGGGCAAATACCAGACGGGCTCGATGGCGGCCTTGGTGACCATGGCGGCGCCGCCATCAGTCAGGTACTTGCCGTCGGCCTTGAGGCGCCCCGACTGCAGCGCCTCGATGACTTCGGGCAGGATGACATGGGCCTTGGTGATCGCAATCGTTGGACGGATGTCGTAGCCGGCGGCCAGCTCGGCCGAAAACACGTCGGCCACCGCAGCGCCCCACGGGTCCAGTGACACGATGCGGCCGGGTTCGCTCCACTGCGGATACGGGCCGATCAGGTCGGTGGGCGAGGTGTTGGTGAGGTCTGCCCGGTGCTGGCGCGACAGCGCGCCTGACGCGATGGCCAGCGCGCGGTAGACGCTGTAGGAGCCGCTGTGCGTCCCGATGACGTTGCGGTGGCTGCGCCGTGTGGTGGTGCCCACCACCGGCCCGCGCTCGGCTGCACTGGCCGCACCCCAGTGGATGGGCAGGGCGCCCTCGCCGCTGGCGTGCGAGGTCAGGCGGATATGGCGGGGCGAGGTGGAGAAAGCGGCAGGAGCAGCGGGAACGGGCGAAATGTACGAAGGGGCGGAAGGCGCAAGGGATGAGGCTGGCGCGGACGCGGTATCGACAGATTTCGCGGCAACTTCAGAGGGCATTGCGTGTCCTTCCAAAATCCCAATGTAGCGACGGGCGTTGTGCTTGACAAGCCCGGCGCTTGTTGCCGGTCGCTAAATTGCGACAAATGACACGAAGTGGCTCGCGTCGATAACATCCCGTTGATGAAGAGGACGGCTGGCCCGTCCCTGAACGCCGGGCTGCAGACTGCCTCGACGCGCATGCCGCATGCCGCATGCCGCATGCCGCATGCCGCATGCGGGGCAGTGTGTCGCTGGTTGATGAACTTGAAAGGGAGCCGCGCTATTGCCGGCCATGCTGTTTCAGCGCCGCTTGCCGCCAAAGATACCGCCCAGCACGCCGCGGATGATCTCTCGCCCCACGGCGGAGCCCATGGTGCGGACGGCGGACTTGGCCATGCTCTGCGCCAGGCCTTCATGCCGGCCGCCGCGCGGCCCGGTGCTGCCAAAGAGTACGTCGTTCAGGCCACCCAGAATGCCGCCCGAGGCAGACTCGCCCGCCGCGCCGCCACCGGGAGCTTTTGCAGCCGCTTCGGCCGCCGCATCGGCGCGGTCCTTGATTTTTTCGTAAGCGGACTCGCGGTCGACTTCTTTTTCGTAGACGCCCGCGACCAGCGAATTTTGCAGCAGCGACTGGCGTTGTTGCGGGGTGATCGGGCCGATCTGGCTACCCGGAGGCAGCACATAGACGCGCTCGGTGATGCTGGGGCGGCCCTTGCTGTCGAGAAAGCTCACCAGCGCCTCGCCCACGGCCAGCTCGGTAATGGCGGTCTCGATGTCCAGCCCGGGCTTTTGCCGCATGGTCTGGGCGGTCGCCTTGACGGCTTTCTGGTCGCGAGGCGTGAAGGCGCGCAGGGCGTGCTGCACCCGGTTGCCCAGCTGGGCCAGGACGGAGTCGGGAATGTCCAGCGGGTTTTGCGTCACAAAATACACGCCCACGCCCTTGGAGCGCACCAGGCGCACCACCAGCTCGATGCGCTCAACCAGCACCTTGGGGGCTTCGTTGAACAGCAAATGCGCTTCGTCAAAGAAGAACACCAGCTTGGGTTTTTCAGGGTCGCCGATTTCGGGCAGTTGCTCGAACAGCTCGGACAGCATCCACAGCAGGAAGGTGGCGTACAGGCGCGGCGAATTCATCAGCCGGTCGGCCGCCAGGATGTTGATCATCCCGTGCCCGGCGCCGTCGGTCTGCATGAAGTCGCTGATGTTGAGCATGGGCTCGCCAAAGAACTTGTCTGCGCCCTGGCTTTCGATCTGCATCAGGCCACGCTGAATGGCGCCCACGCTGGCGGCGCTGACGTTGCCGTATTGCGTGGTGAACTGGCCGGCGTTGTCGCCCACATACTGCAGCATGGCCCGCAGGTCCTTCAGGTCCAGCAGCAGCAGGCCGTTGTCGTCGGCGATCTTGAACACCAGGTTGAGCACGCCGGCCTGGGTCTCGTTGAGGTTGAGCATGCGGCCCAGCAGCAGCGGGCCCATGTCGGACACGGTGGCGCGAACGGGGTGCCCCTGCTCGCCGAAGACGTCCCACAGCGTGGCGGGGCAGGCCAGGGGTTCTGGCGTCTCAATGCCGCGCTCCTTGAGGATGCCGGCCATTTTTTCACCAATGCTGCCGGCCTGGCTGATGCCGGTCAGGTCACCCTTGACGTCCGCCATGAAGACGGGCACGCCGATTTTCGAGAAATTTTCAGCCAGCGTCTGCAGCGTGACGGTCTTGCCCGTCCCGGTGGCGCCGGTAATCAGGCCGTGGCGGTTGGCAAGCCCCGGAATAAGCTCACAATGGACAGACGCGTTTCTGGCAATCAATAAGGGTTCGACCATGGCAGTGTCCTGGGGTGTAAGGAAGCTTGCAGCTCATCCCGATCCGGGCTGCAGGGCCTCGCGGGGGCTATGCAGCGCTTCCTAAAAGTAAAATGATGGACGTAGATTAAATCAATTACGAAGGATTTCCGTGGCTGGTCATAGCAAATGGGCGAATATTCAACACCGTAAGGGTCGCCAGGACGAAAAACGCCAGCGCGTCTGGACGCGCGTGATGCGGGAAATCATGGTCGCGGCCCGTATGGGTGGGGGCGACCTGGGAACCAACCCGCGACTGCGCCTGGCTGTTGACAAAGCCAAGGCTGCCAACATGCCGGCTGATAACGTGAAGTACGGTATCGCCAAAGCCACCGGCAGCCTGGAAGGCGTTCACTATGAAGAAGTCCGCTATGAAGGCTACGGCTTTGGCGGGGCGGCCATCATTGTCGACTGCATGACGGACAACCGGGTGCGCACCGTGGCGGAGGTTCGCCATGCGTTTTCCAAGCATGGCGGCCACATGGGGACCGAAGGTTCGGTGGCGTTTCAGTTCAAGCACTGCGGCCAACTGATCTTTGCGCCGGGCACCAGCGAGGACAAGGTCATGGAAGTGGCGCTGGAAGCGGGTGCCGACGATGTGATCACGCATGACGACGGTGCCATCGAGGTGCTGACGCCCTACACCGATTTTGAAGCCGTCAAAAAAGCGCTGGAGGCTGCCGGGCTCAAGCCCGAGCTGGCCGAAGTCACCATGCGTGCCGACAACATGATCGAGCTGACCGGCGAAGATGCCCGGAAGATGCAAAAGCTGCTGGATGTGCTGGAAGACCTGGACGACACGCAGGAAGTCTTTCACAATGCCGCGCTGGACGCATCTGAGTGACCATGGAGGGGAACATCGATACTGCGGAGCGGTTGGCTCGCATCGAAAACCTGCTGCAGGAAGGAAATCGTCTGCGCAGCCAGGCAATGGACCTGCAAAAGGAATCCCTTGCCATGCAGAAGTCGCTGGTTGATGAGACCCGCGCCAATATTGTGAAGGCCGGTACGGTCAATGATCAGGCGCTCGAATTGCAGCGCCGCGGTCGGGCCGTCGTCAAAGTCATTCTCGGTGTCGTCATTTTTCTTATTTTGTACCTCAGCTATTTGCTGTTTTTTAGATTGAACCTCCCGTGAAAGTTCTTGTTATTGGTGGCGGCGGCCGTGAGCACGCGCTGGCCTGGAAACTGGCCCAATCGCCCAAGGTGCAGGCGGTCTATGTGGCGCCGGGCAATGGCGGTACGGCGCTCGATGCGCGGCTGGAGAACATCAACATCACCGACGTCCAGGCGCTGCGCGAATGGGCGGTGGCCGAGAAAATAGCCCTCACCGTGGTGGGGCCGGAGCAGCCTCTGGCGGCCGGCATTGTCGACGAATTCCGCGCCCATGGCCTGAGGGTGTTTGGCCCGACGAAAGCGGCCGCCCAGCTGGAGAGCTCCAAGGCGTTTTCCAAGGCCTTCATGAAGCGCCACGGCATTCCGACGGCTGAATACGAAACCTTTACCGACGCGGTGGCGGCCCACGCCTATGTCGATGAAAAGGGCGCGCCCATCGTGGTCAAGGCCGATGGCCTGGCGGCCGGCAAGGGCGTGGTGGTGGCCATGACGCTGCATGAGGCGCATGAGGCGATCGAGTTCATGCTGGCCACCAGCCCGGACCACAACGTGCTGGGCGTCACCCACAACGAAGGGGGCGCGCGCGTCGTCATCGAGGAGTTTTTGCAGGGCGAGGAAGCCAGTTTCATTGTCATGTGCGACGGCAAAAACGTGACCCCCATGGCCACCAGCCAGGACCACAAGCGCCTGCTGGACGGCGACCAGGGCCCGAATACGGGCGGCATGGGCGCGTATTCACCGGCACCCGTGGTCACGCCGGACGTGCACGCCCGCACCATGCGCGAGATCATTCTGCCCACCATCAAGGGCATGGAAAAAGACGGGATTCCCTTCACCGGTTTCCTGTACGCCGGCCTGATGATTGATGCCCAGGGCCGGCCCAAGACGCTCGAGTTCAACTGCCGCATGGGCGACCCGGAAACCCAGCCTATCATGATGCGCCTGAAAACCGATCTGTTTGACGTGATGATGGCGGCCACGTCCGGCGCCCTCGACCAGGTCGAACTGGACTGGGACCGCCGCCCGGCCCTCGGTGTGGTGATGGCGGCGCACGGCTATCCGCTCAATCCGCGCAAGGGCGATGTCATCCACGGCCTGCTCAAACCCAGCGAAGCGGCGGACGATGCGATGGTGTTCCACGCCGGCACCCGCAAGCAGGACAACATCACGGTGACTGCTGGCGGCCGCGTGCTGTGCGTCACCGCGCTGGGCAGCACGGTCAAGGCGGCGCAGCAGCGTGCCTACGAGGTCGCCCAGTCAATTCAATTTGACGGCGCCCAATACCGCAAGGACATCGGCTACAGGGCCATCAAGTCCTGATGGGCACCTATGGGCACATGTTGGAGCCCTGGACGGGTGGTGCCGCAGGTAAATTCATCGATGAATTCATCGGCAAATTTATTGGCAAATACACGGGCAAATGAGCATGACTGAGCTTTCAGGCGTTCGCACCTTTTTGCTGGGGCTGCAGGAGCGGGTTACCGCCGCTGTGGCCGAAGTGGATGGCGGGGATTTCATTACCGACGCCTGGCAAAAGGAGCCGGGTGAGCCTTTGCAGGGCAACGGCATCACCAAAATCCTGGAGAACGGCGAAGTGTTCGAGCGCGCGGGTTGCGGGTTTTCGCACGTGCAGGGCTCTCGCTTGCCGCCGTCGGCGACGCAGCACCGGCCTGAACTGGCCGGCGCGCCCTTTGAGGCGATGGGCGTGTCGCTGGTGTTTCACCCCCGTAACCCCTACGTGCCCACAGTGCACATGAATGTGCGCATGCTGGCCGCCACACCGGTTTCCGCCGGTCCGGCCGAGGCCGTGTGCTGGTTTGGCGGCGGCATGGACTTGACGCCCTATTACGGTTTTGATGAGGATGCGGTGCATTTTCACCAGACCTGCAAGGACGCGCTGGCGCCGTTCGGCGGTGACAAATATCCGCGCTTCAAACAATGGTGTGACGAGTATTTTTACCTCAAGCACCGGCAGGAGCAGCGCGGCATCGGCGGCATATTTTTCGATGATTTCCAGGAGCTGGGCCTGGAGCAGAGTTTTGCCATGATGCAAAGCGTGGCGGACTCCTTTCTGCCAGCCTACCTCCCCATCGTCAGGCGGCGCCAGAGCCAGCCCTATGGTGCGCGCGAGCGCGATTTTCAGCTTTACCGACGTGGCCGCTATGTGGAGTTCAACCTGGTCTGGGACCGCGGCACCCACTTTGGCCTGCAATCGGGCGGTCGCACCGAGTCCATTTTGATGTCCATGCCGCCGCTGGCCAGCTGGTCCTACCAGCACCGGGCTGAAGCCGGCTCGCCTGAAGAGCGTCTGTACAAAGAGTTCCTGATCAGACGGGACTGGGTTTGAGTGCCGCGTCGCCGTCACCGCAAGAGCTTGCCGCCCCGCGGGAGGTCAAGCGCATCGGCGTGTTTGGCGGGGCATTTGACCCGCCCCACAACGCCCACGTAGCGTTGGCGCTGGTAGCCCTGGCCCAGCTGGAGCTGGACGCGCTGCACATCATTCCGACCGGGCAGGCCTGGCACAAGGCCAGGCCGCTGAGCCCGGCCGTCCACCGGCTGGCCATGGCCCGGCTGGCGTTTCAGGGCCTGCCGCGCGTGGTGCTGGATGAGCGCGAGGTGCAGCGTGCGGGCCCGACCTTCACGATTGACACGCTGGAGGCCCTGCAGGCGGAAAATCCGCAGGCCCAGCTCTACCTGATCATTGGTGCAGACCAGTTTTTGGCGTTCCGGCAATGGCACCGTTGGAGGGACATTCTGCAACTTGCTATAATTTGTATAGCTGGACGTACAGAGTCCACGCTGGATGAAGCCCAATTTGAGGCCTACACGGGGCAAAGCAGCCGCTTTTTGACGCTTGAGCTGCCCCTGATGCCCGTCAGCGCCACCCATATTCGCCATCTGATGGCCTCGGGTGCAGCCACCGGCGGGGAAATAGCGCACTTGGTCCCTGAGCCGGTTGCGCGTTATATTTCACTTCACCAGCTTTACCGCCTCCCTTAATTCCACCCACATTGAAGCAAAGCACTGCATGACCTCTACCACTGCCAAAACCTCCAGCACCGCCGACAAGAAAGATGTGCAGAAATTGCAGCGCGCCATCGTTGACGGCCTGGAAGACGTCAAGGCACAGGACATACAGGTCTTTGACACAGAACACATCACCTCGCTCTTCGAGCGCGTGATCGTTGCCTCCGGAACCTCCAACCGTCAGACCAAGGCTCTTGCGGCCAGTGTGCGCGACGCCGTGCGCGACGCGGGTTTTGCCAAGCCACGCATTGAAGGCGAAGCCAACGGAGAGTGGATCATCGTGGATTGCGGTGCTGCCGTGGCCCACATCATGCAGCCCACGATCCGCCAGTACTACCATCTTGAAGAGCTCTGGGGCGACAAGCCGGTCAAGCTGAAACTGGGCGCTCCGGCACCGCTGGTGAAGGCGTCCAAGGCCGAGCCCGCGGCGGAGCCGAAAGCGGGCGCCAAACCGAAAGCCGCGAAAGCCGGTGCAAAGTCCACCGCCGTGCGCGGTGCACGCACTGCCAAACCCGCTGTGAAAACAGCCGTCAAGGACCATGCCCCGGGGTATGTGGGCAAGGTCGGGAAAACCAGCGACTGGACCGCCAAACGGAACCAGGCGGCACCCGCCGCCGAGCCGGCAGTGAAAGCGGGCAGGGCAACGGCCAAGCCTGCGGCCGCGAAATCTGCCGCCAAGCCAGCCACCAAAACACCGATCGTGAAAGTGCCAGCGCCCAAAAGGGCACCGGCCAAGAAGGCTGCCACCAAGACCGCGGCCAGGACTACAGCCAAGACTGCAGCCGGGAAGCCGGCCGCCAGGAAATCTGTCCCCCGGAGCAAATGAGGCTGACGATCGTAGCGGTCGGCCAGAAGGTGCCCGACTGGGCGCAAACGGCTTACGACGACTACGCCAAGCGTTTTCCGCCCGAGCTGAAGGTCGAACTCAAGGCCGTTAAAACCGAGCCGCGCGCATCCAAAACCCTCGAGAACCTGCTGGCGGCTGAACGTGCGCGCATTGAAAGCGTCATCACCCGCGGTACCCGTGTGGTGGCGCTCGATGAACGCGGCACCGCGGTGACCACCGTGGCGCTGGCCGAAAAACTCAAGGCATGGCAGTTGTCGGGTGATGACGTGGCCATCGTGATCGGCGGGCCGGACGGGCTGGACCCGGCCTTCAAGCAATCGGCGCACGAACGCCTGCGCCTGTCGGACCTGACCCTGCCGCATGCGATGGTGCGGGTGTTGCTGATCGAGCAGCTTTACCGGGCCTGGAGCATCACCATCAACCATCCCTATCACCGCGAATAGCATGGTGTTCATGCTTGGCGCCGTGTCTGTTTTTTTATGGGTCAACCGCGGGCAACCGGGTAGCCATGTGAGTAGCCGTGTGAGTAATGTGAGTAGCCATGCCTGCTGCTGATTTTGTTTACCTGGCTTCGCAAAGCCCGCGGCGAGCCCAGTTGCTGGAGCAGCTCGGCGTGCGCTACCAGCGTCTGGCGCCCGCTCCCGACGAGGACACCGAAGCGCTGGAAGCCGTGCTGGGCAAGGAGTCTCCGGTGGCTTATGTCAAGCGCGTGACGCGCCTCAAGCTTGACGCCGCGAGCGAACGCGCGAAGCGCCAGGGGCTGGCCCCGGCGCCCATTCTGTGCTCGGACACCACCGTGGCCCTGGGCCGGTCGATTCTGGGTAAGCCCGCAAACGCGGCTGAAGCGACCCGCATGTTGCGACAGCTCTCCGGCGCCACCCATCGCGTGCTCACCGCAGTGGCCGTGCAGCAGGGACGCCGGCGGATTGAGGCGCTCAGCATTTCCCGCGTCACGTTTGCACCGATGACCGCGGCCCAGATCAGCTCCTACGTCGCGTCGGGCGAACCCATGGGGAAAGCCGGCGCCTACGCGGTGCAGGGCAGGGTGGCCATGTATATCTCGCATATCAGCGGCAGTTATTCCGGGATCATGGGATTGCCCCTGCATGAGACTGCATGGCTCCTGCGCGCCGCCGGCCTCAAAATCTAGCAGTGGCCAGCCAGCAGCGAAGCCACTAGCGGCTACGATAGAGCCATGCAACAAGACATACTGATCAACTGGTCGCCCCAGGAAACCCGTGTGGCCGTGGTGGAGCTCGGTGCGGTGCAGGAGTTGCAGGTCGAACGCACGCTGGAGCGCGGCCTGGTTGGCAATGTTTACCTGGGCAAGGTTGCACGCGTGTTGCCGGGCATGCAGTCGGCCTTTATCGACATTGGCCTGGACCGGGCGGCATTTCTGCATGTTGCCGATCTGATGAGCAGCATCAACAGCCGTCATGCAGAGACAGAACTCCAGGCTGCCGGCACGTCGACCTCGGCGTCGCCGGCAACGGTAGCCCTGCAGCCCATTGAAAAACAGCTGTTCGAGGGGCAGGCCGTGATGGTCCAGGTTCTCAAGGATCCGATTGGCACCAAGGGCGCACGGCTGACGGCGCAAATCAGCATCGCCGGCCGCTTGCTGGTTTTTCTGCCGCAGGACAATCACATTGGCGTGTCGCAAAAAATACCCCCGCGCCAGCGCGAGGACCTGCGCCAGCGTGTCCAGGCCCTGACCGAGGACATGGGCGGCGGCTTTATCCTCCGGACCAATGGCGAGGATGCCACCGATGCCGAACTGGGAGAGGACATTGCCTACCTGCGCAAAACCTGGTCGCGCATCAAGGAGGCCTCGCTGCGCCTGCCGCCTGCGTCTGTCCTGCACCAGGACCTCAACCTGCTGCAGCGCGTGTTGCGTGACGTGGTGGTGGAGGGCACGCAAACCATACGCATCGATTCCCGCGAGCAGTTTGACAACCTGAAGGCCTTCGCGGTGGAGTTCATGCCGGCAACCGTGCAAAAGCTTCAGCTTTATAGCGGTGAACGCCCGATCTTTGACCTTTACAACATTGACGAAGACATTGCCAGGGCGCTGGGCCGGCGTGTTGACCTCAAGTCAGGCGGCTACCTGATCATTGACCAGACCGAAGCCCTGACGACCATTGACGTCAATACGGGCGGATTTGTCGGTGCCCGGAATTTTGACGACACCATTTTCAAGACCAACCTGGAAGCCTCGCAGGCGATTGCCCGGCAGCTTCGCCTGCGCAACCTCGGCGGCATTGTGATTGTCGATTTCATTGACATGATCAAGGAAAACCACCGCGATGCGGTGCTGGCCGAGTTCCAGAAGCAGCTGGCGCGGGACCGCATCAAGACCGCAGTCAACGGCTTTTCGGCGCTGGGACTGCTGGAAATGACCCGCAAGCGAACACGCGAGTCTCTGGCCCACCAGTTGTGCGAGCCCTGCAGCGCCTGCATGGGAAAAGGGGTGGTCAAGACGGCGCGCAGTGTGGGTTACGACATCCTGCGCGAGATCCTGCGCGAAGCGCGCCAGTTCAACCCGCGGGAGTTCAGGGTGGTGGCTTCGCCCAAGGTGATCGAGCTTTTCCTTGACGAGGAAAGCCAGCACCTGGCCGGCCTGAGCGACTTCATCGGCAAGCCCATTTCGCTGCAGGCGGAAGCGGCCATGGCGCAGGAACAGTACGACATCGTTCTGCTATGAGCGCAAGCTTTCCGGCCATCCTGGCAACAGCTTGCACCGCCAACCGCAGGCCCATTCCCATTCTGGTCTATCACCAGATTGCCGAGGCGCCGCCCAAGGGTAGTCCTTTTCGCAGCCTCTATGTGTCTCCCCGGGCTTTCGCCCGGCAAATGGCCTGGCTCAAGCTGCTGGGCTACACCGGTTTGTCCATGAGCGGCCTGCAGCCCTACCTCAGTGGCGAGCGCGACGGCCGGGTTGTTGGCATCACCTTCGACGATGGCTACCAGAACAACCTCGTGCATGCCTTGCCGGCCTTGTTGAAGCAGGGCTTTTCGTCGACCTGTTATGCGGTGAGCGGGCTGCTGGGCAAGACCAATGTGTGGGATGAGGGGCTGGGTATTGCGCAGACGCCGCTGATGAACGAAGCGGAAATACGCCAATGGGTGGCCGCCGGGCAGGAGATTGGCTCACACACACACCAGCACGTGAATTTGCTGGCGATTGACGAGGCTGGGTGCCGCGTGGAGATGGCGCAGGGAAAAGCCGGGCTTGAATCGGTTATCGGGCAGCCCGTGCATCACTTTTGTTATCCGTATGGCAACTATGAGCCCAAGCACGTGGCCATGGCGCGTGAACAGGGCTTTGTGACGGCCACGACCACCGGGCGGAGCCGTTGCCATGCACAGATGGATTTGCTGCAACTGCCGCGGGTGCCGGTGCTTCGCTCGACCAGCCTGCCGGTTTTCTGGCTCAAGATCGCCACCGGCTACGAAGACCGCCGAAACAAATGAGCCTGCCTTCCTTGAGCCCGGTGGAGCATTCAGGCCTCGCCCGGCAGAAACTGCGGATCGCGGTTCTCAACCGGACTTTCTCATCTACCGGTGGTGGTGCCGAGCGCTATTCCATCGCGCTGGTCGAGCAATTGTCTGCCGCGCATGAGGTGCATGTGTTTGCCCAGGAGATCGATCACCACTGGCCGGGCGTCAGTTACCACCGTATTTCTGCGCCTTTGCGCAAGCCCCGCTGGGTCAACCAGTTGTGGTTTGCCACGGCCACCTGGTGGGCCACGCGGCGCGGCTTTGATGTGGTGCATTCCCATGAAAACACCTGGCATGGAAACGTCCAGACGGTTCACGTGTTGCCGGTCAAATACAACCTGCTCCATGGGATCAGCGGCTGGCGCCTGCTGCTGCGGTGGATCAAGGTCGTGACCAGCCCGCGTTTACTGACGTATCTAGGGCTGGAGCGCTTGCGGTATGTGGCCCGCCCCGGCCGTCAGGTAGTGGTGACCTCTGGCAGCCTGCAGGCCATCATGGCCGCCAGCTATCCGGCCTGCAAGGAAATGGTCTCTGTTGTCACGCCGGGCATCACGATGCCGGCGCAAGCTGTGACGCCCGCGCTAAAGCGGGAGGCGCGGGCGCTGCTGGGCTTGCCGGCGCAAGCGCGCTGCCTGCTGTTTGCAGGCAACGATTACCGCAAAAAAGGCTTGCAGGCCCTGCTGGAAGCGATGGTGCACCTGCCTTCCGATGTGGTGCTGGCGGTGGTCGGCAACCCGGCGCATATTCCAGCGTTCAGGGTGCAGGCCGAGGCCTGCAAGCTGGGTGCGCGGGTCTTTTTCCTGGGCTCGCTGAAGGATGTTGGGCCTGCCTACACAGCCGTGGATGGCCTGGTGCATCCAACGCTGGAAGATACCTTTGCCATGGTGGTGTTGGAGGCCATGGCATATGGCCTGCCTGTGGTGGTCAGCGGCCCTCGCTATTGCGGTATTTCCGGGCTGCTGCAGGACGGCGTTAATGCCATGATTCTTGAGGATCCCCGGGATGCCAACAAGTTGGCGCAGCTCATTCAGCAGGTGCTGGGCCAGCCAGCACTTCAAGGCCGGTTGATGCAGGGTGCCACCGAGTTCGCCAGGCATTACCAGTGGCGCGAGATCGCCTTACAGCAGGAAGCACTGTATTTTGCGGCGCTGGCCGCCTCGAAAGCGGCCGGCAGCGCGCAATAGCAGCGGGTCAACAACCGCTGCTGGCGTGAGTCAGGCCACCAGCTTGAAATGCTTGCGGCTGAAATCCAGCCCGGTCAGAGTTTCAAGCTGTCGCATGAAGTGGTACTTGTTTTCCTTGGGCGTAGGCCTGTACCCAGGGTCGATGTTCAGCTCTGGCTCGGCCTCCGTGGCCAGCCATTCCTGCACGGCCAGGGGGTGTGTGCCGGTAAACGGCCTGAGGGCACGGCGGTCAAACTGGCTGTAGGTGATTTGCGCGGCAGTCTCTTCGCCCCAGTACTTGCTCACATGGTCGAGTTTTTTCTGCATCTCCTCGTTGCGGCGTATCCACCCGTAGTGGTAGATGTGGGCATTGGCGAGTGCGGCGCGCGGGTTGCGACCGCGCTTGTGATCGGTGGTGACCAGCCAGTACTGGCCATCGGGCGCGTAGCTGCGAATGGTGTTGCGAATCAAGCGGCATTCGCGGCGGTACCAGCCCGGGCTGATGGAGATCCAGTCGGGTGAGCCGTAAAAATGAAGGTAGTCAAACACCAGCGCTTCGACGGCGGGGTTGGTGTGATGGCGCTCCACGCTGGCGCGTATGGCAGCCAGCTCACCCTCATGCACGACTTCATCGCCTTCGAGGTAGAACGCCCAGTCGCCCGTGCAAGAGTACTGGGCAATCATTTTCTGTTGTGCATAGACAAACCCGCGGTCGGCCATGCGTTCGTTCCACCGGGTCTCGACGATTCGTATCTTTGGGTCTGCAATGGCCCGCACGCGTGCCAGCGTGTCGTCGGCGCCCTGGCCAACGGCCACAACAAATTCATCGACGAGCGGCAGCAGGGAGCGTATGGACGCCTCGAAAGGGAAGCCGAGGTCTACGCCGTTGCGAATGAAGGTGAAGCCGCTGATTGAAACACTCATCTGAATTGACTCTCGGGTATTCTATGGATGGCAACGCACGGGAGCGTCACACCAGGTGTCAGGTATTCCGGAAACCAAGCCGGTAAAGGTGAGCGTAGGCCCCGTTTCTGGCCAGCAGCTCCGCATGGGTGCCGGATTCGATCATTCGACCGGCCTCCATCATGATGATGCGGTCGGCATGCTGCACCGTGGACAGTCGATGAGCAATGACCAGCGAGGTGCGGCTGGCGGTGAGCCGTTTGATCGCTTCCTGCACAGCCAGTTCTGATTCGGTATCCAGCGCCGACGTAGCCTCGTCCAGCACCAGAATGGGCGCGTTTTTATAAAGGGCGCGTGCAATAGCCAGCCGCTGGCGCTGGCCACCCGACAGCTGCATGGCGTTATGGCCAAGAATTGTGTCGATGCCGCCTGGCAATTCGGCCAGTAGCCCGGACAGATTGGCTGCGGCCAGGCATTCGGTCACCCGGGCTCGGTCAACGGGCTGGCCCAGCGCGACGTTCACGGCGATGCTGTTGTTGAGCATCACGACATGCTGGCTCACAAATGCAAACTGCGCACGCAGCGACGCCAGGTTCCACGCACGAAGGTCCTGACCATCGAGGTAGATATTGCCCGAACTCATTTCGACAAATCGGGGCAGCAGATTCACCAGGGTCGTCTTGCCGGAGCCGGATGCGCCCACGATGGCGAGCGTTTCTCCCGCCTTGATGGAAAGGCTGAACTGGTCAAGGGCTGCAGCGGCGTCGGCTTTGTAGATGACGCTGACATCGGCAAACTCAATGTCGCCATGCGCCCTGGCCTTGACAAACGAGCCGCCGCTTTCGTCAGGCGTCAGATTCATCAGGTCAAGGCCGCGCTCGAGCGCGGCCAATCCGCGGGTCACCGGCGTGGCAGCATCCGACAGGCTTTTGACGGGGGCAATCAGCAGCAGCATGGCCGTCACAAAGGCCACGAACCCGCCGACGGTCGTGGTATTTTCGGCGCTCTGCAGCAAGGCAATGGAAATGACTGCCGACAGGGCCATTGCGGCCAGCACCTGGGTGATCGCGCTCATGCCCGCATAGGCGGCGGTGGATTTCATCGAGAGACGGCGCAGCGAGTTGCTGAGATGATTGAAGCGGCTGGCCTGGCCGGCCTGCGCGCCATGCAGGCGGACATCGCGGTGCGCCATGACGTTTTCTTCGACCACATACGCGAGATCGTCCGTAGCGGTCTGGCTTTCCTTGGTGAGTCGGTAGAGGCGCTTGGACAACACCTGGATGACAAATGCCACGGCCGGAAACAGCAACGCGACTACCAGCATCAGCTTCCAGTTGAGGTAGACCAGATAGCCAATCAATGCCAGCAGGGTCAGCACATCCCGCGCCAGCTTCATGATGGCGTTGATCAACATCGAGGAGCCGTTGAAGACCTCATAGACCACTGTATTGGCGATGGCGCTGGAGCTTTGGTCGGCAAACAGGGTGAGCCGTGCGCTCAGCAGTTTGTCAAACATGGCTCCCCGCAGCTTGAGCAAGCCGTCATTGGTGACTTTGGCCAGCGCAAACTGGGCCAAAAACCCGGACAACCCGCGCACGGTGAACAGCAGCATCAGCGCAAGCGGCACCAGCCAGAGGTTGAAGGAATCCCTCTGAAAGCCACGGTCGAGCAGCGGTTTGAGCAGCGCGGGTACAAAGGGCTCGGTTGCGGAGGCAACAATGGTCGCACCAATTGCCAGCGCCCAGCCTGCCCGCGAGCCGCTGAAATAGGGCCAGACGCGCGCGACCCTTTGCCACAAGGATCGCCTGGCGGCTAAGCTAACGGGTACGGGCTCTGACAGCTGCGTCATATCGCCCCGGGTTGAGCGGACATGGCGGAGGGCTTACTTGCGTTGGCAGTGAGTCCCAGAGCCAGCAATAAGCCGAGCGTCACAGCAAAAAAATCGCCTATCAGGGCGTCGTAAATGCTTGCGTTGAAAAGGCAGGCGACGGCCAAAGCCACTACGGTGGATTGCACGACTCGCGCATAGGGTTTCTCCATAGTCCACGAATCCCGAATCATCGCCAGCATTAAACCGCAAAGAAGCAGAAGACCCGGAATTCCCAATTGAACCGCCCACAAGAGAAATTCCTGATGCGGGTTAAAGTTGCCTGCTATATCTTTATGCGCCGGATCAAGATCGCGTTGGATGCGGTTGTATTCGGTGCTCCAGCTACCAACCCCCGATCCAGCAACCGGATGCCGGGCAATCATTTGAATAGAGTTCATCCAAAAATGGAGCCGGAGACCCGACGACGTATTGGGTTGAGCGTGTGCTGAATGCGACTCCACTTCCATCTTCATCATGATTAATCGATCGCGCACTTTGTGCGAGCTAAGAAACAGAGCCCCAACCAGGACAAACGGCAACAGGACGACGGCTGCGCGGTATCGCTTCGGAAGTTCCCACATGATCGCAAGGGACAGCATGGCAATGGCGACCAAGTGTCCGCTTCGTCCGTTCAGAACAAAGAGCACATTGCACAAATAAGCCAGAGCCGCGAGAACCGCGAAGTGCGGGCCAAATCGACCCGGTGCGAGATGACGCAGATGCCAGCAGATGGCTGCAAGTACGGCACCTATGATGCCTTGATCGAGGTAGCTTGAAAACACCGCGAACTCTTTCAGCGCCATGCGGGACGTTGCCCAGGGAACCGGCAGGTGAATGAACAGCATCCATGAACTGAGCATGAGAAACAATTGGGCTAGAACAAACGCGCCAAGCGCATACATGGCCTCGCGCCGATCCTGGATCAAGGTCATCATCAGCACAATCAGGAGGAGCTTGCCGTACTTCGCTATCGATCCCATGGCATCTGCCGACGGGGCAGTCGTCCAGAACAGACTTATAGTGAATGCGAGAAGGACTACTAGAACAGCTGTAGGGGTGTATGTTCTGGCAAGCGCTGGGCTGCCCACCGACCTGCGCTCGAAAAACAGCAGAGTCGCAGCCGCAAAGATGAACAGCAAGAGTTTGGAAATGCTGATGACCGCCATTGACAAACCCACCGATGCAGCGGCCAGGCAAATCACGGCGAGTCGAACATTGGCGGTCTGCTTAATCAAATTAGTACGGGATATTTCAAGATTTGATTGGAGGAGTGTCACAAAATTTCAATTGACGTTCTAGATCTGGTAGATCTGGTAGATCTACGGATGAGAGGCCTCACCGGTCTAAAAAGCGCATGGCTTCGATCACCTGGTGTGCAATATCTGATGGGGCAATTGAATTTACGCTGTTCGTTGGGGCTTGCAGTGCGCTCGATAGTCTATCGCGGGGCAGACGCCACTGCGGATCGACAGCGGAGGTAAACAGAGAAATAAGTTTGACGTGGGTGGTAACTCCCAGATGCATCAAACCGCCATCGCAAGCAACCAACACATCTTGTTCATTGATCAACTGCCGACATTGAGCCAGGCTGGTTTGATTGACAGCGTTGTTCACAAGACCACGCCAGCTCTCTTCAAACGCTTTCGCGAATCCAAGGCCATTTTCAGATCCAACGAGTGTGATCTCCAGATCAATAAGCTTGCTGAGATGATGCGCCAGCGTATCCCAGTGCGTATAGCTTCTAAGCGGATCTACACCGCCCACCGCAAATGCAATCTTGAGCACTGAACTGGTCCGCTTTTCCGGCGTCCCCAGTGGTTTGAGCTTTTGCCGACTATGTTGAGAAAACACATCGGCGGGTAGTGCTACACCCAAAGCATCAAGCAATCGTTGAGTTGCAAACTCACCTCGATGGAATTCGGGCCCGGTGTAAAACCCATGTACTGAGATCCACGGACTCGGGCTAAAAGCATCGCTCTTATGGTGCAGAGAGCGCCTTTTGTGGCTCGGGACAATCACGAAATCGTAGTTTTGTGAATTGATTGCTTCACTCGAACTGAGCACATTTTCAAACCACGGGTCGCCATCGAACGTCGCAGCGATGTGCTCATCAGTCAACAAGTCAATAGACAAGCCCTGATCGCGCAGCAGGCTGCGCGGGGCAAGGTCCATCAATGCATCACCGATTTGCGGAATTCCTTTGTACAGCCACAAGCCACGCTTCCAATGAGCTGGAATCTTGCGGAAACATCTTTTTCCGTGGCCAGAAAGCTTGAAATATAGCGCGTGACGCAACTGGCGCCATGCTAATTTACGAACTCCGATATGTGCAAAGTAGGCCTTGTCGTTAGCACTGACAGTTTTGCTGAGCGGCTGTGTTACGCATACTTGAGCCTGCTTTTGCAGCCAATGGTCGATAAAGGCGCGCCACTTGGGAATCATTTGCAGCATTGTCGCTCATCTGCTTGCCCTGGTTCACGTGCCTGAGCTCGTAGGATCGATGCCATCCAGTTTGGCCGCTCTGTAAGGGCTGTCGGCCAAGCCCCCCCCAGCTCTGCTAGACTGAGAATATGCGGGAGTGCGACTGATCGAGAGCGCAACACGGCGAGGGTCTACTGGGCTGTCGTCGGCGCGCATCAACTCGTTTAACTGAACAAGAGAATCCTTTGGCAAGCTTGTCCATAATAGTTATAACGAAAAACGAAGCCCATAACATTGAAGCTTGCCTTCGCTCTGTTTCTTTCGCAGACCAGATCGTTGTGCTGGATTCTGGCAGTACAGACCAAACCGTCGAGATCGCGCGCGGCCTGGGGGCTACGGTGACCGTTAATTCGGACTGGCAGGGGTTCGGAATTCAGAAAAATCGAGCCCTTGCATTGGCTGGGTCCGATTGGGTGCTTTCAATTGATGCGGACGAATGGGTCCCTGAGGAGTTGGCTGCGGAAATACAGTCGGCCATGAAATCCCCACGGTTTGATGTTTATTCTTTCCCTCGCCTCTCAAGCTATTGCGGCCAGTACATGCGCCACTCTGGTTGGTATCCTGACCGTGTAACGCGTTTGTTTCGCCCTCAATTCGCCAAGTTTTCAGACGATTTGGTTCACGAAAAGATCGTGACCACAAGTCCGGTGGGGCAGCTTCACTCTGCTCTGCACCATGAAAGTTATCGTAGCCTGGAGACTGTGCTGGACAAGGCCAATCGATACTCCACGGATGGGGCTCAGATGTTGAAAAACAAAGGGCGTGCTTCGTCTTTGGGGACGGCGGTGGTGCACGGCGTATGGGCTTTTATACGAACTTACTTCTTGCGGCTCGGGTTTCTCGACGGGCAGCTGGGTCTGGTTCTTGCGATCTCCATAGCCGAAGAAACCTATTATCGATACCTCAAGTTATGGTTGTCCCAACGCCGTGAAGGTGGTAGCCCGGTTGGACGATAAAAGGAAATGTGTTGTCCCGGTGCGCGGCATGGGAAGAGGTCAGACTTTCACGGCGCATGCCGGTCGTGTCAAATTGGGAAGGGTTCAAGATGACGCGTTGGCAGAGTTTCCCGAGCAAGTGTTCCACCTGCAGCCTACCGTAAACAGTTGCTCTTGGTTGCCTTGGCTTTGCGGCATGATGGTTGTCGCAGGAGGGAGGGATAATTGCTCCAATGGGGGGCGGCAACAAACTGTTTCATCTGCATCGCTGGCCGCTACGTTGGTTCGGGGTAAAAACGCAATCTCTACCAACCTGACTTCGGGTGCTCTTATCTGGAAAACTTGGCAAGCTCTTTTCGGCGTCAACGGGCTTGAAAGAGCACCCGGGGTGCGCCAGGAATACGCGAATCCTGATTTGAAATTCTTTGTCTGGAATTTCATCGAAAATACCGGTTTTGGGCGGTGGACGCGCTTGACCTTTCATGCCGTGAGTAATCGAAGCAAATAATAATGATTAGAGTTGGGTATCCCTGCACATAGATCAAAGGTGGGTCTTGTCAACCGAGGGCTTCGTAAACTTGACTCCCAATCGCCCGTCAAAATAACCCAACTCCACTGATCCAAATTCATCCATGAGCATCACACCATCACTGAGCCGTCGCACCGTCATGAGTCTGCTGGCGGCGGGCTTGTCGCCGGCATTTGCGCAGTTCCGCGTGGAGGTGTCGGGCGTGGGCCTGACGCAATTGCCAATTGCCATCGCTTCCTTCCGGGGGGAGGTGCAGGCGCCGCAAAAAATTGGCAACATTGTCAGGGCCGATCTTGAACGCAGTGGCATGTTTCGCCCGGTCGACACCGCGGGCATCGTGGCAGACGAAAACACCCGGCCAGACCTCGCAATCTGGCGGCAAAAGGGCGCGGATGCGATGGTGACGGGCAGTGTCTCGCCCCTGGCCGACGGACGATTTGATGTGCGGCTTCGCCTGTGGGATATCGTGCGGGGCCAGGACCTCGGAGGGCAGAGCTATACCGTGGCCCAAGCTGATTTGCGCCTGTCTGCCCATCGGATTTCTGATTTTGTGTACGAGAAACTCACGGGTGAAAAAGGCATCTTTTCAACGCGAATTGCCTATGTCACCAAAACGGCCCAACGCTTTAACCTCTGGGTGGCCGATTCGGATGGCGAAGGCGCCCAGTCTGCCCTCACCAGCCCCGAGCCCATCATCTCGCCTTCCTGGTCGCCCAATGGCTCCCAGCTGGCTTATGTTTCCTTCGAATCCCGCAAGCCGGTCATTTATGCGCATGATGTCGCCACCGGAAAGCGGCGCCTGCTTGCCAATTTCAGGGGCTCCAACAGCGCACCAGCCTGGTCACCCGATGGCAAGCAACTGGTTGCCACGCTGAGCCGGGACGGCGGCTCGCAGATATACGCCCTGGGGCTCAGTGGCGGCGACCCCAAGCGCTTGACCCAGTCATCCAGCATTGATACCGAGCCGGCTTATTCGCCCGATGGGCGATATATCTATTTCGTCAGCGACCGCGGCGGCGCTCCGCAAATCTACCGCATGAGTCCCGGCGGTGGAAATCCGGAACGCGTGACGTTTACGGGCGGTTACAACATCTCCCCTGCGATCAGCCCTGATGGGCGTTGGCTGGCCTATGTTTCGAGGGTTGGCGGCGCCTTCAAGCTGCACGTGATGGAACTTGCCAGCGGAACGGCCACTCCTATTACCGACACCACGGCCGATGAAAGCCCGAGCTTCGCGCCCAACAGCCGCTTGATCGTGTACGCGACCCAGCAGCAGGGCCGGGAAGCACTGATGACCACGACGCTGGACGGCAAGATCAAGGCCAGGTTATCCGGCGCCGGCGGCGACATCCGTGAGCCCGACTGGGGACCTTTCCAGCGGTGACAGGCACTTTTTTTGAATCATCTTTTTTTGTTTTTTTGTAGAGGTACTCCATGAAGCTGAAGCGCGTTCTCTTTTCCATCTTCTCCTCCCTGGCTCTTGCTGCCACGCTGGTGGCCTGCGGCTCCAATGTCAAGCTCAGTGATGTGCCGGTGGAAGACAGGACAGCCAGTGCCAAGCCGTCTGGCGATGCGGGTGCCTCCTCCAGCAGGGGAGTCGCACCGGTGCAAATTGGCGGCACGGATGTGTCGGGCGCGGGGCCTGCCAATACGGCGAGAGTTATTTACTTTGATTTCGACAGCTACGTCATCAAACCCGAATTCCAGGGGATCGTTGAGGCCCATGCACGCTATCTGACGGCCAACAAGGCCCGCAAGATGGCCATCGAAGGACACACCGACGAGCGCGGTGGCCGCGAATACAACCTCGCGCTGGGGCAGAGACGCTCTGAAGCCGTACGCCGCGCGCTGGGACTTCTGGGTGTTGCTGATGCGCAGGTGGAGGCCGTGAGTTTTGGCAAGGAAAAACCTGCCGCCACGGGCTCGGACGAAGATTCCATGGCGAAAAATCGTCGCGCCGAGATCAACTACCGCTAAGCCGGGATCATTGTTGTGAGCATGTTCAGATTTGCGGCGTCTGTTGCGGCCTGCCTGCTGGCATTCAATGCGCACGCCGCGCTTTTCGAAGACGATGAGGCGCGCAGGGCCATCCTGGATTTGCGGCAAAAAGTCGACGCTTCGCAGCAGCGCACGGCTGATGACCTGCGCAGGGCCAATGATGACAATGCCCAGTTGCGTCGCAGCCTGCTTGAGCTTTCCAACCAGATCGAGGCCCTGCGCAACGAGATGGCCGGCATGCGCGGACAGAACGAGAGGCTGGCCCGGGACGTTGCCGATATTCAGCGCAACCAGAAGGACATTACGCAGGGCGTTGACGAGCGGCTGCGAAAGTTTGAACCCACCAAGATATCCGTGGACGGCAAGGAGTTTGTGGCGGAGCCGGCTGAAAAGCAGGAGTTCGAGGCGGCGCTTGCCACCTTGCGCAAAGGTGACTTTGCTGCCGCTCAAACCAGTTTTGTGGCCTTCATGAAACGCTACCCGCAAAGCGGCTACACCTCTTCGGCGCTGTTCTGGCTGGGTAATGCCCAGTACGCTTTGCGCAACTATCGGGATGCGGTGGCCAATTTCCGCACCCTGGTGACACTCGAACCCGGTCACATGCGTGCGCCGGAAGCGCTGTTGTCGATGGCCAATTGCCAGGTTGAACTCAAGGATGTCAAGTCAGCGCGCAAGACGCTGGAAGACCTCGTCAAGGCCTATCCGCAATCAGAAGCCGCGTCGGTTGCCAAGGAGCGCCTGGTTCGGCTCAAGTAGCCCCCACGGACTTTGGGTCGCCTGGCGGCCGGTCCGGCTGTTTTTCGTTCCCACTTAAAATTCGGGGATGGATACTTCCGGATCTGCCGTGCTCGGCACCCTCACCACCCAGGTTCTCTGGTCTGGTTTCATTCTCTCGATGCTGTTTGGTGCCATTGCGCAGCGTACCCACTTTTGCACCATGGGCGCTGTCAGCGACATCGTGAACATGGGGGACTGGACGCGCATGCGCATGTGGGGCATGGCGATCGGTGTGGCCATGATCGGTTTCTTCGGGATGGCTGCCGCGGGCCTCATTGACCCGGCTAAAACGCTGTACGCGTCCAACCGCTTTATCTGGCTCTCCGCGCTCATCGGCGGCGCCATGTTCGGTTTCGGCATGGCCCTGTCTTCCGGATGCGGCAGCAAGACACTGGTGCGGATCGGGGGCGGCAGTCTCAAATCGCTGGTGGTTTTCACCGTCATGGGCATCGCCGCTTTTGCGACGCTCAAAGGCATTACCGCTGTGGTTCGCGTGGCCACGATAGACAGAGTGGCCGTCGAGTTCACGGCCAATGCAGCTGTGCCCACCTGGGTGGCCGGCGCGTTCGGTGTGGCGCCTGCTGTGGCTGGCCTGGGGCTGGCCCTGCTGATTGGCTTGAGCCTGATTGTCTGGGCATTGCGCGGCGCAGATTTCCGCCGTCTCGACCCGCTGTTGGGCGGTCTGGGCATCGGTGCCGTCATCGCCGGCATGTGGTGGGTCAGTGGCGGCCTTGGTTATGTGGCCGAGCATCCTGACACCCTGCAGGAGGCCTTTATCGCCACCAACTCCGGCAGGGCTGAAGCCCTGAGCTTTGTCTCGCCGGTGGCTTACACGCTGGACTGGCTCATGTTTTTCAGCGACAAGAGCAAGGTCCTCACGCTGGGCATCGTGTCGGTGTTCGGCGTCGTGGTGGGCTCTGCCGTGTATTCGCTGTTTTCGCGCAACTTTCGCTGGGAAGGTTTCCGTGATGTGCGGGACACCGCCAACCATCTGGCAGGTGCCATCTTGATGGGGGTGGGGGGCGTGTGCGCCATGGGCTGCACGGTGGGGCAGGGCCTGTCGGGAATCTCGACGCTGAGTGCCACGAGTTTTGTCGCACTGGCTGCCATATTGGCTGGTTGCGCGGGCGGACTGAAGTACCAGATCTGGCAGCTTGAGCGCTCGCTCTGAACCCCATTCCTGGCCCGCACCATGACATCTGGCACTGTACTGTTTCCGCCCGACCTTGAGCGACGTTTCAGTGGCCTCGCGCGACTGTATGGCGTTGCTGGCGCCCGGCGCATTCGTGAAGCGCATATTGTGGTGGTGGGCCTGGGCGGGGTGGGCTCGTGGGCTGCTGAAGCGGCCGCCCGCAGCGGTGTGGCCCGCCTGACACTGATTGATTTTGACCACATCGCTGAATCCAACATCAACCGCCAGGTGCATGCGCTCGACAGCACGCTGGGGCAGGCCAAGGTCCTGGCAATGCGCGATCGCATCGCCGCCATCCATCCCGCCTGCCAGGTGGATTGCATCGAGGAGTTTGTCGATGAAAGCAATTGGCCAGGTCTTCTTGCGCTGGACAGCAGCTTCGACGGCAAGCAACTGGCCGTGATCGACGCATGTGACCAGGTGAGGGCCAAAACAGCCATGGCCGCCTGGGCCATCAGGAGTCGGACCACCCTGATCAGCGTGGGCGCCGCAGGCGGCAAGCGGCTCGCGCACCGTGTCGACATTGAAGACCTGTCGCTGGTCACGCACGACCCCTTGCTGGCGCAGCTGCGCTACCGCCTGCGCAAGCAGCATGGCGCATCCCGCAAGGGCAAGATCGGCGTGGCCTGTGTTTTCAGCCGTGAGCCGGTGCTGCAGCCTGCAGCCGTGAACTCGCTGGATGAGCAGGAAGACAGCAACGCAGAAGCGCTGGCAATGCAGTGCGATGCGCCCCTGCAGGGCGTCACGCAGAGTGACGGCAGCCTCAACTGCCACGGCTATGGATCGGTTGTCAGCGTCACATCCACCTTCGGGCTTTGCGCGACCGGCTGGGTACTCAGCAAAATTGCTGGGTAGTTTGCAAAGAGCTAAAAAATGACGCTATAATTTGAGGCTGTGCTGCACTAAACGCAGCATGACCAGGAGAAATCCTCGGGGCCTTAGCTCAGTTGGTAGAGCAGCGGACTTTTAATCCGTTTGTCGTGGGTTCGACCCCCGCAGGCCCCACCAGATACGCCAATACAGGCACTGAAAAGCCCGCTACTGAAAAGATAGCGGGCTTTTTTATTGGCGCTTGCATGGTTGAGGACCGGACACTTCGGACTTCAGTGCCCGTCCGGCCCCGCTGACCGTCCAGCCAGGCGTTCAGGTGCAGGCAAACAGCCAATCGGCGGTGCATTGCCGCACGAACTCCATTGGATGTGAGGCCTTCTTGAGCTGCCTTGCGAGGGGGCATGGATAAAAACACATTCCAATTATTTACATGGTCTTTTTGGATGATGAAGCCTAGTGTCTATCCGGTATCCATGCGGCCCCGTGACCGACACGGTTTGCCATCGGGGTACAGAAATTCCTCCACCCCCTTCAGGAGAAAGCCATGTCCCATGCTCATCACCCGCATCTGTTCTCCCACGAATGGATTGAACTGCACCCCACGTTTGTATTGATCATCAAGAGGATTGGCGTGCCGCTCGGCATCGGGGTTGCGCTTGCACTGGCCGCCCTGTTTGTGACCAGGCTCGAGGAGGAACTGAATGCACCGCTGAAATTTGGTGGCGCGACCCTGGAGCATGCCGCCCTGTCTGTGCTGCCGGCCAGCACGGGCTATCTGCCTGACCAGTTTTATCGGGAGCAGAAAGAAGCTCCGGCCGCAGAGTTGCCGCCCCAGTTTTAGTGGTTCTCACCTTGCCTTGTGGCCACCAAGGTCTTGCCTGAATTGGGTTTTTTCACTATAACTGGCAATGGCGGCCAGTCCGCTTTTTGCATTTCGCCCGGATAGACGCCATTCAATACCGAACTACGCCTTCATCCGAGCCTTACCATCATTTGCTTGATGAGGAGGTTGAAATGACACGCAAATATATTGATTGCCGGGAATTTCCCAGTGACATGAATTGCACGGTAGCGCTGGCTGCCGATTCCGACAAGGAACTGCTGGAGGCCGCGGTGCAGCATGCGGTGGCCATCCATCAGCATCAGGACACGCCGGAATTGCGCACACAGCTGCAGCAATTGTTCAAGGTCGGCACGCCGCCTGTTGAGGCCCCGGCCAAGTAAGCTACGGAGTCGCGTTGCCCTCTCCTGCGGGGCCGGTGGTTGCGGTCTGCGTCTTCGGAGCAATGCGCCCGCGCTCAAGTAGCGCTACGCACGACCTGTGCGGGGATTACTTTGTGCTGGCGGTATCTCAACGGAAGATGCTTCCTGGCATGGCGTTATCCCGCATCTGTCAGCCATGCGCACGGCCTCGGGCTGCTGCCGGGTGATCCGGCGTTACGACGCGTGAACCCGCTGCCGGCGGGTGCGCGCAGCGGTGGATGGGGGCGGTGGCGGCAACAGCCCGGCGGTCTGGGCCACCCGCACGCAGTCGCGGATGTGCTCCTCGCCAAAATAGCGGATGGCTGCATAGCCTATCGCGGCTGAGATGGCCTGACCCGCCAGGGGCACGAACTTCGCGACCTGTTTACTCGTCAGCCTGACACCCACGCTGCTCGCCGCCTTGATCACCAGATCGCGGCTGATGAATTTTCCGATCAGCACCGAACCCACCATGGCAACTGCCTTCTGGACTTGCTCCCGCTTGCTGGGATTGAGTTGATCCAGTTGTGCAGGTGTCAGGGCAAACTCCGCGTTGATCTCCGGGATCAGCCGTGACAGCAGGGCCGCATCGACGGCCCAGTCGAGGCCGGGAACGGGCACTGCGCTGGCAACCGCGGCAACCATGGCACGCCGGTTCAGCAACTGGCGGCTGCGTTTGACAGCGAGCTCCAGGGCGGCATCGCTGGAGGCCTTGTTGAGAAGGGAAGCAGCAGGCATTTCAGGACCCTTTCAAACAGGTGAAAAGTCGATGGGTGCCGGAGCGACCACTTTACACCGTGGCAGTCTCGATCTGCTCGGTCAGTTCCAGCCAGCGTTCTTCCAGCGTGCCTATTTCACTGTCAATGGCCTTGAGTCGCTTGCCGGCCTGGGCGATTTCTGCCGGTGCGGTGATGGTGGTCAGGGCGGTTTGCAGGCTGTCGCGCTCGGTGTTCAGGGACTGCAGCCGGCTGTCTATCTTGTCCAGTTCCTTGCGCAGCGGTTTGGTGACGTCGGATTGCTGCTGGCGGCGCTGGGCTTCGTCTTTTTTACCGGATGACTTTTTGGCATCGGAACCGGCTTTGGCTCCGGTTGAATTTACGTTCCCAGCTATGGGTTTGGTAGCGCTGGTGCTGGTGGCAGTCGCCGGTGCAGCCGCACTGCTGGTCGACTTTTTAGCCTCTTCGCGCTGTCGCTTGGCTTCATCGAGCAGGTAGCGCTGGTAGTCGTCGAGGTCGCCGTCAAACGGGGCCACGCCGCCGCGCGAGACCATCCAGAACTCGTCGCACACGGCTCGCAGCAGCGCACGGTCGTGGCTGACCAGCATCACAGTGCCTTCAAACTCGTTGAGCGCCATCGACAGCGCTTCGCGCGTGGCCAGGTCCAGGTGGTTGGTCGGTTCATCGAGCAGCAACAGGTTGGGGCGCTGCCAGACGATCATGCACAGCACCAGGCGGGCTTTTTCGCCGCCGCTCATGCTGCCCACGGCCTGCTTGACCATGTCGCCGCCAAAGTTGAAGTTGCCCAGAAAGCTGCGCAGGTCCTGCTCGCGCGTGGCCTGGCCGCTGATCTTGCCGGCGGCAGTCACCTCTTTGACCAGGCGGATCATGTGCTCCAGCGGGTTGTCGGCCGGGCGCAGCACGTCCAGTTCCTGCTGGGCAAAGTAGCCGATGTTCAGGCCCTTGCCTTCGGTCATCTCTCCTTGAATAGGTGCCAGCGCGCGTGCGATGGTTTTGACCACGGTCGATTTGCCCTGGCCGTTGGCGCCCAGAATGCCGATGCGCTGGCCGGCCAGCACCGATTTGCTGACGTTTTGCACGATGACGGTAGGCGGAGTGCCCTCCGGTGCATCTGCTGGCGGCGGATAGCCGAAGTAGACGTTCTGCATGGACAGCATGGGGTTAGGCAGGTTGGCCGGCTCCTTGAACTCGAAGGTGAAGTCGGCTTCAGCCAGCAGCGGCGCGATTTTCTCCATGCGGTCCAGTGCCTTGACCCGGCTTTGCGCCTGCTTGGCCTTGCTGGCCTTGGCCTTGAAGCGCGCAATGAATTTCTGCAGGTGGGCGATCTTGTCCTGCTGCTTGGCAAAAGCGGTCTGCTGCAAGGCCATCTGTTCCGAACGCAGGTCTTCAAACTTGCTGTAGTTGCCGCCGTAGCGTGTGAGTTTGGCGTTTTCAATGTGCACCGTGACATCGGTTACCGCATCCAGAAACTCCCGGTCATGGCTGATGACCAGCATGGTGCCCTGGTAGCGCTTGAGCCAGGCCTCCAGCCAGACCAGCGCGTCCAGGTCCAGGTGGTTTGTCGGTTCGTCCAGCAGCAGCAGGTCTGACGGGCACATCAGGGCGCGCGCCAGCTGCAGGCGCATGCGCCAGCCGCCCGAGAAGCTGTTGACGGGGTTGTCGAGCTCGCTGACCTTGAAGCCCAGGCCCAAAATCAGGGCCTGCGCGCGTGCCTGGGCGTCGTGCGCGCCCGCGTCGTAGAGCTCCATATAAGCGTGGGCCATGCGGTCGCCGTCGCCGCTGGCCTCGGAGGCCTCCACTTCAGCCTGCGCAGCCAGCAGGACCACGTCACCTTCAACCACGTAGCTGGTGGCGCTTTGCTCTGTCTCAGGCATGTCCTGCGCGACCTGGGACATGCGCCACTGTGCCGGGATGGTGTATTCACCGCCGTCTTCATGCAGCGTGCCGTTGAGCATCGCAAACAGCGAGGACTTTCCCGCGCCATTGCGGCCCACCAGGCCGATTTTTTCGCCGGGGTTGAGACTGACAGAGGCGCTGTCGAGGATAACTTTGGCGCCGCGACGCAGCACCACGTTTTTAAGGGTAATCATTTAAACCACTGACTCTAGATCCAACAGGATCAGAAAAATTATTCGGGCGGCACGCTGCACACCCATCGATCCAGGCGCAAATTCCGGGCCAGCGCTTCAGGCCAACTGTTCGCGCGTGAGAATCATCACCTGGTCACTCCCGGCACTGGTTTCAAACCAGAGCGGTTCAAGGTGAGGAAAGGCGCGTTCAAAATTCCCGCGCTCGTTGCCAATTTCCAGCACCAGGACGGCATTTTCGCTCATATGGCGGGCGGCGTTGAGAAAAAGGCTTCTGATGAAGTCCATCCCGTCGGCGCCACCGGCCAGCGCCAGCCCCGGTTCAGCCCGGAATTCAGCCGGCAGGGCTGCCATGCTGGCGGCATTGACATAGGGTGGGTTGCACAAAATCAGATCGTAAGGACCGGGGCAGGCGGCCAGCCCATCGGACTCGATCAGCGTGATGCGCTGCTGCAGCTGGTGCCTGTCCACATTGATGCGGGCCACCGCCAGCGCATCCGGGCTGATATCGGCGGCATCGACCGTGACCTCGGGGTAGGTCATGGCCGCCAGCACCGCCAGGCTGCCATTGCCGGTGCACAAATCCAGCACGCGGCGGGTGTTCTCGTCCAGCCAGGGGTCGATGCTGGCGTCGACCAGCAACTCGGCAATGAGGGAGCGCGGAATGATCACGCGCTCGTCGACATAAAAGGGAATGCCCATCAGCCAGGCTTCGCGGGTGAGGTAGGCAGCGGGTTTGCGGCTGCTGATGCGCGCTTCGAAAAGCATGGCTACCTGCTCAATATCTGCGGGGGCTACCACCTTGTTTTCCACCGAATCCAGGTCGTCCAGCGGCAGGCCCAGCTTCCACAGCACCAGCCAGGCGGCTTCATCAAAGGCATTGGTCGTGCCGTGCCCAAAGCCGTCCGAAAAGCTCAGCCCTGCGGCTTCCAGCCGGGCGGCCATCTGCTCGATCAGCGCGAGTACCGTCACAGGCGTTGCCGAACTCATGGTGAGGACGTCGAATCAGCCACTGCGGCCAGACCTGACGCACCTGCCATGCCGCTTATGCCAGCCAGCCGTTCCAGGACACCCTTGTAGATGTTTTTGAGCGGGTCGAGCGAGCTCACGTCCACACACTCGTTGATCTTGTGAATGGTTGCATTGAGCGGGCCAAATTCGATGACCTGCGGGCAGACCTTGGCGATGAACCGGCCGTCGCTGGTGCCGCCGGTTGTCGACAGCTCGGTGTCCAGGCCCGTTTCCGCGTGAATCGCGCCGCGTACCGCGTTGACCAGCTCACCCGGCGTGGTCAGAAAAGGCAGGCCGCCCACCGTCCATTTCAGGTCGTAGTCGAGTTCGTGCTGGTCCAGGATTGCCTGCAGGCGCTGCTGCAGGTTCTCGGGCGTGGATTCCGTGCAGAACCGGAAGTTGAAATCCACCACCAGTTCGCCCGGAATCACGTTGGAGGCGCCGGTGCCGCCATGCATGTTGGACACCTGCCAGCTGGTGGCGGGAAAGAAAGCGTTGCCCTGGTCCCACTCGGTGGCCACCAGTTGGGCAAGGGCGGGTGCAAACAGGTGAACCGGGTTCCTGGCCAGGTGAGGGTAGGCGATATGGCCCTGCACCCCCTTGATGGTCAGCTTGCCGCTCATGGTGCCGCGGCGGCCGTTCTTGATCATGTCGCCGAGATGGCTGACGGAAGTAGGCTCGCCCACGATGCAGTAGTCCAGCACTTCGCCGCGCGCCTTCAGTTGCTTGCACACCACCACGGTTCCGTCGGTCGCCGGACCTTCTTCGTCGCTGGTGAGCAGGAAGGCAATTGACAGCCCCGGCTGCGGGTGGGCTGCCAGAAACTCCTCGACCGCAACGACCATGGCGGCAATCGACGTTTTCATGTCGGCGGCACCGCGGCCGTACAGCACGCCGTTGCGATGGCTGGGCGTGAACGGGTGGCTGTGCCACTGCTCCAGCGGGCCGGTGGGCACCACGTCGGTGTGACCCGCGAAAACCAGCGTCTTGATGGGCGTCGTATGGGCTTCACCCTCATTTGCTGCTGATTTGGTAGCTGACTGCCCCCGGTTTTCCTGGGCCAGAGGGTTAAAACCTTCGCGTTTTGCCCACAGGTTGACAACCCGGAAGCTGTCGGGGCCGCTGTCCATGCGCTCACACACAAAGCCCAGCGCGCCCAGCCTGGCGGAAAGGAGGTCGATGCAGCCCTCGTCGAGCGGTGTGACAGACGGCCGGGAAATCAGTTGTTCGGTGAGGCGAAGGGTAGCTGACATAGAAAAGGTTGACGGGCCCGCGCTCAGAGCGAGCCGAAGCCCGTGGTGCCGTATTTCGAGCCGTGGTGAACGTCGAGGGTGATCTCCGTGAACGAGGCCTCGTCATCCGGCTCTTCTTCGGCCTCCTTCGCCTTGTCCTTGGCAGCCCCGGCAAAGTCGTTCTCAAGGCGCCACATCAGGTTGGTTGGCGAATCCGCATGCAAAATGCCTTCCTTGCGGGTAACGGTGCCTTCCACGATCATCCGGGCGATGTCCTGTTCAAAGGTTTGCGAGCCCTCGGCCATGGATTTCTCCATGGCCTCCTTGACCCCCGAGAAGTCGCCTTTTTCGATCAGCTCGGATACCAGCTTGGTGTTGAGCATGACTTCCACTGCCGGCGAGCGGTTGCCGTCCTGGGTACGCAGCAGCCGCTGCGACACGATCGCCTTCAGGGCTGCGGCCAGGTCGCCCAGCATGGTGGGGCGAACCTCCACCGGGTAAAAGCTCAGGATGCGGTTCAGCGCCTGGTAGCTGTTGTTGGCGTGCATGGTCGCCAGGCACAAATGGCCCGACTGCGCATAGGCAATGGCGGACGACATGGTTTCGCGGTCGCGGATTTCACCGATCAGAATCACATCAGGCGCCTGGCGTAGCGCGTTTCGCAGTGCCACCTGCAGGGATTGGGTGTCACTGCCCACCTCGCGCTGGTTGACCACCGATTTCTTGTTGGTGAACAGGAATTCAACCGGGTCTTCAATGGTCAGGATGTGGCCCAGCGTGGTTTCGTTGCGGTGGTCCATCATGGCTGCCAGCGTGGTGCTCTTTCCCGCGCCGGTGGAGCCCACCATCAGCAGCAGGCCGCGTTTTTCCATGATCAGGCTGGACAGGATGGCCGGCACGTTCAGGCTGTCCAGTGCAGGGATTTCGTTCGGAATGAAGCGGATCACCGCCGCATAGGTGCTGCGCTGCCGGAAGCCGCTGATGCGGAAATTGCCCAGGCCGGCAATCGGCAGCGCCATGTTGAGCTCGCCCACTTCCTCGAGTTCTTCGATCCGCTCGGGCGGCAGCACTTCGGCCAGCAGGTTGCGCGGCGCGTCGGGCGGCAGGATCTGGGCATTGATGGGAATGGCCTGGCCGTTGATCTTGATGAGGGCGGGCGAATGAGCCGACAGGTAAACATCCGATGCTTTTTTATCCGCCATCAAACGAAGGATCCTCTCCATCGTGCTCATAGTCCTGCCTTCAGTCATGATCAATTATCCTTTCAGGTCTTCAGTCAAATCAATCACGCAGCAGGTCGTTCAGGCTGGTCGTGGCGCGCGTCTTGGCATCCACCCGCTTGACGATCACGGCGCAGTACAGGCTGTACTTGCCACCGGCCTTGGGCAGGTTGCCCGACACCACGACGGAGCCGGCCGGGATGCGGCCGTAGGTGACGGTGTCCGCTTCACGGTCATAGATCGGCGTGCTCTGGCCGATGTAAACACCCATGGAAATCACCGAGTTTTCCTCAACAATCACGCCTTCAACCACCTCGGAGCGCGCGCCAATAAAGCAGTTGTCTTCAATGATGGTCGGGTTGGCCTGCAGCGGCTCCAGCACGCCGCCCAGTCCCACGCCACCGGAGAGGTGCACATTGTTGCCGACCTGCGCGCAGCTGCCCACGGTGGCCCAGGTGTCGACCATGGTGCCTTCGCCGACCCAGGCGCCGATGTTCACGTAGCTGGGCATCAAGATCGCGCCCTTGGCGATGTAGCTGCCGCGGCGGGCGACGGCGGGGGGCACCACGCGCACGCCGGTAGCGCGCATCTCATCTTCACTCAGGTGCGCAAACTTGGTTTGAACCTTGTCAAAAAAGCCGAGGTCACCAGCGCGCATGAGCTGGTTGTCCTTGAGGCGAAAGCTCAAAAGCACCGCCTTCTTGATCCATTGGTGCGTGGTCCACTGGCCTACGCCTTCGCGGGTGGCGACGCGCAGCTTGCCGCTGTTGAGCTGGGCAATGGTGTGCTCAACCGCTTCCAGCACCTCTTTGGGGGCTGATTTGGGCGACAGGTTGGCGCGATCTTCCCAGGCCGCGTCAATCGTGTTCTGGAGGGCGCTTTGCAGGTTGTCTTGTGTCATGGAGTGAGTCTTCGTTAGGGTTTTTCAGCGAGCTTTGGATTGAATGAACTGAACGATGCGCTCCGCGGCTTCCACGCATTCGGCAGTTTCCGCCACCAGTGCCATGCGGATTCTGCCGGCGCCGGGGTTATGGCCTTGGGCATCGCGCGCCAGGTAACTGCCCGGCAACACCACGACATTGTAAAGAGCGAGCAGCTCGCGCGAGAATTCGGTGTCGGAACCCCTGAATATGTCAGGTATGCCGGCCCACAGGTAAAAACCGGCATCAGGCAGGGCCACTTCCATCACAGAGGCCAGCAGGGGCGTGACCCGGGCAAATTTTTCGCGGTACAGGGCCCGGTTTTCCACCACATGCTGCTCGTCGTTCCAGGCCGCAATGCTGGCGGCCTGCACCACCGGGCTCATGGCACTGCCGTGGTAGGTGCGGTAGAGCAAAAAAGGCTTGATCAGCGCCGCGTCGCCCGCCACAAAGCCGCTGCGCAGGCCCGGCACATTGCTGCGCTTGGACAGGCTGGTCAGCGAAATCAGGTTTTTGAAGTCATGCCGGCCCAATTGCGCCGCGGCCTGCAGCCCGCCCAGCGGCGCCCCTCCAGCGTCACCTTCGCGGAAGTAGATTTCGCTGTAGCACTCGTCCGAGGCGATCACAAAGCCGTACCGGTCGCTCAGCTTGAACAGCAGTTCCCACTCCGCCAGCGACATCACCGCGCCGGTAGGGTTGCCGGGCGAGCAGACAAACACCAGCTGGGTCTTGGCCCATACGGTCTCCGGCACGCCCGCCCAGTCCACCGCAAAATTCCGTGCCGGGTCGCTGGGCGCAAACCAGGTCTGCGCGCCGCCCAGCAGCGCGGCGCCTTCGTAGATTTGGTAAAAAGGATTGGGACAGACCACGGTGGCGCCCGGCTTGCTGGCGTCCAGCACCGTCTGCGCCAGTGAAAAAAGCGCTTCCCGCGAGCCGTTCACGGGCAGGATTTGCGTGGCCGGGTCAATCGACAGGCCATAGCGGCGGGCCAGCCAGTCGCTCATGGCCTGGCGCAATTTGGGCTCGCCCAGCGTACCGGGGTAGCTCGCCAGGCCACTCAGGCTGGCCGTCAGTGCATCCTTGACGAGTTGCGGCGTCGCATGCCGGGGCTCGCCGATACCCAGGCTGATGGGCCGGTAGGCGGGGTTGGGGGTGACGCCGGCGTGCAATTGGCGCAGACGCTCAAAAGGATAGGGCTGGAGGCGGGAAAGCAGGGGATTCATGCCCCAGATTATCCAGCCTTGGCGTGGGGAAGGGGATTGTGTTGTGTCCGAGGCGCGCCAGACGTCCGCTTGAAGCCGGTTGAATGCACGCGACCGGTTGAGGGTGCCGCAGACCATAATCCGGAACTGTTCGAGAAACCGAGTCAACAGGACACCCATGCGCCTTCGCCACATCGAGGTCTTCAATGCCATCATGCTCACCGGCAGTGTCAGCGGCGCGGCGCGGCTGATCAATGTCACCCAGCCGGCCGTCAGCCGTGTCCTGCAGCATGCGGAACTGCAGCTTGGTTTCTCGCTCTTTCAGCGCAGCAAGGGCCGGCTCATCCCAACTTCCGAGGCGCTCACCCTGTACCCGCACATCGAGCGGCTGTTTGCGCAGCTCGATGAGGTGCAGCGTCTGGCGGCTAACCTCAGGACGGGCGAGAGTGCCCGGGAGTTGCGCATCCTGACCGTGCTGGCGCTGAGCTACGAAATCCTGCCGCACACCATCAAGCTGTTTCGCGTCAGGCATCCGGATGTGGCCATCACGGTCAAGGCCCTGCATTCGCCGCAAATTGTTTCGGCATTGGCGTTGCAGGAGGGGGATGTCGGCTTTTTGTTCAGCCCGGTAGTGCATTCAGCGCTGGCGCAGGAGCATCTGGCCGATGGCCGCATGGTCTGTATCGCGCCCAAAGGCATGCTGACCGCGCGCCTGATCAAACGCGGCAGCGTTACGCTGGCTGATTTGACCAAGGTGCCCGTCATCGGACTCGATGTGCTGGACCCGGTGGGCCGCAGCCTGAACCAGGCTTGTCGTGAGGCCGGGGTGGGGCTGGAGTTTTCCATTACCGTGCAGACCTATCACTCGGCGCTGGCCCTGGCGCACCACGGGCTCGGCATTGCCGTGGTGGACACCTGCACGGCGGTATCCGCCGATCTGTCGCGCGTGGATGTGTTGGCGCTGGAGCCCCTGATTCCGGTGCCCATCAAGGCTGTGCTGCCCGCGGGCAAGCCAGGCTCGGTCGTGGTGCGGGCGTTTGTGCGCTGCCTTCAGCAGGCATTGGCCCGGACAGTCTGAACGGGCTCCCGTTGTCCGCGCGGTGTCGTTCTCAGTCATGCTCAGGGGGTAAGGAGTCAGGGGCTCAGCAAGCGGTTGATGCGCTGCGCCGAACCAAATGCCAGCGTAAAGCCCAGTGCGCCGTGGCCCGTGTTGAATAGCAGGTTGCGAGGGCCTTTGGCGTGCTTGCCGATGATGGGCAAGCCGGTGGGCGTCGCCGGGCGCATGCCGGCCCAGGGGCTCAGGTCCGCCAACGCGTTGCATTGCGGGAAAAGCATTTGGGTCGTGGCCTTCAGTGAGGCGATCTGGGCGGGGCAAACCGCGGTGTCATAGCCCGACAGCTCAGCCATGCCCGCCACCCGCAGGCGCGAGCCAATGCGCGCAAACACCACTTTGCGGGCACTGTCCGTGACGCTCACGGACGGTGCCGCGTGTGGCTCGTCGCCTACCTCCACCGTGATGCTGTAGCCCTTGAGCGGGTAGACGGGAAGGTGCACACCGAGCGTGCGGGCCAGGCGCGGGGAGTGGGCGCCCAGCGCCATCACATACTGGTCGGCCTCTACCGGGCCTTGCGGCGTGGCCGCAGCCACCACCGATCCACCGCGCAGCACCAAGTGCTCAATGGGCGAGCCGAGTAAAAACCGCACACCCTGGCGGCGCAGCACAGCCAGCAGCGCACGGCAGGTTTTCAGGCAGTCGGCGGCGCATTCACTGGGCGTGTAGATGGCGCCGGCAATGTGCCGGTGGCGGCTTGCCAGCGCAGGCTCGATCTCCACGCAGCGGTCGGCGCCCACGGCTTCCTGCCTGCTGCCCAACTCGCGCTGCAGCAGCATTTGCCGGTGCGCGGCCGCGAACGACGGCTGGTCCGGATACAGCACCAGCTTGCCGGTGGTGGAAAAATCGCAGTCCAGTTGCTCCTCGTTCATCATGGCATCGAAGGTCTGCCGGCTGAGCGCCGCCAGTTCGAGCAGCCGGGCCGTGGTGCTGCGCGACGTGCTGCCCTTGCATGCGGCCAGAAACTGCGCGCCCCACAGCCATTGCCGTGGGTCCAGGCGGGGACGCAGCTTCAGCGGCGAAGTGGGCGAGAGCAGCAGGTTGGGGAGTTGCCGCCAGATGCCCGGATCAGCCAGCGGCTGAACGTAGGAATAACTCAGTTGCGCACCGTTGCCGCCGCTGGCGCCGCTGCCCGGATCGGCACGGTCAAGCACCGTGACCTCGTGGCCGGCGCGGCGCAAGCTGTAGGCCGTGGCCAGTCCGACGATTCCCGCACCGAGCACGCAGACATGCATGAAAGTCCTTTTGCTTTTGGAAAGAGCGTCACTTTACGCAGCGCTGGCAGGTTTGAACAATGCTGAATTCACCACCGCCCATGACCTGTGGTTATGCCCGTGGGCCCGACGCACCGGAATGGGTAAACCATGAGTTTTTGGCATGGGTTTGCCGTGAAAATGAATGGCACGCATCCTGCTCATGTTCCTACACTGGCAATGCCTTCTTCCTGAAATTCCCAACTCCCTGCTCCCGAAAGGACTCGCATGAAATTCTCGACCCTCATGACCGCCGTGCTGCTGACCGCAGGCCTGGCCGCCACCGCCAGCGCGCAGACGCTGAAAAAAGTGGCCGACAGCAACAAGATTACCGTGTCTTACCGCGAGGCGTCGGTGCCTTTCAGCTACCTGATTGGTTCGACCAAGGCGGTGGGCTTTTCGGTCGAGCTGACCGAAGCCATCATTGACGACGTGCGCAAGAAGGTCAAAAAGCCCAATCTGGAAGTGGCCTACATGCCCGTGACGTCCCAGAACCGTATCCCGCTGCTGGTCAACGGAACCTACGACCTGGAGTGCGGCTCGACGACGAACAATTCGGCGCGCGGCAAGGACGTGGCTTTCTCCATCAACATGTTTTACACCGGCACGCGCCTTCTGACCAAGAAGACCTCGGGCGTCAAGAACTACGCCGACCTGACCAAGAAAACCGTTGCGAGTACCACAGGCACCACGAACGCCCAGGTGATTCGCAAGTACAACACTGAAAAAAACCTGGACATGCAGCTGATCCTCGGCAAGGACCATGACGACTCGCTGCTTCTGGTGGAAAGCGATCGCGCCATGGCTTTCGCCATGGACGACATCCTGCTGTTCGGCCTGATGGCCAACTCCAAGAACCCGGCTGCCTTGCAGGTGGTGGGTGACTCGCTGCAGGTTGAGCCCTATGCCTGCATGCTGCGCAAGGACGACCCGGAGTTCAAGAAACTGGTGGATGGGACCATTACGCGCCTGATGAAGTCCGGCGAATTCACGAAGCTGTATGCCAAGTGGTTCGAGTCACCCATGCCTCCAAAAGGCACGAACCTCGGCCTGCCCATGAGTCAGCAGCTCAAGGACAACCTGAAGGCGATGAGCGACAAGCCTGCCACGTAATTCCGAATTCCGGCGAGGCGGGGTTCGCATCATGCCTTGCTGACCGCGCTGTGCTGGCCTCGCGCAAGGCCGCACAGCCCTCACATCAAACAACAAGTCGGGTTTCAGCCCCACCGGCCAAGCCGGGGGCCTTGGCGCGAGCATGCGCGCCGGTTTTCCAGGGGCGGCACCACATCATGAACGGGCTTATGCACAAGACAAGGGTTGTAGGTATTCTGGGCGGCATGGGGCCGGCCGCCGGCGCGGACTTCGCCCGGCTGTTTGTACAGGCCTGCGCGGACCGCATGCGCGAGCAGGGTATCCCGGTGTCGGACCAGGCATTTCCCGAGCACTGGCTGGCGCAGGTGCCGGTGCCGGACCGCAGCACGGCTCTCGAATCGCCCGGCCCGGGCGGGCACCAGCCGCTGGACCCGATGCTGCAGGCCATGGGCAAGCTGGCCGCGTTGGGAGCCTCCACGGTGGCGGTGGCCTGCAACACGGCGCATGCCTGGCATGCTGAACTGCAAGAGCGCTTTCCGCAGCTCGAAGTGCTGCATGTGGCACGCGAAGTGGCCCAGGCACTCGCCAGCCGCGGTGTGCGTGAAGTGGGCTTGCTGGCCACAGAAGGTACCTACCGCGCCGGGCTGTATGACCAGGCGCTGCGCCAGGCCGGACTGCAATGCCACATTCCGCTGGCCGAAGAACGCGAGCGCTTGATGGACGGTATCTACCACGGCGTCAAGGTGGGCAACATGGCGCTGGCCCGAGACTGCTTTGCCAGCGTGGCCCAGGCGCTCGCCCGGCGGCACGGGCTGTCGACGCTGGTGCTGGGGTGTACGGAAATTCCGCTGGCGCTCGGCGCTGTTCCGGAAATGGATGAGCTGGATCTGGTGGACCCGGCGGCCTTGCTGGCGCGGGCGCTGGCGCAACGGGCCTATGCGGTGCTTACCTGAATGCTCGCATAGCCGGAAAAATATAGCGAAGCAACAGTGCCTGCCCCGTGAGGCGGGCATTGGGCATCTGCAGGACTCGAAAAGCGCCAGCGTAAAACCGGACGCAACAGTCCATTCTTCGCCGCCCGGTGGCAGCGACCTCAGGCAATTGCTGATCTGGTGTTGAAACATTTGTGCTGTATATTATGAGAAATTGATTCAAATGTTTCATGACCGCCTCTTCCCTGTTTGCCAAAGTCCCGCTTGACGGCCTGAGTCCGGAGCTGCTGCGTGCCGCGCGCTGGATTGAAGCGCATCCGCGCGAGGTGGCGCTGCATTCGATGCGCGAATGTGCGCGCCGTGCCGGGCTGGCGCCAGCGACGCTGACCCGCCTTTCACAGGCGCTGGGGTTCAACGGTTTTGACGCGATCAAAAATCTTTGCCAGGAGTCTTTTGCGGCGCAGGCGGGTTACGCCGGGCGGGCCGAAGTTTTGCAGGCCAGCGCGCGGCACAGCAAGGACTGGCTGGCGGTCTTGAATGAAACCCAGCACGCCAACACGGCGTCTATCGGCGGGCTGAACCAGCGCGGGCAGCTGGAGGCCGCGGCCGATGCAATGCTTAAAGCCCGACGCATCTATTTTCTGGGTCTGCGCGCCAGCCACGGCCTGGCGCTGCACCTGCACTACACCTATGGTTTGTTGGCGTCCAACGGGGTTCTGGTGCAGGGGCTGGGCGGCACGCTGAGCGACCAGATCGGCGAGATGGGCCGCGGTGATCTGCTGGTCGCGATGTCGCTGGCGCCCTACACCCGGCAGACGGTGGATGCCGTTGCGCAGGCGCTGGGGCAGGGTGTCGACCTGATGGTGCTGACCGACAGCGCACTGTCGCCGATTGCCCGCTCAGCAGCCCATACCTTGCTGTTCCGTGCCGACAGCCCTTCGTATTTCCAGTCCATGGTCGGTGCGCTGGCGCTGGCCGAAGCACTGGCCGCCGCCGTGGCGGTGCGCGGCGGCCGCAAGGTGCTGGCGCGCCTGCAGTCCCGGCAAAACCGGCTGGACAACGAGGGCGCCTACTGGGACAAGCTGGCCGACAAGCCGGTGCCCGTCCATCCATTGAGTTTCCCGGCGAGGAAATGAGTTTTATGGCCACAGTTCCTACCCATGTATTTCACCGGAACTTGCAGAACACGCCACCGGTGGCGGTCAGCGGGCAGGGTGTTTACCTGACCGATGCACAAGGCAAAAGGTATATCGACGCTTCCGGCGGCGCAGCGGTGTCGTGCCTGGGGCATGGGCATCCGGACGTGCTGGCCGCCATGCATGCGCAGATCGACAAGCTGGCTTATGCGCACACCAGTTTTTTCACCACCGAAGTGGCCGAAGCCCTGGCCGACAAGCTGATCCAGACGGCACCGCAAGGCATGAGCCATGTGTATTTCGTCAGCGGCGGCTCGGAGGCGATGGAGGCTGCCCTCAAAATGGCGCGCCAGTATTTTGTCGAGATCGGCCAGCCGCAGCGTCAGCACTTCATCGCGCGCCGGCAGAGCTACCACGGCAATACCCTGGGTGCGCTGGCCATTGGCGGCAACCCCTGGCGGCGCGAGCCGTTTGCCCCCATCCTGATAGAGGCCACCCATCTGTCGCCCTGCTACCCCTACCGCGAGCAGCAGGCCGGCGAGACGCCCGGGCAGTATGGCTTGCGTCTGGCACAGGAGCTGGAGCAGGCTATTTTTGAAAAAGGCGCGGACCGTGTGATTGCCTTTGTTGCGGAAACCGTGGGTGGCGCAACCGCCGGCGTGTTGGCGCCCGTGCCCGGCTACTTCAAGGCGGTGCGCGAGGTCTGCGACCGCTACGGCGTGTTGCTGATACTCGATGAAGTCATGTGCGGTATGGGCCGCACCGGCACATTACATGCCTGCGAGCAGGAGGGTGTGCTGCCCGATCTGCTGGCGGTGGCCAAGGGGCTGGGCGGTGGTTACCAGCCGATTGGTGCGGTGCTGGCTCAGGCCAACATTGTCGATGCGATGCGTGATGGTTCCGGCTTTTTTCAGCACGGCCACACCTACCTGGGTCACGCGGTAGCGTGTGCGGCGGCGCTGGCCGTGCAGCAGGTGATTGAGCGGGACCAACTGCTGGCGCAGGTGCGTGTGCGCGGCGGGTTTTTGCAGCAGCTGATGCGCAGCAACTGGGGCGAACATCCCCATGTGGGGGACATCCGGGGGCGCGGCCTGTTCTGGGGCATCGAGCTGGTGCAGGAGCGTGCCAGCAAGACACCGTTTGACCCGGCACGCAAGCTGCATGCACGGATCAAGCAGGAGGCGATGGCGCGTGGCTTGATGGTTTACCCGATGGGCGGCACCGTTGATGGTCGTTATGGTGATCATGTTTTGCTGGCGCCGCCTTTCATTGCCAGCGAAGCGGAACTGACCATGATGGTTGAGCGCCTGGGTTCGGCGATGGATGCCGCGATAGCGGCAGCGTAAAGATTTTTTTACAACCTGGAGAACTGAAATGAGCAAGAAGTTCGCATTGAGCGCATTGAGCGCCTTGAGCACATCGGGCGCCGCGAGTGTCGCAAGTATTGGAATTGCGATGATCGCTGCCCTGATGTCTGCGCCGGCATTTGCCCAGCAGAAGTTTGTCACCATAGGCACCGGTGGCGTGACGGGTGTGTATTACGCGGCGGGCGGCGCCATTTGCCGCCTGGTCAACAAGGACCGCGCCAAACACGGCATCCGCTGCTCGGTCGAGTCCACCGGGGGTTCGGTGTTCAACGTCAACACCATCAAGGCCGGCGAGCTTGATTTCGGTTTTTCGCAGTCGGACGTGCAGTACAACGCCGTGAAGGGTACAGGCCAGTACAAGGATGCTGGCGCCTACGGCGATTTGCGCGCCGTGTTTGCGGTACACCCCGAACCCTTCACCGTGGTCGCCCGCAAGGAGGCCAACATCACGAAGTTCGAGGACTTCAAGGGCAAACGTTTCAACGTCGGCAACCCTGGTTCGGGTACGCGTTCCTCGATGGAGGAATTGCTGGTAGGGATGGGCTGGAAGCTCGGCGATTTTTCGCTGGCCTCCGAGCTGAAGGCCGATGAGCACGGCCCGGCCCTGTGCGACGGCAAGATCGACGGGTTCTATTACGCGGTGGGCCACCCCAGCGCCAATATCCAGGACCCGACCACTACCTGCGGCGCCAAGCTGGTGTCGCTCACCGGTCCGGTGATTGACAAGCTGGTGGCCGACAAGCCTTATTACGCCAAGGTCACGATTCCCGCCGGCCTGTACCCCAACAACCCGCAGCCCACCATGACCTACGGTGTGCTGGCCACGGTCGTCACCTCCAGCAAGACACCGGCCGAAACCGTTTACCAGGTGACCAAGGCCTTGTTTGACAACTTCGACGAGTTCAAAAAACTGCACCCGGCGCTGGCCAACCTCAACCCGCAGAACATGATCAAAGATGGCCTGAGCGCACCGCTGCATGAAGGTGCTGTGCGCTACTACAAGGAAAAAGGCTGGATCAAATAAATTCCTTCCGATGTCAACGAGCCGGGCCGGGAGCGTCATGTCTCCTGGCCTTTTTTAATAGAAGAATAAAGACGGTATGGAAGGGCGGTGATGGCGCAACTCGAAAAATACTCCCCCGAAAAACTCGATCAACTCGTCAAGGAAGTTGACCTGGGCGGGCGTGAGCCCGGCGGCAAGATCGGGCTGGGTCTGGCCGCTCTTGCGGCGGCGTGGTCACTGTTCCAGGTCTGGTATGCCTCGCCGCTGCCCTTTATCTTCGGCTTCGGCATTCTGAACGACACCGAGGCACGCGCCATCCATCTTGCATTTGCGATTTTTCTGGCCTTCTGCGCCTTTCCCGCCTTCAACCATTCGTCGCGCACCATCATTCCCTGGTCGGACTGGTTGCTCGCGCTGGTGGGTGCTTTTTGCGGTGCCTACCTTTTTCTGTTTTACAACCAGTTGGCGCTGCGGCCGGGCTCGCCGACGACGATGGACATCGTGATCGGCGTGACCGGCGTAGCCGTCATGCTGGAGGCGACGCGCCGGGCCATGGGCTTTGGCATGCTGGTGACCACGGGCCTGTTCATGGCCTTCGTGTTCCTCGGCCCCTACATGCCCGAGGTGTTGCAACACCGCGGTGCTTCGCTGTCGCGCTTCATCTCGCACATGTGGCTGACCACCGAGGGCGTCTACGGTGTGGCGCTGGGTGTGTCGGTGCAATTCATTTTCCTGTTTGTGTTGTTTGGCACCTTGCTGGACATTGCCGGCGCCGGCAATTACATGCTGCAGGTGTCGCTGGCCACCTTGGGTCACCTGCGCGGCGGCCCGGCCAAGGTGGCGGTGGTGTCGTCGGCGCTCAATGGCATTGTGTCCGGCTCGTCGGTGTCCAACGTGGTGTCGGGCGGCATCTTCACCATCCCGCTGATGAAGCGCACCGGCTACTCGGGCGTCAAGGCCGGCGCCATCGAAGCGGCCTCCTCGATCAACGGACAGATCATGCCGCCGGTGATGGGCGCGGCGGCTTTCCTGATGGTTGAGTACGTGGGGATTCCGTACGCTGAGATCATCAAACACGCAGCGCTGCCGGCCGTCATTTCTTATGTGGCCTTGTTTTACATCGTGCATCTGGAGGCGCTGAAATATGACCTGAAGCCGCTGGTGCGTGAGCGCCAGCCCACCTGGCGCCAGCGTGTGCTGGGCTGGGCGCTTGGCCTGTCGGGTACCGCAGTGGCTGTCGCGGCTGTTTACTACGCTATCACCGCCGTGCAGGCGGTGGCGGGAGGTATGGCGGGCTGGGCCCTGGCTGTGCTGGCCGGCGCGGCTTATATCGTGCTGATGGCGTATTCGTCGCGGTACCCGGGCATCGCCATCGACGACCCGCTGGCGCCGGATATCAAGCTGCCGCTGCCCTGGCCGACGGTGCGCGCCGGCTTGCACTTTTTCATTCCCATCGTGGTGCTGCTGTGGTGCCTGATGGTTGAAGAACTGTCACCCGGCCTGTCTGCCTTCTGGGCCACCGCCACCGTCATGGTGATGGTGGTGTTGCAGCCTTTCATGCTGTCCGTCTTCCGCCCGAATGCCACAGCGGAGGTCGTGGCCTCCTCGGGCCAGGCAGAAGCGATGGCGTTCGCGTTGCAGCGCCAGAACCATGTGGTCAGCGCCTTGCAGCGCGGCGTAGCCGACCTGTGGCGCGGCCTGGTGCTGGGCGCGCGCAACATGATAGGCATCGGCGTGGCCTGCGCCAGTGCCGGCCTGATTGTCGGCGTCATCACGCTGACCGGCATGGGGCTGATGATGACCGACTTTGTCGAGTTGGTGTCGGCCGGCAATGTGCTGGTTATGTTGCTGCTGACGGCGCTGATCTGCCTGATCATCGGCGCCGGTGTGCCGACCACGGCCAACTACATTCTGGTGGCTACCCTGATGGCGCCGGTGATTGTGGAACTGGGCGGACGCAGCGGGTTGGTGATTCCGCTGATCGCCGTGCACCTGTTCGTTTTTTACTTCGGCATCCTGGCCGACGTGACGCCGCCGGTGGGGCTGGCGTCTTACGCCGCCGCGGCGATCTCCGGCGACGACCCGAATGCCACCGGCTGGCAGGCCACCTGGTACAGCCTGCGCACCACCGTCCTGCCTTTCGTGTTCATCTTCAACCCGCAGATTTTGCTGATCGGCCTGGGCTCATGGGTCGATGTGGTGCTGGTGTGTGTGACGGGCGTGGCTGCGTCATTGCTGTTTGCCGCGGCCACGATGAAATGGTTTCGCACCCGCTGCACCTGGCCGGAAGTTGCCATGCTGCTGCTGGCGACCTTCCTGTTCTTCCGACCTGACTGGGTGATTAACCAGTTCTCGCCCAAATACGTCAAGGCACCGGCCGCTGACATTTACAAGGTGGCTGATGGGCTGCATGCGGATGAATGGCTGGTGGTGGGCATTGCCGGCCAGACGCTGGACGGCGAGCCACTCACCAAAACAGTGGCGTTGCCGATGGGCGAGGGCGCCACGGGCAGGGAACGCCTGCGCGATGGCGGCGTGACGCTCAGCCAGCTGGGGCCCGACCTGGAGGTGGCGGCGGTCAAGTTTGGCAGCCGCGCGAAAAAGCTGGGTGTGGAGCAGGGCTACAAGCTGGTCGAGCTGAAGCTGCCGAACCCGGCCCGGCCCTCATCGCATTGGGTGTTCATCCCGGCCGCGCTGCTGGGCTGGCTGGTGTGGTGGTTGCAGGGGCTGAGGCTGCGCCGGGGCAGGGGGTTGGCACCCGCATGAGCGCCGCCGGGCTGTCAGCCAAGTCAAGCGCAGGACTGGTCCGCGCCCCGCTGGCGCAAACAGCCACAAAACATGGCATCAGGTCTTGTTGTCCGGGTTCAGCGAGGCGCTCCAGCGGTCGCCCCAGCCGCGCCGGGCGTCATCCAGCTCGCGCCGCCCGCGCTTGGTGGGCCGGCCATGCTCGATCGACCGGGCGGGGTCGGGTGCATAGCGGCGTTGCTCGGCCGTTTGCTCGCGGGCTTTGACGCTGTCGGCCGTTTCCTCGTAGAGCCGCTGCGCCACTGGTGCCGGGCCGCGCTGGCCGCTGATGCCGCGCACCACCAGCGTGCGCGTCACCGGGCCTTGCCGCAAGTTCACGGTGTCGCCCACCTTGACCTCGCGGGCCGGTTTGGCTTCCTGGTCATTGATATGCACACGGCCCTTGTCGATCTCTTCAACCGCCAGGGAGCGGGTCTTGTAGAAACGGGCGGCCCACAGCCACTTGTCGATGCGTAATTTATCCATCACTGGTGATTTTGGACCCGCTGGACCGGTTTTCAAGGGTTCAAGCCCCCGGATACGGGTTTTCCTTCAGTCGCCCACGCCCGCCATGCCAGGACGACGCGGCGCGCCGGCACCTGGCACCTGTCTTGAGTCGCCGACGGGAGCCTACACGGCCAGCGGCAGCCGAACCGTGGCATCCAGCCCCGTTACCTGGCCGTGCACCACGCGGTTCTCGAGGGAGATGGTGCCGCCCAGCGCCTCGGTGATTTCCTTGCAAATGGCCAGGCCCAGCCCCGAGCCGTGGCGCACATTGCCGGCTGAAAAAGGCTGGTACAGGCGCGCCGACAGCTCGGCTGAAATCCCGGGGCCGCCGTCGCTGATGGTGAGGGCCGCATGCGTGGCATCGCGCACGATGCGCACGGCCAGTGTGCCGCCGGCCGGTGTGTGCTTGGTGGCGTTGTGAAGCAGGTTGCGTGACAACTCGCCCAGCATCCACTCGTGCGACAGGATGGGGGCGCAAACCGTTTCAATTTCAAAGTCGATGTCTTTTTCGGCAATCAGCGGTGAAATGTCCAGCGCCACGGAGCGTACGACCTGCGCCAGGTCGATGACCTGCAGGTCGGCCTGCTGGCGCAACTGCTCGACTTTGGCCAGCGCCAGCATCTGGTTGGCCAGCAGGGTGGCGCGGTCCACCGTCTGGTTGATTTCATCCAGCGCTTCACGCGCGTCCATGTCACCGCGCAACGCAGACTGCACCTGCACCTTGAGCACAGCCAGCGGCGTGCGCAACTGGTGGGCGGCGTCGCGCACAAAGCGTTTCTGGTGCTCCAGCAGGTGTTGCAGGCGGCCCATCACCTCATTGGTTGCGTCGACCAGCGGTTGCAGTTCGCGCGGCGCATCGGGTGCGGCGATGGCGGTCAGGTCGCCTTCCGGCCGGGCCTGCAATTGGGCGCTGAGCCGGCGCACCGGGCGGGTGGCGCGCTGCACCACGATCACGGCCACCAGGGCAATCACGGCCAGCAGAACGGCCTGCCGCCAGAGCGTATCGATCAGGATCTTGCGCGCCAGCGTCGTGCGCAGCTCCAGCGTTTCGGCCACCTGGATGACAGCCATGGCACGCCCATTGGAGCTCGCCACCGGTTGGAGCAGCACCGCCACGCGCACGGGGTCTTCCAGAAAAACGTCGTCGTAAAAATCCACCAGCGCGGAGTAGGGTGGCTTGGCCGGGATGCGGCCCCGCCAGAACGGCAATTGCGCAAAGCCCGAGACCATTTCGCCATTCAGGCTGGATACCCGGTAGAACATGCGGCTCTGGTTGTCGGCCTCGAACGCTTCAAGCGCGGCGTAGGGAACCGTCACGCGCAGCTCGGACTGCTCGTCGTAGCCCGACACATCAAGCTGCTCGCTGATGGATTTGGCCGATGCCAGCAGGGTGCGGTCGTAGGCTGTGTTGACGGCGGCCAGCGCCTGCTGGTAAAGGCTGGCGGTGTTCACCACCACCAGCAGGCCGACAGGCAGCAGGATGCCCATCAGCAAATAGCGGCGCAGGGACATGGCCCCCGCGCTTGAGGATGTAGCCCCCACGCTCGCCACTGCGTGTGCTTCGCGAGGCCTTGCAGGCCGCGGCTCGCGAGACGCTTCGCCCCTGTCGCCTGTCCAATCCTGCTCAAGCAGGATTGGAGCCGCTGGCTCCAGCCCCTCGGGGGCTATTTCGGCTTGGGGCGGCCCGGCGCCGAAATGCGGCGCCCCCAGTGTTGCCGCGCCTTGCCCTGTGCTGCTGTCTGAAGGGGTTGGCTCGCCGGTACTCACGCATCCACCTTCAGCAAATAACCCAGGCCGCGCAGGGTGACGAGGGTCACGCCGGTGTGGGCGAGTTTTTTGCGCAGGCGGTAAACCACCACTTCTACCGCTTCGTACTGCACGTCGGCCTCGCCCGGAAACACCAGTTCAAACAGCCGCTCTTTCGATACCGCATGGCCGGGCTTGACGATCAGCGTCTGCAGCAAGGCCAGTTCGCGCGGTGTGAGCTCCAGGACCTGGTCACGGTGGTAGATTGCGCCGCTCTCTTTTTCATAGCGCAGGTTGCCCACGAATTGAGGAACAGGGCCTGATTCGGTGCCCGACGCAGGACGCCTGCGGCTCAGCGCGCGCAGGCGGGCTTCCAGCTCGTCCAGGTCAAAAGGTTTGGGCAGGTAGTCGTCCGCGCCGGTGTTCAGGCCGATGATGCGGTCGCCCACGGTCCCGCGGGCCGTCAGGATGAGCACGGGTGTGGCCAGACCCTGGCGCCGAGCCTGTTCCAGCACCTGCAGGCCGTCCATTCCCGGCAGGCTGAGGTCGAGCACGACCACATCTGGCTGCACGGTGGTCCATTGAGCCAGCGCCTGCCGACCGTCGGTGCAGCTGGCGACCTCGATGCCGCGACGGCTCAGCGCGCGCTGCAGGGCGGTCTGCATGGAGGCATCGTCCTCGATTAGCAGCAATTTCATGGTCGGCGTCATGGGCAGGACATTAGCACTTTCCCCAATGCTTCCGGACAGCCGTTTGACAGGAAGGAGGCGCATGATGGCGGGGTTACCACACATCCAAGGAGACAACCCATGCGTCGCGACACCTTTTTGAAATCCCTGGCCGCGCTGGCCGCAGCGGGGGCCTTGCCCCTGCCGGCCCTGGCCGCAGCCAATGTGAAAATGATGATTCCGGCCAATCCTGGCGGCGGTTGGGACACCACCGGCCGTGCCCTGGGCAAGGCCCTGATGGATTCCGGTGCGGCAGCGACCGTGACCTATGACAACAAGGGCGGTGCCGCCGGTGCGCTGGGTCTGGCCCAGTTCGTCAATGGCAGCAAGGGCGACCCGAATGCACTGATGGTGATGGGCGCCGTGATGCTGGGCGGCCTGATCACGGGCAAGCCACCGGTCAGCCTGTCGCAGGCCACGCCGATCGCCCGCCTGACCAGCGAATACAACGTGTTTGTGCTGCCCGCCAACTCGCCGTTCAAATCGATGAAAGAGGTGATCGAGCAGCTCAAGAAGGATCCCGGCAGCGTGAAATGGGGCGGCGGCTCGCGCGGCTCCACCGAACACATTGCAGCAGCCATGATTGCCCGTGAAGTGGGCGTGGACCCTTCCAAGATCAATTACGTGGCTTTCCGCGGAGGCGGAGAGGCCACCGCTGCCATTCTGGGCGGCAACGTGACGATAGGCGGCAGCGGCTACAGCGAATTCTCGGAGTACATCAACTCCGGCAAGATGAAGGCGCTGGCAGTGACCTCCGAAACGCGCCTGAAGGGCGTCAATGTGCCCACGCTCAAGGAGCAGGGCGTGAACGTGGTGATCGGCAACTGGCGCGGCGTCTATGGCGCCCCCGGCATCACCGCCGAGCAGCGCAAGGCGCTCACCGAGATGATCCTCAAGGCTGTCAAGTCCAAGAGCTGGATGGACGCTTCCGAGAAGAACAACTGGACCCCCGCCGTACTGACGGGCCCGGCCTTTGACAAGTTCGTCGATGACGACTTTGCCAGCCTGCGTGCCACCATGGTCAAGTCCGGCATGGTCTGAGGCTCCTGCCTTCATCCTCCCACGGCGCGTTGCCTGAGCCAGGCAGCGTGCCGTTTTCACATTCAGTTCGACCTGTTGGAGAACCATAACAATGACAACCTCAGATGCCCTGGCCGACGGGCCATCCGATCAGGCAGCGCGGGCTGCGGAGGCCGTCTGGCCGCAAACCCTGGTGGGCGCCGGTGTGCTGCTCACGGGGCTGGCGCTGGGCTTCGGCGCCATCAGCATTTCTTCTGTAGCGGGGTATGGCGGTGTCGGCCCCAATTTTCTGCCGTGGCTGGTGTCGATCATGCTCACCGTTTGTGGCGCGTGGATCATCTGGGAAGCGCGCACCGGGGGCTTTCGTGAGCTGGACCTTCCTACGGGTGCCCCACGAGCCTACTGGCCGGGTTTTGTCTGGGTTTCCGCCGGCCTGCTGCTCAATGCGGCGCTTCTCACCAACATCGGCTTCATCCTGAGCTGCACGCTGTGCTATCTGCTGGCGGTGCAGGGCCTGCGGCGCGCCAGCGGCCAGCCGGCAGGCGCAGCGCGCACCTGGGTCATGGACATCGTGACCGGCCTGCTCATTTCAGCGCCGGTGTTCTGGACGTCCACGCAATTCCTGGCCATCAACCTGCCCGGCCTGACTTCGACGGGATGGTTCTGACATGGACATCTTCAACGCATTGATGGTCGGCTTTGCGGCCGCGATCACTCCAGCCAATCCTCTGTGGTGCCTCGTGGGTTGCGCCCTGGGCACGGCCGTGGGCGTGCTGCCCGGCATTGGCCCGGCCGTGGCTGTGGCCATGCTGCTGCCCATCACCGCCAAGGTCGACGTCACGGCCTCGATGATTTTCTTCTCGGGCATTTACTACGGTGCCATGTATGGTGGTTCGACGACCTCCATCCTGCTGAACACACCCGGCGAAACGGCGAGCATGGTCACTGCCATGGAGGGCAACAAGATGGCCAAGAGCGGCCGTGCGGGTGCAGCGCTGGCCACGGCGGCCATAGGCTCGTTTGTCGCCGGCACCATTGCCACCGTGATCGTCACGCTGTTCGCGCCCTTTGTGGCCGAGTTCGCGGTCAAGCTCGGCCCGCCTGAGTATTTCCTGCTCATGCTGCTGGCCTTCACCACCGTGAGTGCGGTGCTCGGCAAGAGCACGCTGCGCGGCATGACGGCGCTGTTCATCGGATTGGCGGCGGGCTGCGTCGGTCTCGACCAGATTTCAGGCCAGGGCCGTTACACCGGCGGCATTCCGGAGTTTCTCGACGGCATTGAGATCGTGCTGGTGGCGGTCGGATTGTTCGCCGTGGCGGAAGTGCTGTACGCCGTGCTGTACGAAGGCCGGGTCGTGGAGGATCAGAACAGGCTGAGCCGTGTGCACATGACGGCGCGCGACTGGAAGCGCTCTATCCCCGCCTGGCTGCGCGGAACGGCCATCGGCGCCCCGTTTGGCTGCATCCCGGCCGGTGGGACCGAAATACCCACCTTCCTGAGCTATGCGATGGAAAAAAAGCTGGCCAAGGACCCGAAGGACAGGGCGGAGTTCGGCAGCACCGGCGCCATTGAAGGCGTGGCCGGACCCGAGGCCGCCAACAACGCCACCGTGACTGCCGCGCTGATTCCGCTGCTGACGCTCGGCATTCCCACCTCCAACACCACGGCCATTCTGCTGGGCGCTTTCCAGAACTACGGCATCCAGCCCGGCCCGCAGCTGTTCACCACCTCGGCGGCGCTGGTATGGGCGCTGATCGCCTCCCTCTACATTGGCAATGTGATGCTGCTGGTGCTGAACCTGCCGATGGTCGGGCTCTGGGTCAAGCTGCTCAAGATTCCGAAGCCGCAGCTGTATGCCGGCATCCTGATCTTCGCAACGGTCGGGGCCTATGGCATGCGCCAAAGCGCGTTTGACCTGTTCCTGCTGTATGGCATCGGGCTGCTGGGTGTGGTGATGCGCCGCTTTGACTTTCCGACCGCACCGGTGGTCGTTGGCATGATTCTCGGGCCACTGGCAGAAGCGCAGTTGCGCAACGCCATGTCCATCGGCGAGGGCAGTGCCGTGGTGTTCTTCCAGCGCCCGATGTCCATCACGCTCATCGTGATCATCGTGTCTGTGCTGGTGCTGCCGCGGCTGGCCAGGTACTGGGGGCCGCGCAAGCTCGCGGCATGACTTTTTCGTTGGGAAAACCTTAAAGATCTCTGGAGGAAAGCATGCTGAAGATTCAAAGACGCACCGCCCTGGGTGGGCTGGCCATCGCCGCAGTGGGCGGCACTGCGCCGCTTTGGGCCCAACCGTCCAAACCCGGCGCAGCCAGCGCGGGGGCGGCTTCCGCCAAAAGCAAGGTGGTCAAATTGGCGCCCAAGCTGCGCATCGTCATCCCGGCCAATGCCGGCGGAGGCTGGGACCAGACCGGCCGTGCTCTCGGAACGGCATTGCTGGGCGTCGGCGCGACGGACGAGATCGAGTACGAAAACAAGGGTGGCAAGGGCGGCACGATCGGCCTGGCCCATTACGCTGAAAAATACAGCAACGACCCCAACACCCTGTTGATGGGGGGCATGGTCATGGTCGGCGCGGTGGCGCTGCAAAAGCCTGTCGTGGACATGACCCGCATCCAGCCGATTGCCCGGATGACCAGCGATTACCTGGTGGTGGTCGTGCCTGCCAGCTCACCGATTCGCAGCATCAGCGACCTCGCCCAGCGCCTGCGCGCCAACCCGAAGGAAGTGCCCATCGCCGGTGGCTCGGCCGGTGGCGTGGACCATGTATTTGCCGGTGTGTTGACGCGGGGTTCGCAGAGCAACCCGGAGGAACTCGTCTACCTGCCATTTGCGGGGGGTACCGAGGTGGTGCAGGCAGTGCTGAGTGGCAAGGCGGTGGCCGGCATTTCGGGCTTCAGCGAATTCAGTGAACAGCTGGCCAGTGGGAAATTGCGCGCCATCGGGGTGTCATCCAAGCGTTCGGTGTTTGGCATTCCCGCGATTCGCGAGCAGGGTGTGGGCGTGGACATGGCCAACTGGCGCGGCGTCTTCACCGGGCAGGGCGTGACGGCTGCGCGCCAGGCAGAGATGACTGATGCCGTGAAGGCCGCCACGCTGCATGACTCGTGGCAGAAAACGCTGAAACAAAACCACTGGGAGTCTTCCTGGCTGGCAGGCCCCGGCTTTGCCAGCTTTATCGACTTCGACATGACGACGTCACGGGTGATGGTTCACCTGCTGAAGTTGAAAGCCTGAGAAGCCCGGCGATTGTCTGATCCCGCGGGAATGCTTCGTGATTTGCGCGAACGCTAGCGAGGTGCGCCCATGGCCAGGGCACGCTCGCCTGACTTGCGCAGCGCTTCCGTATCCCGGGGGGCTTGTGTGGGCCAGCCTGCCAGTTGTCGTGCGCTGAACTCTGCCAGCGCAGCTATCCAGGTGGGGCTGTCGTTCAGGCATTCGATGTAATGGAACTCCTTGCCACCCGCCTTTAAAAAGGCGTGGCGCGCTTCCATCGCGATTTCTTCCAGCGTTTCCAGGCAGTCGCCGGTAAAGCCGGGGCACACCACATCAACCCGCTCGATGCCGGCCTGCGCCATCCTGATCAGCGTGGGTTCGGTGTAGGGTTCCAGCCATTTGGCCTTGCCAAAGCGCGACTGGAAGGTAACCTTGTAGCGGTCCTTTCCCAGCCCCAGTTTCTCGGCCAGCAGGCGCGCTGTCTTGTGGCATTCGCAGTGGTAGGGGTCACCCAGCTTGAGCGTGCGCTCGGGCACGCCGTGAAAGCTCATGACCAGTTGCCCGGCCTGGCCGTAGTGCCGCCAGTGCGTGCGAACCCGTTCGGCCAGCGCGCTGATGTAGCCCGGGTCATCGTGGTAGTTGTTGACGAAGCGAAATTCGGGAATCCGGCGTACCCGCGCGGCCCAGCTATACACCGCATCGAACACGCTGGCGGTGGTGGTGCCGCTGTACTGCGGGTAGGCCGGCAGGATGAGGATGCGGGTGGCACCGTCCGCCTTGAGCTGGTTCAACTGCGAAGCAATCGACGGGTTGCCGTAACGCATCGCGTAACGCACCTCGACAGTGTGCCCGCGCGCGCCCAGGTAGCCGCGCAGCATCAGGGCCTGCTTTTGCGTCCAGACCTTCAGCGGTGAGCCCTCTGGTGTCCAGATGCTGGCGTATTTGGTGGCGGATTTTTTGGGGCGCAGGCGCAGGATGATGCCGTGCAGGATCAGCCACCAGATGGGCCTGGGGATTTCGACCACGCGCGGGTCACTTAAAAATTCAGCGAGGTAGCGGCGCAGCGCGGGCGCGGTGGGCGCATCGGGTGTACCGAGGTTGCAGAGCAGAATGGCGGTGGCGCAGGATGCAGCCGGCGGTTTGCCGTGGCTGAAGGACGGTTCTGGTGCAAAAGACATGGTTTATTCTAGTGTGGGCTTGTGTGCCCTCACACTAAACTGCGCCATGCTTGACCTGACCCTTATCAAAGCCATTACCCTGGACCTCGACGATACCCTGTGGCCGATCTGGCCTGCCATTGAACGGGCAGAAAAGGCGCTGGACGACTGGCTCAGCCAGCATGCGCCTATGACCGCTGCGCTGTTTGCCAACCCCGCGGCGCGGCATGAGATTCGCGAGCACGTGATCCGCTCGCGCCCGGAGTTCAAGCACAACCTGAGCGCCATCCGGCGCGAGGCTATCCGGCTGGCGCTCTATCGCTCCCGGGAAAATCCCTTGCTGGCTGAAGATGCGTTTGCGGTTTTCTACGCCGAGCGCAACCGGGTCACGCTGTTTGAAGATGCCTTGCTGGCACTCGAATTCTTGTCCAGCCGCTTTCCGCTGGTGGCCCTGTCCAATGGCAATGCCGATATCCAGCGCATTGGTATCAGCAACTATTTCCGCACCAGCATCAGTGCCCAGCAATTTGGTGTGGGCAAGCCTGATCCCCGGATTTTTCATGCGGCCGCCGGGTCCGTCGAGGTGGCGCCCGCGCACGTACTGCACGTGGGTGACGACGCCGCGCTGGATGTGCTGGGTGCCCTTAACTGCGGCATGCAGACGGTGTGGGTGAACCGGACAGAGCATTTGTGGACGCACGCAGGTGAACCCCATGAAACGGTGACCTCGCTCACCGAATTGTGTGACCTGTTTCCCCGATGAAGGGGACGGCCGTCCTTCCTGGAATTGATTGACATGACCCTGAAAATCTATGGCACGGCAGCCTCGCGTGCGGCACGGCCGCTGTGGGTGGCCCAGGAGCTGGGCCTGGTGTATGAACACATTCCCCTGCCTTACCTGGGCGGTGCCACGCGCACGCCGGAATTTCTGGCGATCAACCCGAACGGCCGCATTCCCGTGGTTGACGACGACGGTGTTCTGGTCTGGGAGTCGATGGCCTGTGCGCTGTACCTGGCCGAGCGGTTCAAACCCCCTGGCGCGCGATCACTGGCGGCACAAAATGATGCAGGCACTCCCTTGTTGGCGGCGCGCAGCCATGCCGAGCTGGCCGAAATTCTGCGCTGGAGCTTCTGGGTGGTGACCGAGTGTGAAAAGGATGCGCTGGCCATCCTGATGCACCGTGTGCTGATGCCGGCGGAGCGGCGCAAGCCCCAGTTGGCCGATGAGGCCGAGCGGCGGCTGGCCGGGCCGCTGGGCGTGCTGGAGCAGCATTTGCAAACGTGCAGTTATCTGGCCGGCGAGCGTTTTACCGTGGCCGATATCTGCGTGGCTTCCGTGCTGACATGGGCGCAAAGTGCCACCCAACTGATGGCGCAGTGCCCGCGGACGGCTCAGTGGCTGCGCACCTGCCTGGCGCGCCCCGCTTTCAAGGCTGTCAGGGCCATGGCGCAAAGTGCGTGACCCCTGTGCAATATTGCCTCGCTGATCGGGACTGGTGGGATTAAGCGGAATGGTTCAGTGCAGGCGCCGTGCCACTTCGAGGCCGGAGCGCACGGCGCCTTCCAGGGTGGCTGGATATGGCCCGGCAATGTAGTCACCGCAGGCCATCAGGCCAGGAGCGACGTCGGTGCCCGGTCGCTGCACGCCGGGGGTACAGGCAAAGGTCGCTCGTTTTTCCACAATCGTCTGCACCGGCTGCAGCGGGTTCCGCGGATTCAGCCCCAACTGCCGAGCTGCTTGCGCCAGCACTTGCTGCGTCAGTGTGGCGCTGTCGCCCGAACTGGCGCTGATCACGAACGCCAGCAAGCCCGCGGGGCCACCGAGTTGGCCGCGGTCGAACACGAATTGGGCCGGCTCCGTGGCACTCGAAGGCAGCGCCAGCATGGGCTGGGCCAGACGCGCATCCGACGCATGGGCATAAACGGTGGTCAGGGCCTCGTGCTGCAAGCCGCGCGCCTGCATGAGCCACTCGCCCGCCGGCACGCCACTGCCTTCAACCAGGCGCGCGGCCTCATGGGGTGGGCAGGCAAGCACCACGCAATCAAAAGCGACGCTGCTATCGCTGGTGACGACCCAGCTTGAACCGAGGGGGACGATGGTGTGCACGCGAGCGCCCAGCCGCGCGGGGCTGCCTTGCTCATGGAGCCAGGCCAGTGCGGCATCCGGCAGCAGGGCGCTCAGATCCCTGCGGGGCAAGAGCAGGTTGGAGCCGCCGTTCTGCAGAAACAGCGCATCACGGATCACGCGCAGAAACACCTGGCCGCTGGCGCGCTGCGCCGGCGTGTTCAGCGCCGACACGCATAAAGGCTCGATCAGCGAAGCCATGGCGCCGGGTGTCAGACCCTGGCATACATCGGTCACCGACTGGCCCGCATCGCATTGAAATCCCTTGAATTTCCAGCCCAGCGTCACCTTGAGCAGCGACAGCTTGTCTGCCCAAGACCAACCGCGGGCCACAAGGATGCCGGCGAGCGCATCCAGCGGGGCCGGCCACCGGGGTAACTGCAGGCCGTTGCCATCGGGGAACTGCATGCTCAAGGGCAGGCGCAGCAATGCGGCGTTCACGTCAACCCCCACGTCGTTCATCAGGCGCAGTGTTTCGGCATACGCTCCAATCAGGATGTGCTGGCCGTTGTCGAGCGGGACTGAGCGGCCCGCCACCGTGCCGCCCAGACGCCGGGCCCGCCCGCCAGCGGTGCGGGACGCTTCAAAAAGGGTGGCCTGGTAACCCAGGCGCGTGGCCTCGACGGCCGCGGCGCAGCCCGCCCATCCGGCTCCGACAACGGCGACTCTCATGTTCCTCGCCTTCCTGAGATTCCCGGCCTTCCCGAAGACCTCAGGCGATGAATGCACCGGCGGCTAGAGCACGGGTTGCGACTGAACAGCACGTGTTAAACCACCCGTCCGAAGGCCTGCGTTTTCCACGCCAGCCAGAATTTGCGCAAGGGTGTGAGGCTGACCCGCTGGTGCAGCACCTGATAGCCGTCGGCGGCGATCTCGCGCAGCAGCGTGCGGTAAATGCTGGCCATCATGAGGCCGGGCTTCTGGGCCCGGCGATCGGCCGGGGGCAGCAGGGCCAGCGCCTCGTCATACAGCGCCAGCGCGCGCTGGGTCTGGAACTGCATGAGCGCGGTAAAGCGCTCTGAGTACTGGCGCTTCAGGATCTCGTGCGCCTTCACATCAAATTGCTGCAGCTCGTTGATGGGCAGATAGATGCGGCCGCGCATCGCATCTTCACCCACATCGCGAATGATGTTGGTGAGCTGGAAGGCCAGGCCCAGCTTGTGTGCGTAGGCGGTGGTGGCCTCGTCAGTCTGGCCAAAAATACGCGCGGCTACCTCGCCGACGATGCCCGCCACCAGGTGGCAATACTGCATGAGGCCGGGGAAGTCGAGGTAGCGGTTCTGCTCCAGGTCCATCTGGCAGCCCTCGATGACGGCCTGCAGATGGCGCGCTTCGATGCCGTAGTTCGCGGCCAGCGGCATCAGTGCCTGCATGACCGGATGCGTGGGACTGCCGGCATACGACTTGACCACCTCACTCTGCCACCAGGACAGCTTGGTCCGGGCCAGGCCGGGGTCGGTCACTTCATCGACCACATCGTCTATTTCCCGGCAAAAGGCATAAAACGCGGTGATGGCGGCACGCCGCTCGGGGGGTAAAAACAGGAAGGCGTAATAAAAACTGCTGCCGGACGCGGCGGCTTTTTGCTGGACATACTGCTCGGGATTCATGCGGCGATTGTTGCACGTGGAAATGACGCAATCAGTCCTGCGGACATGTGCATATTTCTCACATCACGCCGATCCCTCACATCCCTCACATCCACAGTGCGCGCCATCCCATCACCACCACATCCCAGGGCCCGAGTTTGGGGCGCTGCGCCAGGGTATTGAACTTCAGCGCTTCAATTTTGTCCAGGATGCGCAGGCCGCCTTGCACCACCATCCGCAGTTCCCAGCCGCCGCGTCCCGGTATCCTTTTCACCAGCGGGGAGCCTTTGAGCATGGCAGCCCTTGCGGATTGGGCGCAATCTGCTATCAAATTGGTAGTTCCCGGGTTGCTGTCCAGCGCCAGCAGTTGCGCCTCGCCGACGCCGTGGCGCGCCCAGGCATCGGCCGGCAGGTAGATGCGTCCGCGCGGAATGTCCACGCTCAGGTCCTGCCAGAAGTTGATGAGCTGCAGGGCGCTGCAGATGCAGTCGCTCATTTGCAGCGAGCTTTCGTCGTGCACACCATAAAGATGCAGCAGCAAACGGCCCACCGGGTTGGCTGAGCGGCTGCAGTAGTCGAGCAGTTCGGCCTGGCTGGCATAGCGCTGCTTCACCACGTCCTGCTCAAAGGCGCTGAGCAGGTCGGCCAGCAAATGCACCGGCAGGACAAATTGCGTGATCACCGGACCCAGGCGATCAAACACGGCGGCCCAGCGCGGGGAGGGTGAGAGACCGGCGGCGGTCGCCATCAGGTCGGCATGGTAGGCGGCCAGATCGTCCAGACGGGTCTGGGGCGGGGCATCGCCCTCGTCGGCGATGTCGTCTGCGGTGCGGGCGAACCAGTAGATGGCCGCGATGGCGGGGCGCAGGTGCGGTGGGCACAGGACGGAAGCGACCGGGAAGTTCTCGTAATGGTCGACGCCCGCCTTGCGCGCGGTACCCGTGCTTGCGTTCGTTGTGGCCAGACCTTCCGGCAACGGCGTGGACTTGACCGGCATGCCCGTCAAACCGCCAGCCTGCCCGGCATGCGGGTCATGAAATCAGCGAGGTAAGTCGCTTCCTCCGAGGCTCCGGTGCGGGCATACAGCCCAATGCCGATTTGAATCGGGTTCGGGAATTCAGGCGTTGCCGCCAGCACGCGGCAGCCGGGCGGAATGGTGGCTGAAATCATGGGTCCGATGCCAATGCCCACCTGCACGGCGGTGGCCATGGCCACCAGCGTGGAGGCCTCGCACACCATGCTCCAGCGCAACTGGGCGTCGGCCAGCGACTCCATGACCCGGGTGCGCCAGGGGCAGGCGTCGGTGAACAGGACTACCGGCAAGGCATCGTCCGGCATCAGCGTCAGGTCAGAGCGCACCACCCACAGCAGCTGCTCGGGCCATTCAACCAGGGGCTTGTGCGCCACCTCCTGGGTGTCGCAGATCAGCAAGTCGAGCTTGTCCTGCTCAAACAGCGCAGCCAGTTGCCTGTTGCCTGCGATGATCAGGTCCAGATGCACCTTGGGGTTCTGGTCGCGAAAGGACTTCAAAATCTCAATCAGCCGCGTTGCGGCAAAGTCTTCCACCACCCCCAGCTTGACGCGGCCCTCCATGCGCTGGCCGCTGATGCGTTGCCGGGCTTCTTCATTGAGGGTCAGGATTTCACGCGCATAGGGCTCCAGAACCCGCCCCTCGGCGTTGGCGGTCAGGCCCTTGGGCGAGCGTTCAAACAGCGGAGCGCCCGCAATGTCTTCCAGGCGCCGGATCTGCATGCTGACGGCCGCCTGGGTGCGATGCAGGGCGGCGGCGGCACCATTGACGGTGCCGACGTCAATCACCGACAAGAATGCACGCAACAGGTGCGGGTCCAAGTCTTGCATTCAGTTTTATTGATAGGTGCGCGACAATTTTGTGACTATCGCTACTTTAGCAGAGCCATTACGATGACTTTGAGATTTTTTGAGGGCTGCGAAGCGGGTATTCAGCAAGTCAGCAAATTATTCTTATATGTACACCCACACAGGAGAAACCGATATGACACACGATATCCAACGACGCACCTTGGTCAAGGCAGGCGCCGCGCTGGCCTCCACGGCACTGGGCTTTCCGGCACTCAATGCGCTTGCCCAAAATCGCAAGTTCTCAGGGAAAACCCTGCGTATCCTGACCTGGTCGGACGATACGGGTCTGGCGGTGCTACGCAACATTGCGCAAACCTTTGAAGCCCAAACGGGTGCCAAGGTCATTGCCGACCGCACGGGCAGCACCTCCGAGATGGTCGCCAAGCTCAAGGCTGGCGGCAATCGCCCGCAATACGATGTGATCACGCTGGCAGGTGTCGGTGCCGTCACCCTGGCCAATGCCGGCCTGCTGGAAAAGCCCGACCTGAACCAGTTGCCCAACCTGCAGAGCGTGGACGCGCGGTTTCGCACCGGGGCCGATGGGCACGGCATTGGTTACCTGCTGTGGACTGGCGGCATGCTGTACAACACGCGTACCTTCAAGGCGGCACCGACCAGCTACGAGGAAATGTGGAACCCCAAATACGCCAAGAGGGTGTTTTTGCCGCCGGCGACCTGGACGGACTCGCTGGACACCATCGTGGCCGCGGCCAAGCTGACCGGCGGCAGCGCGACCAATGTGGAAGGCGGCTTCAAGAAGCTGGCCGAGCTCAAGGATCGGGTCCTGACCTTTGGCGAGAATCCGACGCAGATCGCCGAACTGTTCCGCTCCAATTCGCTGGACATTGGTGCGGTATACGCCCCGGCCTTCTTTGCCAAGGAACTCAAGGATCCCAACTCCGGTCTGGGCGCCACGTACAACCTGAAGGAAGGCTTTTTTGCCGACCTGATGTACACCATCATGCCCAAGGCCCATCCCGGCGAATCGTCGCTGATCCATGCCTTCATCAACCACTCGCTGGACCCGGTCGTGCAAGGGAAAATGGCCGAGGATGTGCTCAACGGGCCCGTCAACCTCAAGGCCGTGCTCTCGCCTGAGGCGCAAAAGAGCCCCTTCATCATCAAGCCCGAGCAGCTCGGCTCCACGGCGGTGATTCATGACAAGGCGGTGATTGCCGCGGTGCGCGACAGCTGGATCAAGCGTTATACGCAGACCTTCTCCTGATCGCCTGCAGTTGATAAACGACCGGGCCGCGTCCTGCGGTCCGGTCGTCAGGAAAGTTTCACCATGTCCACTCTGAATTCCGGCCGCCTCCGGCTCGCCTTGCTGGCGCTGCCGGCCGTTGTACTCCTGCTGCCTTTTTTGCTGGCCGTTGTCTTTGTGCTGCGCTTTTCCTTTTCGGCGGACACGCAGGCCATTGACGGTTTCAGCCTGGAGCGTTACCTGGGCCTGCTCGACCCGTTTTTTCTTCGCTCGGTCGTCCTGACGCTGAAGCTGGCGGCGCTCAGCACGGTCATCTGTCTGGTGCTGGCGGTGCCGGTGGCCATGTTGATGGCGGTGATTACCCAACCCATCTGGCGGCGCGTCGTCACCAGCCTGATCCTGCTGCCCATGATCCTGAATCTGCTGATCCAGTCCTATGGTTGGATCATGGTGCTGGGGCCTAACGGCATCATCAATGGCGTGCTGCTCAAGCTGGGCCTGCTGGACCGCCCGGTGCAGCTGCTGTTCAATGAAATCGGTGTGCTGGTGGGCCTGGTGCAAACCGCCTTGCCGCTGGCCGTGTTTCCGATCCTCGGCTCGATGCGGGCCATCTCGGCGCAATACCTGGAGGCCAGTGCCAGTCTGGGGGCCGCGCCATGGCGCTCGTTTCGCGACATCACGCTGCCGCTGCTCAAGCCCGGGCTGATCGGGGCGGCCTCGATTGTGTTTGCCTTCAACGCCAGCGCTTTCGCCGTGCCGCTGCTGCTCGGCGGCCGCCGTGTCCAGACCATGGGCGTGGCCATCCGCGACATGATTTCACCGATGTTTGACTGGGCAGGCGCGGCGGCGGCGGGCGTCACCCTCATTGCCATCACGCTGGCAACCCTGATGGCCGCCACCTGGCTGTCCACACGCACCACCCAATGGCAGGGAGCACGATGATGGCAACGGCAACTTCAATGACCCCTTCAGTGACTTCTCCCGCTGCGTCCTCAACCACTTCCCGGGCCGGCCGCGGATCGTTTGGCTGGGTCATGGGCATCCTGGCCGGGCTGGGCCTGCTCATCGCGGCGTTGCCGGTGGTGATCATCCTGATCATGTCGTTTTCGGGCGGCACCAACCTGGATTTTCCGCCGCAGTCCCTGTCGCTGCGATGGTACGGCGCTGCTTTCGATGTGCTGTTTGGCGACAAGAGTGAGGGCACGATGTCGGCCTTCAGCGCCATGACCAGCAGCCTGATCGTGGGCCTCATCACCATGCTGGCCAGCGTCAGTGTCTGTGTGCCGCTGTCTTATGCCGTGGTGCGCAGCCACGGGCGCTGGCGCCACCTGGCCGAGCTGCTGTTCACCCTGCCCATCGTGTTTCCGCTGGTGGTGCTGGGCGTGGCCTACCTGCTCATGACCGAAGCGCTCAGCCGGGAGACTGGCGTTGACCTGGGCCTGTTCCGTCTGGCCATTCCGCACATCACGCTGGCGCTGCCTTTTGTTTTACGCAATTGCCTGAGTGCCATGAACGGGGTTGGGCTGGACCTGGAAGAAGCCGCCATGTCGCTGGGGGCCTCGCCCTTGCGCGCCATCCTGCATGTCGTCGTGCCACTGATGAAGCCGGGAATCATGGCTGGGCTGATCTTCGCCTTCATCATTTCCTTCAACGAGTTCACGGTGACTTTCTTCATGTACACGATCGACGTGCGCACGCTGCCGATCTGGATGTACAGCCGCACCGTCTCGTCGCTGGATCCCACCACGCTGGCCATTTCGACCCTGATCATTGCGCTGGACGTGGCGCTGATCGCCTGGGTCGACAAGCTCGTGGCCGGCAAGGGCAGTCTGTTTTGAGTGCTGCCTCCAACAACCTGATTAACGAAAGACTGCATATGGACAAGCATCTGGAACTGCGGGGCGTCAGCAAACGCTTCGGCACGGCGAACGTCCTCAGCGAGGTTGACCTGACCATCGCCCGCGGGGAATTTGTATGTTTGCTCGGCCCTTCGGGTTGCGGCAAGACCACGCTGCTGCGCATCATTTCCGGCTTCGAGAGTGCCAGCAGCGGTCAGCTGCTGCTGGACGGCCAGGAGATCAGCCATGTGGCTCCGCATCTGCGCGGCTTTGGCATGGTGTTTCAATCGCTGGCGCTGTTCCCGCACATGACGGTGGCCGAAAACATTGCCTACGGCATGAAGCTCAAAGGCGTGGCCCCGGCGCAGCGCGCCAACCGCGTCGAGGAGTTGCTGCACATGGTGCAACTGCCGGCGATCGCAGACCGACCGGTGTCGGCGCTCTCCGGTGGGCAGCGCCAGCGCGTGGCCATTGCCCGTGCACTGGCCGTGCCGCCCAAGCTGTTTCTGCTGGACGAACCGCTGTCGGCCCTGGATGCGCAGCTGCGCGACAGCATGCAGGTCGAGCTCAGGCAATTGCAGCAGCAGTTCGGCGTGACCACCGTCGTGGTCACGCACGACCAGCACGAAGCCATGATGTTGTCGGATCGTCTGGTCGTGCTCAAGGGTGGGCGCGTCCAGCAATGCGACACCCCTTCGCAGGTGTACCGCAAACCGGCCAATGCGTTCGTGGCCGAGTTCCTCGGGGCCGCCAACCTGCTGCCCGGCATGGTGCGTGGCCCGGGCGTGATCGAGGTGCTGGGCGGATCTCTTGCGCTGCCCACCAGCTTGCCAACTGGCAGCTCCGTGACGCTGGCGGTGCGCTCCGAAGACCTGAAGTTCGAGGCGACCCATGCCGATGCACCGGCACGGCCCAACAGCATCGCGGGTGAGATTGATTTCCTGCGCGACCTGGGTTCCAAGTCGGAATTGATCCTGCGCTGTGGCGATGAGCGCCTGCGTTGCCACGGCAGCGATGCCCAGTTTCAAAGCGCGCGCTGCGGGCAGCGTGTGAATGTGCTGATCGATGCCGAACGCTGTTCGGTGTTCGCGACTTGAGCGGGGAGGGCGCCATGGAAAATTCTGCAACCACGATTTCCCCGGTTTTTGTCGATGCCGCCAGTGTGGCCAGCCACTTGCCCTGGCCGGAACTGCTGCAGGCCCTGCACAGCGCCTTTGCCGCGACTGACCTGAGCACGCCCACGCGGGGCCATTACCACATGGAGGGCATGGGCAGCGCCGGCACACCGGTGTTGCTTTCCATGCCGGCCTGGAGCCCCGGTTTGGGGGTGGGGGTCAAGCTGGTGGCGGTTTATCCCGATAACGCCATCCTCAATTTGCCATCCATTCACGGGCTTTACGTGTTGATGGAGGGCGCCAGCGGCCGTCCGCAGGCGGTGCTGGACGCTGGCGAGCTGACGGCGCGCCGCACGGCGGCGGCCTCGGCCCTGGCCAGCCGGTTTCTCTCGCGCCCCGACAGCCGCACGCTACTGATGGTCGGGACGGGGCGACTGTCGCAGTACCTGCCCCTGGCCCATGCCCAGGTGCGACCGATTGAGCGCGTGCTGGTGTGGGGCAGGTCACCGGCCAAGGCGCAGGAGAGTGCGGACGCCTTGCGGGCGCAGGGCGTGAATGCAGAACCTGTCACCGCGCTGGAAGAGGCTAGCGCGCAGGCCGACATCATCAGCTGCGCCACGCTGTCGAAAACCTCGCTGTTGCGCGGTGAGTGGCTGCGTCCCGGCACGCATGTGGACCTGGTTGGCGCCTTCACGCCGCAGATGCGCGAGGCCGATGACCAGGTGTTCCTGCGCGCAGCCTCGGTCTGGTGCGACACCACCGCCGGCGGCCTGGCGGAGGCGGGCGACTTGATCCAGGCGCTGGCGTCCGGTGCCCTGGTGCGCAACCGTATTCGGGGCGAGTTGGCTGACCTGTGCCGGGCGGGCGCACCCATTGCGCGCCGCGACACCGATATCACCGTCTTCAAATCCGTCGGAGCGGCACTTGAAGACCTTGCCGCTGCGCGGCTGTGCCTGGACCGGCTGTCGCGCGGCAGCGCGGCGCCGCAGGCGTGAGCGGCGGCAGCCCGATTTTTTCCAACATGAACCATTCCATGCATTCCATGACTACCAACGCAGAACATTTGGCCAGGTTGCGGGCCCGTTATGCCGGCGCTTCGGGCGCCGACATGTTTGACCCGGCATTCAAGGCCGTCGCTGAACAGATCTTCAGCAGCTCGGACCGCCGCAAGTGGCCGTTTGCCGACGTCCCCACATTTCTCGATGCCCCTTATCGCGCGGATGGCTTGGCCCAGCCCGAGCCGAATCTGGCGGGCCTCGATGTGGCCTTGATCGGCGTGCCGATGGACCTGGGCGTGACCAACCGCGCCGGGGCCCGCCTGGGGCCGCGGGCCGTGCGCAATGTGGAGCGTATCGGGCCTTACGAGCATGCGCTGGGCCTGGCGCCGGTGACCCGCTTGAAGATGGCTGACGTGGGCGATGTGCCCATGCGCAGCCGTTTCAGCCTGGACGAATGCCATGCCGACATCGAGGCCTGCTTCAACCAGGTTGTGAACGCGGGTGTGATTCCGCTGGCTGTGGGCGGTGACCATTCGATCACGGGCTCCATCCTGAAAGCGGTGGGACGCGACCGGCCGGTGGGCATGGTGCATATTGATGCCCACTGTGACACCGCCGGAACCTACGAGGGCTCCAAATTTCACCACGGCGGGCCCTTTCGGGAAGCGGTGCTGGCCGGCGTGCTGGATCCGCGCCGCTGCATCCAGATTGGCATTCGGGGCGGGGCCGAGTATTTGTGGGAGTTTTCGTTTGACTCCGGAATGACCGTCATCCATGCCGAAGAGTTCTCCAAAATGGGCGTGGAAGCCGTGATCCGGCGCGCCCGCGAAGTGGTGGGCGACGGCCCGACCTATGTGACGTTTGACGTGGACAGCCTGGACCCCGCGTATGCGCCGGGCACGGGCACGCCCGAGGTCGGCGGCCTGAGCCCGCGCGAAGTGCTCACCTTGCTGCGCGGCCTGGCGGGCCTGAACATTGTCGGCGGTGACGTGATGGAGGTCGCTCCACAGAACGACCCCTCCGGCAACACGGCCCTGGTGGGCGCGCAGATGCTGTTCGAGATACTGTGCCTGGTTGCATTGTCGCCAGCCATGGCGAACCGATAAGCGGCTAGGCGTCACCTCCTTATTTATTTCTATTTCTATTTCTCTTTCTCTTTCTCTTTACTCTTTACTCTTTACTCTTCAGGAACATCATGACCATCCAGCGCATTGAAACCGGCCCCCGCATGTCGCAAGCCGTTGTGCACCAGAAAACCGTTTACCTCGCCGGCCAGGTAGCCGACCACGATGCCGGGCCCAGCGTCTACACCCAGACGCAGCAGGCCCTGGCGAGCATCGACCGCCTGCTGGCCGCTGCCGGCAGCGACAAGACCCGCATACTGAGCGCCACCATCTGGCTGACCGACATGGACACCTTTGCCGACATGAACCGTGCCTGGGAGGCCTGGGTCGTGCCCGGCAGCACCCCGGCACGCGCCACCGTGCACAGCGCCCGCCTGGCCGCGCAGGAATACCGGGTGGAGATCGGCGTGATTGCGGCGCAGGCCTGATTCTTTGTCCGGAATGCCGGCCGCCATGCCGGGTTGAGTCCCGTGGCGATGGCTCCAAAACGCCAGGCCCCAAGGCCGGGAGCGCTGTGCGGACCGCCCATCCGCTCCCCCTCAGCGCTGCCGGCGTATCAATGCGTGCAGGGGCCGGATGCTGGTCAACCGACGACCAGGACGTCCTGGCGCTGAAGCGGCCACTCAGATCGGCGGCACTTTGCTGCCGCCTTGCGCCTTGCGCCGTGCCCGGTCAACATAGCCAGGATCGGGTGCGCAGGGGGGCTTCCCCATTCGTGCAACTTCGAGGTTGCGATCGTCGCTGCACCGGCGGCGGCGTCAGCCATGCCTGACCATCCCCACTTGTCCCAACCTGTCCCCCGGCTGTCCTCAGCTGTCCCGCTCAAGGGTAAATTTCTCCCGGAATTCGGGTGATTTATGCCATTGCCGAGTGCTTGACAAGCCACTCCATTTATTTTAGATTACTAACCGGTCAGTCAGTAACTGATTGGCCCGATTTTTCACTCCCGATTTTTACCGAACCAGACCATGAAAAAAACCGTCTTTTCGCTGGTGAGTATCGCTGCCTTGCTGGCCGCCTGTACCCCATCCGCTCCGCCTGAAGAGCCGGTTCGCGCCGTGAAGGTGATGACTGTGGGGACTGATGCGTTTTCTTCCAGTCATGAATATGCGGGTGAAGTCAGGGCCCGGGTCGAGTCCCGCCTGGGTTTCAGGGTCGGGGGCAAGATCATCAAGCGGCAGGCCGAGCTGGGCCAACGCGTCAAGGCCGGCCAGGTGCTGGCCCAACTGGACCCGCAGGATTACAAGCTGGCCGTCGACGCGGCCCGCGCCCAGGTTGCAACGGCGATGACCAACCGGGATCTCGCCGCGGCTGATTTCAAGCGCTACAAAGAGCTGAAGGACCAGAGTTTCATCAGTGGCGCGGAACTGGAGCGTCGCGAAACGACCTTCAAGGCGGCCCAGGCGCAACTCGAGCAGGCCCAGTCGCAGCTGGCCGTGCAGAGCAACCAGGCCGGTTATGCCGCGCTGGTGGCCGACGTCTCGGGTGTGGTGACCGCGGTGGAGGCCGAGCCGGGTCAGGTGGTAGCCGCCGGGGTGCCGGTGGTGCGCATTGCGGCCGACGGCGTGCGTGACGTGGTGTTCTCGGTGCCCGAAGACCGGGTGGCCGGCATCAAGGTCGGTGCACCCGTCAAAATTCGCGTTTGGGCGCAACACACAGATTTACCCGGCAAGGTGCGTGAAGTGGCTGCGAGCAGCGATCCGGTGACGCGGACCTACCCTGTCAAGGTTTCTATTGATGCCAAGGAACCGCCCGTACTGGGCGCCACGGTGTCCGTGGTGCCTGAAGCGGGGGGCATTGCCGGTACGCCGGTCATCAAGCTGCCGACCACGGCCTTGCGCCAGGAAGGCAATGCCACGGCGGTGTGGGTACTCGACAAGGCCAGCATGACCGTCAAGCCACAGGTGGTCCAGGTCGCCACGGCCGATGGCAACGACGTGGTGGTGGCGTCGGGCCTGCAGCCGGGCATGCTGGTCGTCAGCGCCGGCGTGCATGTGCTGTCGCCTGGGCAGAAAGTGACCATTTACCAGCCCAGCGTGGCCATATCGACCGCCGCTCCTGCTCAATCAGCGCCTGATTCGATAGCGAGTCCTGCAACGGCTGCTGCGGCTTCCAGCGCATCCGCGTCTGCCGCGAAGTGAGGCCGGCATGACGCAGGCAGACAACGGCACCGGCAGCCAGGCCGGCAACAACTCCAGCAACAACACCAGCAACGGCGCTCTTCCTTCCCCCCGGTTCAATCTGTCCCGCTGGGCGCTGGAGCATGCGGCGCTGACGCGCTACCTGCTGGTGGTGCTGATGGCGCTGGGCTTTGCATCCTATTTCCAGCTCGGGCAGGACGAAGATCCGCCATTCACCTTCAGGGCCATGGTGGTTCGTACCTACTGGCCCGGCGCCACCGCGCAGCAGGTCGCCGAGCAGGTCACCGACAAGATAGAGCGCACGCTGCAGGAAGTGCCCTACGCCGACAAGATACGCAGCTATTCGAAGCCGGGCGAGTCGCAAATCATTTTCCAGATCAAGGATTCCTCCAAACCCGGCGACGTGGCCAACGTCTGGTATTCGGTGCGCAAGAAGGTCGGCGACATGCGTGGCACCCTGCCAGGCGGTATTCAGGGCCCTTTTTTCAATGACGATTTTGGTGACGTCTATGGCGTGATTTACGCGCTGGAATCCGATGGGTTCAACTATGCCGAGCTCAAGACCTTTGCCGACGATGTGCGCCAGCGCCTGTTGCGCGTGCCGGATGTCAGCAAGGTTGAACTGTTCGGAGTCCAGGACGAAAAGGTTTTCATTGAAATTTCCCAGAAACGCCTGGCGCAGCTGGGACTGGATTTCAACCAGGTGCTGTCGCAGCTGGGCCAGCAAAACGCGATCGAGTCAGCGGGTGCCGTGCAGACCCCGCTGGATGTGGTGCAGGTACGGGTAGCCGGACAGTTCGAAGCGGTGGAGCAGCTGCGCGCCATGCCAATTCGCGGTGCAGGCTACGGGGCGGGAACCAGTGCCGGAGGCAGCCAGCTGCGTCTGGGTGACATCGCTGAAATCAGGCGAGGCTATGTCGATCCCCCGACTGTCAAGGTTCACCACCAGGGCAAGGAAGTAATTGCGCTGGGTGTGTCCATGGTCAAGGGTGGCGACATCATCGGGCTGGGCAAGTCGCTGGAGAAATTGTCTGAAAGCATCACCAGCACCTTGCCGGCCGGTGTCAAGCTGGTCCATGTGCAGGATCAGCCCAAGGCCGTGTCGAGGTCTGTGAACGAATTTGTCGCGGTGCTGATCGAGGCCGTGGTGATTGTGCTGGCAGTCAGCTTTATCAGCCTGGGCCTGCACAAACGCCAGCATGAAGGCCCCGGCCGGCTGCCGCTGTGGAAGCTTTATTACATCGACATGCGGCCCGGACTGGTCGTGGGCATCACCATCCCGCTGGTGCTGGGCATGACCTTTCTGGCCATGTGGTACTACGGTATCGGCCTGCACAAGATATCGCTGGGATCCCTGATCATTGCGCTGGGCCTGCTGGTGGACGACGCCATCATTGCGGTGGAAATGATGGTGCGCAAGATGGAGGAGGGCTACGACAAGGTGCGCGCCGCCACCTTTGCATATGAAATCACCGCGATGCCCATGCTGACGGGCACGCTCATCACCGCGGTCGGGTTTTTGCCCATTGGCCTGGCCAAGTCGACCACGGGTGAATACACCTTTGCGATTTTTGCGGTGACTGTGATTGCGCTCGTGCTCAGCTGGATTGTGTCGGTGTACTTTGTCCCTTACCTGGGCACGCTGCTGCTCAGGGTGCCCCCGCACGTGAAGGAGGTCGCTGCCGGCCTGGACAGCCCGCACGAGATGTTCAACAGCCCCTTCTACAACACCTTCCGCAAAACCGTGAACTGGTGCGTGCAGCATCGCTGGATCACGATTGGCGCCACGGTGCTGCTGTTTGCGCTGGGCATTGTGGGCATGGGCAAGGTGCAGCAGCAGTTTTTCCCTGACTCCAGCCGTCCCGAGATCATGGTGGACATCTGGTTTCCCGAGGGGACATCGTTTGCGGCCAACGAGGCCACCGCCAAACGGGTGGAGCGGCGCCTGATGCGGGAAGAGGGCGTGACTACGGTCAGCACCTGGGTGGGCTCGGGCGTGCCGCGCTTTTATTTGCCGCTGGACCAGGTCTTTCCGCAGACCAATGTGTCGCAGATGATCGTGCTGGCCAAGGACCTGAAGGTGCGCGAGACCCTGCGCATCAAGCTGCCGGCCCTGCTGGCGACCGAGTTCCCAGAGGTGCGGGGCCGCGTCAAGTTGCTGCCCAACGGACCGCCGGTGCCTTACCCGGTGCAGTTCCGGGTCGTGGGTATTGATCCGCTGGCCCTGCGCGAGCGCGCCGACGAGGTCAAGGCGGTGATGCGGGAAAGTGCGAACACGCGCGGCGTCAATGACAACTGGAACGAATCGGTCAAGGTGTTGCGCCTGGAGGTGGACCAGTCGAAAGCACGCGCGCTGGGTGTGAGCAGCCAGTCCATTGCCCAGGCCTCCCGGACCATTCTGGCGGGCACCCCGGTGGGCCAGTTCCGCGAAGGCGACAAGCTGATCGACATCGTGCTGCGCCAGCCGCTGGACGAGCGCAACGCCATCACCGACATTGCCAATGCTTACCTGCCCACGGCTTCCGGGCGTTCGATTCCGCTGACGCAAATCGCCAAGCCGGTCTTCACCTGGGAGCCGGGGGTGATGTGGCGCGAAAACCGCGATTACGCCATCACGGTGCAAAGTGACATTGTCGAAGGGCTTCAGGGCGCAACGGTGACCCAGGAGCTGATGCCCAGGCTCAAGGCGCTGGAGACCAAATGGCACGGCAGCGGCATGACAGGCTACCGCATCGAGGTGGCGGGCGCGGTGGAAGAAAGCAGCAAGGGCTCGGCGTCCATCGCTGCGGGCATTCCCGTCATGCTGTTCCTGACCTTCACGCTGCTGATGCTGCAATTGCACAGCTTCAGCCGCGCCATGCTGGTATTTTTGACCGGCCCGCTTGGCATCGCGGGCGTGGCCGGGGCGCTGATTTTATTGGGACGACCGTTCGGATTTGTGGCTTTGCTCGGCGTGATCGCGCTCATGGGCATGATCCAGCGCAATTCCGTGATCCTCATTGATCAGATCGAGCAGGATCGTGCCCGGGGCGTACCCGCCTGGGATGCGATTGTCGAGTCAGCTGTGCGCCGGTTGCGGCCCATCGTGCTGACGGCCGCAGCTGCGGTGTTGGCCATGATTCCGCTGTCGCGCAGTGTGTTCTGGGGCCCGATGGCCGTCGCCATCATGGGCGGGTTGGTGGTGGCGACGGTGCTCACTTTATTGGCACTGCCGGCCATGTATGCGGCGTGGTTTCGTGTCAAGCGCGAGCCGGAGACACCCCTGGCCGTCTCCTGAATGGCACTAAGCGGCTCAATGCCCGTGAAATCGGGCTTCGATAACGGCTAAAATAGAGAGTTGACCGATTTCAAGCGGGGATTCGGAGGTTTTTCGGATTCCCGTTTTTATTTCAGGCGCGCGGGTGGCGAAATTGGTAGACGCACCAGGTTTAGGTCCTGACGCTGGCAACAGTGTGGGGGTTCGAGTCCCCCCCCGCGCACCATTTCTGAGGGTTTACGGGAAGCAGGTGAAGTGCTGCTTCCGGGCCTTCAGGCTTTGCGGCATTGCCGCAGCATGTCAGGTGCAAGCCCTGTTTTGAATATTTTTGATCTTAGGAAACCATCATGGCCGTGACTGTTGAAACCCTTGAAAAGCTTGAGCGCAAAATGACGCTGACGCTGCCCCTCAATACCATTCAGTCGGAAGTCGATACGCGCCTGAAGCGCTTGGCCCGCACGGTGAAGATGGACGGCTTTCGTCCCGGCAAGGTGCCCATGAATGTGGTGGCCCAGCGTTACGGCTACTCGGTGCACTATGAAGTCATGAACGACAAGGTGGGCGAGGCTTTTGCCGTGGCAGCCAACGAAGCCAAGCTGCGTGTTGCCGGCCAGCCCCGCATCAGCGAAAAAGAGGGTGCCCCTGAAGGCGAGCTGGTCTTTGACGCCGTCTTCGAGGTCTATCCCGACGTCAAGATTGCCGACCTGACCCAGGCAGAAGTCGAAAAGGTCAGCGCTGAAGTCAGCGATGCAGCCATCGACAAGACTGTGGACATCCTGCGCAAGCAGCGCCGCACGTTCGCGCAGCGCGCTGCCGATGCGCCGGCCCAGGACGGCGACCGCGCCACCATCGACTTCGAAGGCAAGATCGACGGCGAAACCTTTGCCGGGGGCAAGGCGGAAGATTTCCAGTTCCTGGTCGGTGAAGGCCAGATGCTCAAGGAATTTGAAGATGCCGTGCGCGGCATGAAAAGCGGCGAGAGCAAGACTTTCCCGCTGAACTTCCCGGCTGACTACCACGGCAAGGACGTTGCCGGCAAGCAGGCGGACTTTCTGGTGACGGTCAAGAAAATCGAAGCAGCTCACCTGCCCGAAGTCAACGAGGCACTGGCCAAGTCGCTGGGCATCGCGGATGGGACCGTGGAAGCCCTGCGCGCCGACATCAAGAAAAACCTCGAGCGTGAAGTCAAGTTCCGCTTGCTGGCCCGCAACAAAAACGCCGTGATGGACGCGCTGGTGGCCAATGCCGAACTCGAGCTGCCAAAATCCAGCGTTCAGGCCGAAGTCGACCGCATGATCGAAGGCGCGCGCGCCGACCTGAAGCAGCGCGGCATCAAGGACGCCGACAAGGCACCAATTCCTGACGACGTCTTCCGTCCCCAGGCTGAAAAGCGCGTGCGCCTGGGCCTGGTGGTGGCCGAACTGGTTCGTGCCAACGGCCTGCAGGCCAAACCCGAGCAGCTCAAGGCCCATATTGAGGAATTGGCTGCCAGCTACGAAAAGCCCCAGGACGTGGTGCGCTGGTACCTTGGCGACAACCGCCGCATGGCTGAAGTGGAAGCGGTTGTCATCGAGAACAACGTGACGGAGTTTGTCCTGGGTAAGGCCAAAGTCAACGACAAGGCCATCTCTTTCGACGACCTGATGGGCCAGAACTGACAGGGCGAAATTTCTCCTGAAGCTGGGGCTTGTGCCTGACTTGAAGTCGGGGGCACAGGCCCCAATTTATTTTAGGTACAGTACAAACATCTCTGGAGAAAACATGATGGTCCGAAACAGCATTTACGGCGGCGCCTACGCCGGTCCGCAAGCCGGCGCGCAGGATGCGCAAGGCCTGGGCATGGTGCCCATGGTGATCGAGCAGTCCGGACGGGGCGAGCGCTCGTACGATATTTACTCGCGCCTGCTCAAGGAGCGTGTCATTTTCCTGGTCGGCCCGGTCAATGACCAGACCGCCAACCTGGTGGTGGCGCAACTGCTGTTCCTGGAAAGCGAAAATCCTGACAAGGATATTTCCTTCTACATCAATTCCCCCGGGGGTTCGGTGACGGCGGGCATGGCCATTTACGACACCATGCAGTTCATCAAACCGGATGTCTCGACGCTCTGCGTGGGCATGGCGGCCAGCATGGGCGCATTTTTGCTGTCGGCAGGTGCCAAGGGCAAGCGCTTTTCGCTGCCCAATTCGCGTGTGATGATCCACCAGCCCTCGGGCGGTGCGCAGGGCCAGGCGACCGACATTGAAATCCACGCCCGTGACATTCTGAAAACGCGCGACCAGCTCAATCGCATCCTGGCGGCCAACACCGGCCAGCCGATCGAGAAAATTGAGCGCGACACCGAGCGCGACTATTTCCTGTTTGCCGAGGACGCCAAGGAGTATGGCCTGGTTGACCAGGTGATCTCCAGGCGCCCCTGAGTCAAAAGCTTCTGGTTGCCCTGCAATAACGGCGTTTTCTGTAACTGAAACGCCGTTTTTTTATTGGTTATCATTAGGTAACACTTTCCTCTAACCCCCTAGCTCTTCTAGCCATCTTTAAAGGCATCCCATCAATGGCCGAGAAAAAAGGCTCCTCCGGCGAAAAGACTCTGTACTGCTCCTTCTGCGGCAAGAGTCAGCACGAAGTTAAAAAACTGATCGCCGGTCCCTCGGTCTTTATCTGTGACGAGTGCATCGATCTTTGCAACGAGATCATCCGTGACGAGTTGCCCGCCGGCGAAGATGTCCGCGAAACGCGCACCGATTTGCCGACGCCGGCAGAAATCAAGGCGACACTGGACGGCTACGTGATTGGCCAGGAACCAGCCAAGCGCACGCTGGCCGTGGCTGTCTACAACCACTACAAGCGCCTGCGCCACAAGGAAAAAGCCAAAAAAGACGATGTGGAGCTGACGAAAAGCAATATTTTGCTGATCGGCCCCACGGGCTCCGGCAAGACCCTGCTGGCCCAAACGCTGGCACGCACGCTCAACGTTCCATTCGTCATGGCCGATGCCACCACGCTGACGGAAGCGGGTTATGTTGGTGAAGACGTTGAAAACATCATCCAGAAATTGCTGCAAAGCTGCAATTACGAGGTTGAGCGCGCCCAGCAGGGCATCGTCTACATCGACGAGATCGACAAGATCTCGCGCAAATCCGACAATCCTTCCATCACCCGTGACGTATCGGGCGAGGGAGTGCAACAGGCTTTGCTCAAGCTGATTGAAGGCACCATGGCTTCGGTGCCACCGCAGGGCGGGCGCAAGCACCCCAACCAGGATTTCCTGCAGGTCGACACGACCAATATCCTGTTTATCTGTGGGGGTGCGTTCTCCGGGCTGGAAAAAGTCATTGAGAACCGTACTGAGGCCTCGGGTATTGGCTTTGGCGCCTTGGTTAAAAGCAAAAAGACCCGTTCGCTGACGGAGTCGTTCAAGGAAGTCGAACCGGAAGACCTGATCAAGTTCGGCCTGATTCCCGAACTGGTGGGCCGCATGCCGGTTGTTGCGACGCTGGCGGAACTCACGGAAGATGCCCTCGTGCAAATCCTGACCGAGCCGAAAAATGCCGTGGTCAAGCAGTTCAGCAAGCTGCTCTCCATGGAGGGGGTGGACCTGGAAATCCGGCCCTCCGCGCTCAAGGCCATTGCCCGCAAGGCCCTGGCCCGCAAGACGGGAGCGCGGGGCCTGCGCTCCATCCTCGAGCAGTCACTGATTGACACCATGTTTGACTTGCCCAATGCCAGTAATGTCGACAAGGTTGTGGTGGACGAGTCGACAATCGAGGAAAACAAGGCACCGTTGCTCGTGTACCGCGAAACTGCCAAGAAAGCCTGATCCGGAAAGGGGCGGGCGCAAGGCTTGAAAAGCAATTCTTGCGCCCCACTTCTGGGTTGACTACGCTACTCCTGGCCATGAAACTGGTCGCCACGGCTTACGTTTAAGGTTTTATATGTCCGGACAAACTTCATTGCCTTCCACCCCCATCGATTTGCCACTGCTGCCTCTGCGGGACGTGGTGGTCTTTCCCCACATGGTCATTCCGCTGTTTGTGGGGCGGCCCAAGAGCATCAAGGCGCTTGAGTCGGCCATGGAGGCCGAACGCCGCATCATGCTGGTGGCCCAAAAGGCCGCAGCCAAGGACGAGCCCTCGGTCGAGGACATGTTCGAGGTGGGCTGTGTGGCCACTATCCTGCAGTTGCTCAAGCTGCCTGACGGTACGGTCAAGGTCCTGGTGGAAGGGCAGCAGCGCGCCAGGGTCAATAAAATCGAGGACGGCGAACAGCACTTCACCGCCAATGTCACCCCTGTTGAGCCCACCGTGGTGGTTGTGGGTGACAAGGGCAGCGAGATTGAAGCCTTGCGCCGCGCCGTGATGCAGCAGTTTGATCATTACGTCAAACTCAACAAGAAAATTCCGCCGGAAATCCTCACCTCGATTTCCAGCATCGATGACGCGGGCCGGCTGGCCGATACGATCGCGGCTCACCTGCCGCTCAAACTCGATGCCAAGCAGATCATTCTGGATCTCGACAACGTCAAGTTGCGGCTCGAAAATCTTTACGAGCAGCTTGAGCGCGAAGTGGACATCCTCAATGTGGACAAAAAAATCCGTGGCCGTGTCAAGCGCCAGATGGAAAAGAACCAGCGGGACTTCTACCTCAATGAGCAGGTGAAAGCCATCCAGAAGGAACTGGGTGAAGGCGAAGAAGGCGCTGACATCGAAGAGATCGAGAAGAAGATCAAGTCGGCCAAGATGCCGCAGGATGCACGCAAAAAAGCCGAAAGCGAGCTCAAGAAACTCAAGCTGATGTCACCGATGTCGGCTGAAGCGACTGTGGTGCGTACCTACATCGATGTACTGACCGGTTTGCCGTGGAGCAAAAAGACCAAGATCAAGCACGATCTGGTCAACGCCGAGAATGTGCTCAATGAAGACCACTATGGCCTTGAAAAAGTCAAGGACCGCATTGTGGAATACCTCGCGGTGCAACAGCGGGTTGACAAGCTCAAGGCCCCGATTCTTTGCCTGGTGGGCCCTCCTGGTGTGGGCAAGACTTCGTTGGGCCAGTCCATCGCCAAAGCGACGGGGCGCAAATACGTACGCATGGCGCTGGGCGGCATGCGTGATGAGGCGGAAATTCGTGGGCACCGCCGTACCTACATTGGCGCCTTGCCCGGCAAGGTGCTGCAAAGCCTGACCAAGGCGGGTACCCGCAACCCACTGTTCCTGCTGGATGAGATCGACAAGCTGGGCACCGACTTTCGGGGGGATCCGTCAAGCGCCTTGCTGGAAGTGCTCGATCCTGAACAGAACCACACCTTCGGCGACCATTACGTGGAGGTCGATTTCGACCTGAGCGACGTGATGTTTGTGGCAACGTCAAACTCGATGAATATTCCTCCGGCCTTGCTGGACCGCATGGAAGTGATCCGGCTTGCAGGCTACACGGAAGACGAGAAAACCAGCATTGCGATGCGCTATCTGCTGCCCAAGCAGCTGAAGAACAATGGTGTCAAGGAGGGCGAGCTGGAAGTGACGGAGCAGGCCATACGCGACATCGTGCGTTACTACACACGGGAGGCCGGTGTGCGTTCGCTGGAGCGGGATCTCTCCAAAATCTGCCGCAAGGTGGTCAAGGGCATTCAGCTCAAGAAAATGATGGCCAAGGTCGTGGTGGAGCCCGACAACCTGAACGACTTCCTGGGCGTGCGCAAATTCGACTACGGCCGTGCCGAACAGCAGAATCAGGTTGGCCAGGTGGTCGGCCTGGCCTGGACGGAAGTCGGTGGCGATTTGTTGACGATTGAGGCGGCCATCATGCCGGGCAAAGGCGTGATCACGCGTACTGGCTTGTTGGGCGACGTGATGAAGGAATCGGTGGAGGCCGCGCGTACGGTGGTTCGCAGCCGCTCCAGAATGCTGGGCATCAAGGATGAGATGTTCGAGAAGCGCGACATCCATATTCACGTGCCGGATGGTGCGACGCCCAAGGACGGGCCGAGCGCTGGCGCTGCCATGACCACGGCCTTTGTCTCGGCCCTCACCGGCATTCCGGTGCGCGGCGATGTTGCGATGACGGGTGAGATCACTTTGCGTGGTGAAGTGACCGCCATTGGTGGCTTGAAGGAAAAATTGCTGGCTGCTTTGCGCGGTGGCATCAAGACGGTATTGATCCCGGAAGAAAATGCCAAGGACCTGCAGGAAATTCCGGACAACGTGAAGAGCGGTCTGAACATCGTGCCGGTGAAGTGGATTGATCAGGTGCTGCAGGTCGCACTGGAGCGCAATCCTGTTCCGTTGAGTGATGAAGAAGTCGCTGTTGCCGCTGCGGCCGCTGTCGCTACACCTGTCGAAGTTGCAGGCACTGTGAAGCATTGAAGCAAAACAGAAGCAAACTTTTTTTCGATTTGTTGAAAAGCCTGAAAAGTTACGCTATAATTTGAGGCTGTTATCGCGGGAGTAGCTCAGTTGGTAGAGCGCAACCTTGCCAAGGTTGAGGTCGAGAGTTCGAGACTCTTCTCCCGCTCCAATTCAAAAGGGCAGCACTTTAAAATGCTGTCCTTTTTCTTTGGGACATTCGATAGTCGGTAAAGCTTCCGGGCTTTGGCGATTGAGTGAATCAGATAGAAACACGGCGCGGTAACAAAGCGGTTATGTACCGGATTGCAAATCCGAGTAGGTCGGTTCGACTCCGGCCCGCGCCTCCATCCAGTCATCAACATTGAGCCCCGTCATGGGGCTTTTTTGTTTGACAATACAGAACTGCGACGATACGTTTCGGCCTGAGTGGTGAAATAGGTAGACACAGCGGACTTAAAATCCGCCGCTTCGCGAATAGCGGGCGTACCGGTTCGATTCCGGTCTCAGGCACCAACATCACGCCAACCACCGATGCGCCGGTTGCGCCCCTGAAAACTGGGTAAGATTAATTCCATGGCCCGCTACAACACTCCTTTTGAAATTCACGTTCACGGCGAAGTGCCTTTGCGCGCGAACGTCACCTTTGAGCAACTGCAGGAGGCTCTCAAGCCCCTGTGGAAGTACGCCGGCTCAAAATCCCTGGCGGCGGGCGCTGCGAGCGCCTACGAGGAGGAGCCGGGCATCCAGTTCGACGTTCAAAAGCACCTGCTCCAGATGTGCTGGACCGTGCCCGGTGATGAGGATTTTCGCCAGGCGCTCGACGAGATGTGCATGGGGCTCAATGATCTGGCCGAGACGGGCGCGCCCATTGAAGTAACCTTTTACGACTCTGACTTCGACGAGGAAGAGGGCGCGGAGGACGAAGAGGCGCGCGATGACTTTGCCATGTACTTTGTCGGCCCCACGCCAGCGGCGATCATGCAGGTGCAGCGCGATTTGCTGGTGCAGGACATGATTGGCCTGATGGAGCGGCATTTCGACGCCTCGGAGTTGGGTGAGGTCGTGTCGGCAGTCGATAAATTATTCGAGCAGCGCTTCGATGCGCTGGTCAACTCCATGCAGCTCGGCAAGCCACCGCGCGGGCTTGGGGGGCCGCAGGGTGGGTCGGGCCACGGTGGCGGCGGGCGCAAGCCCCGGCATCTGCATTAGGAAGGCGTTGGCGCAGTCTCTCCCGGGGTGCCCGGGGGCGGCCCTTCGGTGAAGCCAAGGCCTCCCAGGTAGACGTTCATCACGCCTTGACCCACCTCGAGAAGGTCAAACGCTTGCGGATCCAATAGCCAGTTTTGTATCAGGCCGTCTATCAGGGCGTGGAATCCCTGTGCAGCCACTGAGGCAGGCACCGCCAGTTTCAAGCCGCATCGGCGCGCGGCGAGGTCAATACTCTCTTCAAAAAATTGTAAAAACCCGTTGCGCACTGCCAGATGCCGGAGACGAACGGCCTGCAGTTCTTCCACATACTCCACTTTTTGTGTCGCCACTTCGAAAACGCGCCGGGTCTGGGCGTCGTTCACGATCTGCTTGAGCGCGTTAACAGTGGCCGAGCGGATCCGGCCGAGGCCGCTGGCACCTGAGTTATCCGCGGATTCCTGCCCTCCGTTCCCCTCGAGGCCGAACGACTTTTCCATGGGCAGCGTCACCCGCTCCATCATGGCGTTGAACAGGTCGGCCTTGTCCCTGAAATGCCAATAAATGGCTCCACGCGTGGCACCGGCGCGCCGGGCAATGTCCTGCAGGCTGGTGCGTGAGACTCCCTGTGCCTGAAACAGGTGTTCGGCAGCATCAAGCAGCTTGTTGCGGGTCGCCAGTGCCTCTTCTTTGGTTCGACGGGCCACTTCGTTGTCTCCTGACGGTCATTTGCAGGGGTACTTATATACATTCATAAATGTATGTAAACTATACCACTCGTAAAAACCCTTACTCTTCCAATTTCGGTGAATTCGCCTTGCGTATGCTTTGCGCTTCATCGATGCCGCGCCACTTTCGCGCTTTCTCCAAAATCCGAGGAACAGCATGCCTATGTCCCGCGTTGCCCAGTCTTCCCAGTCTTATTTCCCCCGCCACTTCATGGGGCTTCGGCCGCTGGCGCTCATTGCCGCAGTTTCATTGCTTCTGGCCGGTTGCGGCAAAAGTGGCAACGCGCAGGGCGGTGGCTCACCACCCCCCCCACAGGTCGGCGTGGTCACTGTGACGCAGGGTGACGTTGCGCTGGTCACTGAACTGCCGGGAAGGCTTGAGGCCTCGCGGGTCGCCCAGGTGAGGGCGCGGGCGGCGGGCATTTTGCAAAAGCGGCTGTTCCGTGAGGGCAGTGACGTGAAGGCTGGCCAGCCGCTGTTCAGCATTGACCCCGCGCCTTATGCAGCGGCCGCCGCCAGTGCCAAAGCCAGCCAGGCGCGCGCTGAAGCCAATCTGGCGCAGGCCACCGCACTGGCCGAGCGCTACAAGCCCCTGGTCGAAGCCAATGCCATCAGCAAGCAGGAATATGCCAACGCCGTGGCAGCCCAGAGGCAAGCCGAAGCCGATGTGGCCATGGGCAAGGCCAGCGTGCAAACGGCCAATATCAATCTGGGTTATGCCGCGGTGACGGCGCCGATTTCGGGCCGCATAGGTCGTGCGCTGGTGACGGAAGGCGCGCTGGTCGGCCAGGGCGACGCCACACAACTCGCGGTCATCCAGCAGATCAATCCCATGTACGTCAACTTCACGCAATCCGCATCCGAAGTGATGAAGCTGCGCGCTGCCATGGAGAGCGGGCAGTTCAAGCGCGCCAGCGGAGGAGATGCGGCCAGCGTGCGCATTGTGCTGGAAGATGGCACCGAATACCCACGTCCCGGCCGCCTGCTGTTTTCCGACCAGACCGTTGATGCCACAACGGGGCAGATCACCCTGCGGGCTGAAGTTCCCAATCCGGGCAGCCAGCTGCTGCCGGGCCTGTATGTGCGCGTACGCCTGGAGCAGGCCCAGGCCGCCAACGCCATCACCTTACCCCAGCAGGCGGTGACGCGCACGGCGCAGGGCGATACGGTCATGGTGGTCGGTGCGGACGGAAAGGTCGCGTCGCGTACTGTCAAGATCGGCTCCTCGAAGGGCTCGCAATGGGTGGTGCTGGACGGCCTGAAAACAGGTGAACAGGTCATGGTGGATGGCTTCCAGAAACTGCAGCCCGGCGCATTGGTCAAGCCTGTGCCGTGGCAGCCGCCGGGTGCCAATCCGGCTGGCGCGGCTTCTGCTCCGGCTGCTGCGGCATCGTCGGCGGGCGCTGCCCAACCGGCGGCATCGGCTGCATCCGCAGCCGCGACGAAATAAGGAGCCCGGCGCATGGCCAAATTTTTTATTGATCGGCCGATCTTTGCCTGGGTGATTGCCTTGTTCATCCTGGTGGTCGGCGGTGTGTCGATCACGCAGCTGCCGATTGCCCAGTACCCACCCGTGGCACCGCCCGCGATCGTCATCAATACGGCATACCCCGGCGCGTCGGCCCAGACGCTCGAGGACAGCGTGCTGTCGGTGATTGAGCGTGAAATGAACGGCTCGCCCGGCCTGATCTACATGGAGTCGGTCGCGCAGGCCGACGGTTCCGGCAGCATCACGCTGAGCTTCCAGCCCGGCACCAATGCCGAGCTGGCGCAGGTGGACGTGCAGAACCGCCTGTCGCGCGCCTCGCCGCGGCTGCCCGCTGCTGTGGCGCAGCAGGGCGTACGCGTAGACAAGTCGCGTGCCAACTTCCTGCTGTTCACCATGTTGTCGTCCGACAACCCGGCGCACGACCCGGTCGCGCTCGGCGACTATGCCTCGCGCAACATCGTGCCCGAACTCCAGCGCCTGCCCGGCATTGGCCAGGCCCAGCTGTTCGGCAGCGAGCGCGCCATGCGCATCTGGCTCGACCCGGCCAAGCTGACCGGCTTCAGCCTTTCGGCGAACGATGTCAATACAGCGATTCGTGCGCAAAATGCCCAAGTAGCCGCCGGCAGCATCGGCGACCGGCCTAACGTGGCAGGCCAGGGCATTGCGGCCACCGTGGTGGTCAATGGGCAGCTCGCCAACGTCGGGCAGTTTGGCAATATCGTGCTGCGCGCCAACCCCGATGGCTCGTCGGTGCGCCTGAAGGATGTGGCGCGCATCGAATTGGGTGGCCAGACCTACGCGACGTCGGCGCGCCTGAACGGCAAGCCGGCCGTGGGTATCGGCGTGCAACTCGCGCCGAACGGCAATGCACTTGCCTCCGCCAAGGCTGTGCGAGAGAAGATGGCCGAACTTCAGCGCTACTTCCCGCAGGGCATGAAATGGGACATCCCCTACGACAGCTCGCGCTTCGTCAGGATATCGATTTCGCAGGTGGCCGAGACGCTGTTCGAGGCGGTGGCGCTGGTGTTCCTGGTGATGTTCCTGTTCCTGCAGAACTGGCGCTACACCATCATCCCGACCATCGTGGTGCCGATCTCGCTGCTTGGCACTTTCGCCACGCTGCTGGCGCTCGGATTTTCAATCAACGTGCTCACCATGTTCGGCATGGTGCTGGTGATTGGTATCGTGGTGGACGATGCGATCGTGGTGGTCGAGAACGTCGAGCGCATCATGACCGAAGAGGGGCTGCCGCCGCTCGAGGCCACGCGCAAGGCGATGAAGCAGATCTCCGGCGCCATCATCGGCGTGACCGTGGTGCTGATCTCCGTGTTCGTGCCGCTGGCGTTCTTCGCGGGCTCGACCGGCAATATCTATCGCCAGTTCTCGGCGGTGATGGTGTCGTCGATCGGCTTCTCGGCATTCATGGCGCTGTCGCTCACGCCGGCGCTCTGCGCCACGCTGCTCAAACCGGTAGAGGCCGGACACCACCACGAAAAGACCGGTTTCTTCGGTTGGTTCAATCGGGGCTTCACACGCACGGCCAAGGGTTATGAAAGCGTGGTTGCGCGCATCCTCAAGCGTGCAGCGCGCTATCTGGTGATCTACGCAGCGATCATCGGCGCGATCGCCGTGGTCTTCCTGCGCCTGCCAACTTCATTTTTACCCAACGAAGACCAGGGCACTCTCCTGGTGAACGTGCAGTTGCCCCCGGGTGCGACATATGAGCGCACGCTCTCGGTGATGCAGAACGTCGAGGAGTTCATCCTCAAGCAGCCCGAAGTGCAAAGCATGGTTGGCGTACTGGGTTTTAGCTTTTCGGGCCAGGGTCAAAACGCCGCGCTGGCGTTCGTGACGCTCAAGGACTGGAAAGAGCGCGCGGGTGAGCAGCATTCGGCCGGAGCGGTTGCGGGACGGGCCTTCGGTGCGCTCATGGGTGTGCGTGATGCATTCATCTTTCCGCTGAGCCCACCGCCGATTCCCGAACTGGGCACGGCGTCGGGCTTCAGCTTCCGTTTGCAGGATCGCGGCGGCGCGGGCCACGAGGCGCTCGTCAATGCCCGCAACCAGTTGCTGGGCCTGGCGTCCAAGAGCCCTGTCCTTGGGCAGGTGCGTCCCGATGGCCTGGAAGACGCGCCGCAACTGCAGATCGACATTGACCGCGACAAGGCCAATGCGCTGGGCATACCGTTCGACGCGATCAATTCGGTGTTGTCGACCTCGCTGGGCTCCAGCTACGTGAACGACTTCCCGAACCAGGGGCGCTTGCAGCGTGTGGTGGTGCAGGCCGATGCACCGGCGCGCATGCAGCCCGATGACCTTCTCAAACTGAACGCCAGCAACAGCAAGGGGCAATCGGTGCCGCTCTCGGCATTTGCCACGACGCGCTGGGTCAAGGGCGCGATGCAGACGGTGCGCTACAACGGCTATCCGGCGATGCGCATCGGCGGCAGCGCCGCACCGGGCTACAGCACCGGCGCCGCGATGGCCGAGATGGAGAAGCTGGCGGCGCAGCTGCCGCAAGGCTTCGGCTATGAGTGGACCGGCCAGTCGCGAGAGGAAAAACTCGCCGGCTCCCAGGCGACCCTTCTCTATGGTTTCGCGATCCTCGCGGTGTTCCTGTGCCTCGCCGCGCTGTACGAAAGCTGGACCATTCCGCTGGCGGTGATTCTGGTGGTGCCGCTGGGCGTGATCGGCGTGTTGCTGGCGACCCTGCTGCGCGCCTATTCGAACGACGTGTACTTTCAGGTGGGCCTGATCACCATCATCGGCCTGTCGGCGAAGAACGCCATTTTGATCATCGAGTTTGCGAAAGACCTTCAGGCGCAGGGCAAGGGCGTGATCGAGTCGGCGCTGGCCGCAGCCCATCTGCGTTTTCGCCCCATCATCATGACCTCGCTGGCTTTCGGCCTGGGCGTGATGCCTCTCGTGCTGGCTTCGGGCGCCGGCTCTGCTAGCCAGCGCGCCATCGGTACCGCCGTGATCGGCGGCATGGTGACCGGCACGGCGCTGGCGGTGATTTTTGTCCCGGTGTTCTTTGTCGTGGTGCGCGGCTTTTTCAAAGGCAGCGAGCGGCAAAACAGGATCTATTCGGAGCATGCCAAAGCGGCAGGCATCTCGGAAGATGAAGGAAATGAAGGTAAAGCCCATGCGTAAATCCAGGCTCCCCCAACTCCTGACGGCGAGCGCCGCGGCGCTGCTGGCGGGTTGTTCGATGATTCCCAAATACGAGCGGCCGGCCGCGCCGATTGCCGCAGAGTGGCCGGCCTCCAGCTGGATGGCTGAATCGGCCCAGGCGACCGCCGGTGCCAGTCCCGCCGCGGCAACGGCACCCGCCGTGCCGGCGGCCGACATTGAATGGCAGAGTTTTTTCAGTGATCCCAAGCTCAGGCTACTGATAGAGGCGGCGCTGCGCAACAATCGCGACCTGCGGATTGCGGTACTCAATATCGAGCAGGCCCGGGCCCAGTTCCAGATCCGGCGCGCCGACCAGTTTCCGACCGTCAATGCCGGGCTCACGGGCTCGCGCCAGCCCAACGCCGATGGCAACAGCATCACCAGCACCTACTCCGCCGGCTTGCTGGTGACGTCGTATGAGCTCGATTTCTTCGGCCGCGTCGCCAGCCTGAAGGAAACCGCGCTGGCGCAATACCTGGCGACTGAAGAGGGCCGCAAGACCACCCAGATCAGCCTGATCGCGGCCGTGGCCAACACCTACCTCAGCCTGCTGGCCGATGAAGAGCTGCTGGCCATCACGCAGCAAACGCTGGCGACGCGTGAAGAATCCTTCAAGCTGAGCAAGCTGCGCTTTGACAATGGCGTGACGTCCGAGCTGGATTTCCGGCAGGCCGAGTCGCTGACGGAAGCGGCCCGTGTCTCCCTGGCCCAGCTGGTCCGCCAGCGTGCTCTGGACCAGAATGCCCTGACGCTTTTGCTGGGCCAGCCCCTCACGGGCGAACTGGCGGTGGCGCTGCCGGCCGGCAAGGGGCTGGCTGATACGCCCATGATGGTCGATGTGCCTGCCGGACTGCCCTCCGACCTGCTGACCCGCCGCCCCGACATTCGCCAGGCCGAGCAGCAGCTGCTTGCCGCCAATGCGGATATCGGCGCAGCCCGCGCCGCGTTTTTCCCGCGCATTTCGCTCACGGCAAGCGCCGGCAGCGCCAGCTCGCACCTCTCGGGCCTCTTCAAGAGCGGCTCCTACGGCTGGACGCTGGCGCCCCAGTTGCTCCTGCCGATTTTTGATGCGGGGCGCAACCGGGCCGGGCTCGACTCTGCCAACGCCGGCCGCGACATCGCCGTGGCCCAGTACGAGAAATCGATCCAGACGGCCTTCCGCGAAGTTTCCGATGCGCTGGCAGGCCGCGCCACGCTGGGCGAGCAGTTGCGCGCGCAGCAGGCGCAGGCCAACGCCGAAGCCACGCGTTTCAAGCTGTCGGACCTGCGCTACCAGAACGGTATTGCCAGCTACCTCGATTTGCTCGATGCGCAGCGTTCGCTGTTCACCGCGCGGCAAGCCGTGGTGCAAACCCGTCTGGCCCAGCTGCAAAGCCAGGTCACGCTGTACAAAACGCTGGGTGGTGGCTGGAAGGAGCCCGCGGCCTCCGCCACGCCCTGAGCACGCCCTGCCCCCTGTGGACTTATCGCGTGAAGACGCATAGGTAAATGACAAAGACGGTGGCCAGCCACAGGGTCTCCACCAGCATCAGGGCCATTGGCCGCCAGCCGAGCTTGAGCAGTTCTTCAAACGAGGTCTTGATGCCCAGCGCCGAAATGGCGATCACCAGGCAGATGCGGGAGATCTGGCTCAAGGCCTCTGTGAACCGGGGCGTGAGGCCGCCCAGGCTGTTGACCAGCACCAGGGCCATGAATCCGATCAGGAAAAAAGGCAGCAGCGGTGCCTGCCGGTTCCCACTGCTGGGGGCATTGCTGCGCTGTCGCCAATACCAGGCGAGTACGGCCACCACAGGCACCAGCAGCGTGACGCGAAACAGTTTGACGATCACGGCGACGTCGCCCGCTTCATGGGAAATCATCAGGCCCGCGCCTATGACCTGCGCCACGTCATGGATGGTGCCGCCCAGGAAGATGCCGGCGCCGGTGTCGCTCCACTGCAGCGCTTTGGCCAGCAGCGGATAGGCAATCATGGCCAGCGTTGACAGGCCCGTCACGCCGACCACCGTCAGCAAGGTGTGGCGCTCGTTCTCTTCGGTTTTGGGCATGACCGCCGCCACCGCCAGCGCCGCCGATGCGCCGCAAATGGACACAGCCGCACCGCAAAGCAGGCCAAAGTCGGTCTTCAGGCCAAAGCGCCGCGCCAGCCAGGCGCCCAGCGCGATGGTGCTGACAATGCCCAGGGCCGCCGTCGCCAGCGGGCCGATACCGAGCTGCCCGATTTGCGCCAGCGTGATGCGCGCACCCAGCAGGGCCACGCCGATGCGCAGCAGGGTCCTGGCACAAAACTCGATGCCGGGCCGGCAGCGTGCATCCTGGTGCAGGAAGTGAAAGGCCAGGCCAAATAGCAGCGCGTAGAGCAGTTGCGGGCCACCGTAATGCTCGGAGAGGAAGGTGGCGCCCAGCATGATGAGCAGCGGCAATGCAAGGCCAGGCCACAAGCTGCGGGTTTGGTGGATCCAGGGGCGCGCATAGCTGAGCATGGTTGTGCAAGACCTCGGGGGAAAGAAGATAAAAAGGACCGCAAAAGGGAACGCCGGCGTGCGGCGTGAGATGGCGTTTGGCTCAGGCGGTGAGTGCGGCAAATCCCTGCAGCAAATCGCGCAGCAGGTCGGCCGGGTCTTCCAGCCCGATGTGCAGCCGGATCACCTGGCCACGGTCCGACCAGTCGGTCACGCTGCGGGCGCGGCGCATGTCGGCCAGCGTGACCAGGCTTTCATAGCCGCCCCACGAGGCACCAATGCCAAACAATTGAAGGCTGTCGATCAGCCGCTCGGCGGCTCTCTGGTCGAAGCCGGGTTGGAGTTCGAAAGAAACCAGGCCATTGCTTCCCTTGCAGTCTCTTTGCCACAGGGCATGACCCGGGTGATCGGGCAAGGCGGGGCAGAAGACCGTGGCTACTTCGCTGCGTGATTGCAGCCAGTACGCCACTTGCAAGCCATGACTCTCGTGCAGGGCCAGGCGCGCGGCCAGGCTGCGTGTGCCGCGCAGCACCAGGTAGGCATCGTCGGGGCTGACCGTCATGCCGAAGGCGTCACTGCGTTCGGCCAGTGCCTGCCAGGTATCTTTCGTGGTGGCAACGGTGCCCATCATCACGTCGGAATGGCCCGAAAGGTATTTGGTGGCAGCCATGATGGATACATCGGCGCCCAAAGCCAGCGGCCGGTATTGGCAGCCGGAGCCCCAGGTGTTGTCGGCCACCAGCAGGAGCCCTCTCACGCGCGCGATTTCGGCCAGACGCGGCAGGTCGCACATTTCGTAGACCAGCGAGCCCGGGCATTCGGCATAAATCATGCACGTGCCGGCTTCGATTTTTTCTTCCACGTCGCTGCCATCGGCCGCAAAGAAAGTGCAGCGGATGTTGTACGGCGTGAGGAAGGAGCCCACCAGCTTGCGCGCCGGCTCGTACACGCTGTCTGACATCAGCAGGTGGTCGCCGGGCTTCAGGTAAGAGAGCAGCGTCATGGCGATGGCGGCCAGGCCGGTGGGAAAGAGCCGCGTCCGGTAGGCGCCTTCGAGTTCACTGACCACATCTTCGAGTGCGAAATTGGTCGGGTTGCCACGGGCTCCGTAGGTGAACAGCCGCTCATCGCCGCGCCGCATGCGCATCTCGCGCTGCTGCGCCGTGTTGTCAAACAGCACGGTGCTGGCGCGCACCACGGGCGGGTTGACCGGCCGGCCGCCGTCGAAGGCGGGCTGCTTGCCGGCGTGGACCAGACGGGTCAGGGGCGACGCACCGGATGGTGAGGTAGCCGGCGGCGATGTTTTATTCATGCGGGGAGCGCCTGGGTGACCTTGGTGCATGACACATCAGTCCAGTTTCGCACCCGACAGCTTGACGACGCGCGACCAGCGGGCGATGTCTTCCTTGAGCTGCGCAGCAAAGGCCGCCGGCGTGTTGCCGACCACTTCGCTGCCGCCGTCGGTGATCAGTTTGTTGACTTCCGGCAATTTGAGCGCCCGCACAATGCTGTCGTGCAGATAGGCCACGCGTTCCGGCGGCGTGCCGGCCGGCGCAAAAAAGCCATACCAGTCTTCAAAGGTCGTATTGCGGTAGCCGAGCTCTTCCAGCGTCGGGACCTTTGCAAACACGCCAATGCGGCGCGGGCTGGTCACGGCGAGGGCGCGCATCTTGCCGTTCTGGATGAAGCTGGACACGGATGCCGTCGAGGTGATGAGCAAATCGACCTGACCGCCGAGCAGGTCGGTGATCGCCGGGGCGGCGCCCTTGTACGGCACATGGGTCATGCTCAGGGCGCTGTCCTTTTCAAGCACCACACCGACCAGGTGCGAGAGCGTGCCGTTGCCGGGCGTGGCATAGGTGACGCGGCCAGGCTGGCTCTTGATCTGGGTGGCCAGGTCGGCAATGGTTTTGTAGGGTGAGTTGCTGGCCACGACCAGGACCAGGGGTGCCGCATTGATCTGGGTGATGGGCATGAAATTTTTCAGCGGGTCAAAGCCCGGCGACGCATACAGCGTGGGGTTGACTGCCATCAGCGAGACCTGGCCCGTCAGCACGGTATAGCCGTCGGGCCTGGCATCGGCCACGGTCTTGGCGCCGATGTTGCCGCCGGCGCCGCCCCGGTTGTCGACGACCGCGCTTTGGCCGGTGATCTCGGACAGCCGGCTCGTCACGAAACGGGTCGTGGCGTCATTGCCGCCACCGGCGGGAAAGGGCGACACAAATCTGATCGTCTGGTTCGGGAAACCACCGACCTGGGACATCGGCTGTTGTGCGGAAGCGCCGCCGTGCACGGCGAACAGGGCCCAGCAGAGTGAGGCAGCGGTGAATTTCAGCTTGGTTAGCATGGCAGGCTCCTGAATAAAAAGTGGATGAAGCGGGTGGGGCGGATGGGATAAGTGAGGCTAGGCGGGTGCGTCGGCTGGCTCGAGCGAAGGGGTTGGCAGCCGGAAGGCCTTCAGTTCAAGCGCGTCGAGCTGCGCAATCAGGTTGACTTCCCAGGCCAGGTACTGGCGGGCCGCTTCCTTGTTGCCGTCGTGCCGGTCATGCACAAAGAACAGGAAGTCAATGCAGTCGCCGTTGGCGGGGGTGTTTTCGCTGGCTTGCAACGGCAGGCCAGCGGCACGCCAGGCGGCCAGGCCGCCTTCAAGCAGGCTGGCCGACAGGCCCAGCGCCTGAAGGTCGGTGGCAGCGCAGGCCGCCACGGCGGGTTCATCGGCAATCAGCACCACAGGTCGGTGTTCGCCGGCCAGTGTTGCCGCAAGGCGCGGCCGAATGGCCCAGCGCGCACCGGGAATATGGCCTTGGCGAAATTGCATGCTGGGGCGTAGATCGATGGCAAGCGCCGCACCGCTTGCCATCCCGGCGGCCAGGGCTTTGGCGCTGATGGTGGGTAACACCGGCAAAGGTGCCGGCTGCGCTTCAGGCAATGCCAGGCCGCTGGCCAGGCCCTGGTCCAGTACGCTGGCATCGTGGCCCAGCTGGCGTAGCCAACTGGCCACCGTCAGCGCACGGATGCCGTCGGCATCGAACAGCACCAGCCGGGCCTGGCGCACGCCCACATACTGGTCGGTGGCCTGGATCAGCTGGCCGCCCGGCGTGTGCTGGGCGCCGGGCAGGCTGCCGCGCGCATATTCTTCCGGGGTGCGGACATCGCACAAAAAGAGCGTGCGCTGCGCATCATCGGCCCAGCCGCGCACGGTTTGCGCGTTGACGACGGGTACGCCAAAACGTTCTGCCAGCGCCTGTGCCGCGGCGCGCATGCCCGCCTGGCCATCCGGTTTGCCGGGTTCACCATAGCGGCGCGTGCCGCCGTGCTCGAGTTCCAGATCGGCCAGGTACCAGCCCTGGGTGCCGTTTTCCAGCGCAGAGACGGGATTGCGCAGGCCCAGGTTGATCAGCGTCTGCGCGCCGATGATGCTGCGTGTGCGCCCCGCGCAATTGATCACGATGTGCGTTTGTTCGCTGGGCACCAGGTCCCGGATGCGCAAGGCCAGCTCGCCGTTGGGGCAACTGATGGCCGCCGGAATGTTCATTTTCTGGAATTCCGAAAAAGGCCGCCCGTCCAGCACCACCACGTCTTCCCGGCGCGCCAGCATGGCCGCCAGTTCGGTTGCGTTCACCCGGGGCGTGTGATAGACCTGCTCGGCCAGCTCGCCAAAACTCTTGGACGGTACGTTGACGCCGGCGAACAGCGGAAAACCGGCGGCCTGCCAGCCGGCGCTGCCGCCTTGCAGCACGTGCACATTGGAATAGCCCAGCGCGGCGAGGCGGAGCGCGGCCGAGGGTGCGACCTGCTGGCCATCATCGTCGTACACCACCAGCCGGACACTTTGGCGCGGCGCCAGGCGCGGCGCGTCCAGCTCCAGCCGGCTGTAGGGCAGGGGGATGCCGTAAAACAAATGGGCCTGACCGTACTGGCCGTGCTCGCGCACATCGAACAGGGCGATTTCCTCGCCGTCGTGCAGCCAGGCTTTCAGCGTGGCGGCGTCTATAAAACGTGTCATGGATTGGGAGCGCGTGGAATGTGTGAAGTGCGTGGAGTGGGAGGGCAAGGTCATCAGCGGCGGGTCTGCACGCCGATCCCCATGGTTTCGTACGTGCCCTTTTCCAGGTCGTAGCCGGTGCGCGTGTTCAGCGTTTCAAGCGCGCGGCCATACATGTGCAGGTGCCGGATGACCTGGCCGGCCGGGATTTCAACCGAATGAATGTCGTCCGGCATCAATGCAATGCCCGTGCCCGGCTCCACCACGATGGCGCTGACTTCCTTGAGCTGGGCCTTGCCGGGCACCGAGCCGTCGTCCTGGCGTTCGTAAACACGGTTGAGCTCGGTGCCTTCCACGGCGCTGATGCAGGCCCAGGTGGTGTGGTTGTGCGGCACGATGCGCTTGCCGGGGCGCATCACGTTCAGGTAAAGGGCAAAGCGCTGGTCGGCATCTTCCGCGATCAGGTAGCGGGCCTGCAGCTCATTGCCTTCGGGCGGGGCGAATTCGCTGGCGTTCCACAGGTCCTTGCGTCCGGCCAGCTGATTGAGTGCCGCCAGAACCTCGGCCAGGGATTGGCGTGTGGCATCACCATTTCCGACAATATTTTTAATGTTTTTGATGGTGTCGTTCACCACCTGGGTGCGCTGTGCTGCTGCAGTCATGAGAGTTTTCCCGAGTGAATATGAGTGGAATATCTGTTTGATGGGGCTAATATAGTGAAGTCATATTTTTGAAACAATGCGGAAATAGAGATAAATACATTAATATTTGTAATGTATGAATACGCTTGATTTGGAGTTGCTCAGGGCCCTGGTGGCCATTGAGGAGCAGGACAGCTTTGCCGGCGCCGCCATTCACCTGGGTAAAACGCAGTCGGCGGTGACGCAGCAAATGCAGCGCCTGGAAGACCAGATTGGCCACCCCTTGTTTGAAAAGCAGGGGCGCCACAAGCGGCTGACGCCGCACGGCCAAAAGCTGCTTGACTACGCGCGGCACTTGCTGGCCATCAATGACGATGCCCTGCGCAGCCTGCAGCAGGGCAACCTGGAAGGCGTGCTGCGCATCGGTGCGCCGCACGATGTAGCCGACACCATGCTGCCGACGCTGCTGGCGCAGGTGGCGCGCGCCTCACCGCTGCTGCGGCTCGACATCCACGTCGGGCGCAGCCCTTTCCTGATGGAGTCGCTCAAGCGCGGCGAGATCGATATGACCATCTCCAATCGCAATGACCCGGCGCTTGACGGCGTGGTCCTGCGCACCTCGCCCACGGTGTGGCTGTGTTCGGCCAGCTATGTGCATGACCGCGCCAAGCCCGTGCCGCTGATCCTGGTGGATGGCCCCAGCGTGTTTTACAGACTGGCGCGCGAGGCGCTTGATGCCGCGGGCATCCGGTGGTCGCCCAACTACACCGCGTCGAGCCTGATCGGCATCAAGGCTGCGCTGCGGGCGGGCCTGGGCGTGACCGCGCGTGGCATCGAGATGGCGGGCGCAGACCTGCGCGTACTGGGCGAAAACGACGGCTTGCCCCGGCTGCCCGACCTGGATTACTACCTGTTCGTTCGCAAAAACGTCATCAACCCAATCACGCGCAAGGTGTTCGACATGCTCAAGGCCAACCTGGGGCTGATTCGCAGCGCGGCCGAGCCGGTGGCGCCGCAACGCCTGTTGGCCGCAGATGAGTGATATTTTAGGGCTGCGGCCCTTGTGTGGCGGGTGAATGCAGCTATTGTTTTTGTAGCTATTCTGGCGTCAGCCGCAGCGTCAATGCCGCGCTCGATGCGGTCCGGGCAACTCCGGCCACGGCGGTGGCCGGCAACCGCGCCATCTGCACTGACATCTCCGTGGACTATGCTTGGCCCCTCTTCAGGAGCTGAACCATGGCCCTTTTTTCCCAGGATGCCCTCAACCCCGGCGTACGCAAGCGCGAGGTGTTTGGCTGGGCCATGTACGACTTTGCGAACTCGGGCTACACCACTGTCGTGATCACGGCAGTGTTTGCCGCCTATTTCGTGGGCGGCATTGCGCAGAAGGCCGAGTGGGCCACCTTTGCCTGGACGGCGGCGCTCAGCGTGTCCTACGCGATTGTCATGCTCACCATGCCCAGCATCGGTGCCTATGCCGACCTGCGCGCAGCCAAGAAACGGCTGCTGATGCTGACGACGATGGGTTGCGTGGTGACCACCGCAGCGCTCGCGCTCGCAGGGCCTGGCAGCGTGGCGTTCGCCATGTTGCTGATCATTCTGTCGAACACCTTTTTTTCGTATGGCGAATCACTGACCGCCGCCTTCCTGCCGGAGCTGGCCAGGGCCGAGGCCTTGGGCAAGGTCAGCGGCTGGGGCTGGAGTTTTGGCTATTTTGGCGGCATGCTGGCGCTGGGGCTTTGCCTGGGCTACGTGATTTGGGCCCAAGGCCAGGGCATCAGGGCCGAGCAGTTTGTTCCCGTCACCATGCTGATCACGGCGGTGATCTACGGCTTGGCATCGCTGGTCACGTTCCGCCTGCTCAATGAACGGGCCCGGCCCAACCCGGCTGCATTGCGTCAGGGCGGTATCAAGGCTTCGCTTGCGCAGCTGCACCAGACTTTTCGCCAGGCCAGGCGTTACCGGGATTTCATGTGGCTGCTGGCCTGCGCCGTGTTTTACCAGGGGGGCGTGGCCGTGGCCATCGCGCTGGCTGCGATTTACGCCGAGCAGGTGATTGGCTTCCAGCCGCAGGAAACCATGGTGCTGATCTTCGTGCTCAACCTTGCAGCCGCCGGCGGCGCGTTCGCCTTTGGTTATTTCCAGGATCGCATCGGCCACAAGCTGGCGCTAGGCATCACGCTGGTGGGCTGGATCGCCACTTGCGTGATCGCTGCCGTCACAACGACCAAAGGCGGCTTCTGGTACGCCGCCGCGATCGCGGGCCTGTGCATGGGCTCGAGCCAGTCGGCTGGCCGCGCCATGGCCGGCATGTTCGCGCCGAAAAGGCAACTGGCGGAGTTTTACGGCCTGTGGACCTTCGCGATCCGCCTGGCCAGCATCATCGGGCCGTTAAGCTACGGCGCCATCACCTGGATGACGGGAGGTAACCAGCGCATAGCCATTCTGTCGACGGCCGTGCTGTTTGCCGTGGGATTGGTGCTGCTGATTCCGGTGAATGTGCAACGCGGGCGTGAAGCCGCGCTGCAGGCTGACGCCCAGATCTGAGGAAGCGCTCAACAAGCCGTTGCGAACGAGGTCGAGGGGATGCCTGCACCTTCCCTCGGGGCGCGCAGGCAGCTATTAAAAATGTAGCGAATCCACGGTGCTGTCCAGCTGCAGCCAGTGCTGCACTGCCGCTTGCAAGGTGTTTGTCTGACCGGTGGTGAACAGCTTGACCTGACCCATGCCTGGTGCGGCGGGGGCGACAGTCTGCGGCTCAGCGGCGGGTAGCCGCAAGCGGGTCTGGCGCGCGACCGGTGCGCCGGTGTCCAGGAACTGAACGTGAGGGCCGAGCAGGGCGCGCAGGTGTTCGCTGGCGAACGGGTAGTGCGTGCAGCCGAGCACCAGCGTGTCGATCTCGCCTTCATTCAAGCCAAATGGGCCCATCGCCCTTGTATGGTGGGCACAAGCAGCCAATATTTCAGTAGCGCTTCCAGGGTCGGCTTTGTCGTCAATGCCGCGCTCAATGGCGTCTGCCAGGCCGTCGCAGGGCTGCAGGACAAACTCCGCCTGGCCTGCCAGCGAGTCCCGCAGCCGCTTGAACCTGGCGCTGGCCAAGGTGCCGCGGGTGGCCATTACCCCGATGCGCCGGGTCCGGCTCAAGAGCGTGGCGGGCTTGAGTGCCGGTTCAACGCCGATGATCGGAAGATTCGGGTGCTCTTCACGCAGCAAATGAATGGCTGCCGCCGTGGCGGTGTTGCAGGCAATCACCAGCGCCTTGACCTTGACGTGCTGTTGCGTCAACAGGTGGCGGGTGATGGCTCGGGAGCGGGCAACCACAAAACAGTCTTCGCGCTCCCCATACGGTGCATGACCACTGTCAGCAACATAAACGAAGTTTTCATGCGGCAACTCGGCCCGCAGCGCCTTGAGGATGCTCAGGCCACCGATGCCGCTGTCGAAAACCCCGATGGCCTGGCTGGTCAAGCGCGAACCTTGTGCAAGCGCCGCAAGCGACTCAAGCGCTGGTGACCGGGATTTGCTTGAACTCGCCCGTGGCAATTTTTTTCTGCCACTCGGCCGGGCCGGTGATGTGCGCGCTGGTGCCGCCGGCATCCACCGCCACCGTCACCGGCATGTCCACCACGTCGAACTCGTAAATGGCTTCCATGCCCAGGTCGGCAAAGCCCACCACTTCGGCGTGCTTGATGGCTTTGGATACCAGGTAGGCGGCGCCGCCCACGGCCATCAGGTAAGCGCTCTGGTGCTTCTTGATGGCCTCAATCGCGACGGGGCCGCGCTCGGCCTTGCCCACCATCGAGATCAAGCCGGTTTGCGCCAGCATCATTTCGGTGAAGCCGTCCATGCGGGTCGCGGTGGTTGGGCCGGCCGGGCCAACGGCCTCGCCCTTGACCGGGTCCACCGGGCCGACGTAGTAGATCACGCGGTTGGTGAAGTCGACCGGCAGCTTTTCACCCTTGAGCAGCATGTCGGCAATGCGTTTGTGCGCGGCGTCGCGACCGGTCAGCATCTTGCCATTGAGCAGCAGGGTGTCGCCGGGCTTCCAGCTGGCGACTTCTGCCTTGGTCAGGGTGTTGAGGTTGACCTTTTTGCTCTTGTTGTAGTCGGGCTCCCAGTTCACATTGGGCCAGAGGTCCAGCGAAGGCGGGTCCAGGTAGACCGGGCCGTTGCCGTCGAGCACAAAGTGTGCATGGCGCGTGGCCGCGCAGTTCGGGATCATGGCGACAGGCTTGCTGGCCGCGTGCGTCGGGTACATCTTGATCTTGATGTCGAGCACGGTGGTGAGACCACCCAGGCCCTGCGCGCCAATGCCGAGCGCGTTGACTTTCTCGAACAGTTCGAGGCGCAGCTCTTCGGTTTTGGTCAGTTTGGCACCCGCAGACGACTTGGCCTGCAGCTCGTACATGTCCAGGTCGTCCATCAGGCTTTCCTTGGCCATCAGCACGGCTTTTTCAGCGGTGCCGCCAATGCCGATGCCCAGCATGCCGGGCGGGCACCAGCCGGCGCCCATGGTGGGCACGGTTTTGAGCACCCAGTCGACCACCGAGTCGCCGGGGTTGAGCATCACCATCTTGCTCTTGTTTTCACTGCCGCCGCCTTTGGCTGCCACCGTGACTTCAACCGTGTTGCCGGTCACCAGCTCTGTAAAGATCACGGCGGGCGTATTGTCCTTGGTGTTCTTGCGGTCGAACTGCGGATCGGCCACCACGGAGGCGCGCAGCGTGTTGTCGGGGTGGTTGTAGCCGCGGCGCACGCCTTCGTTGATGGCGTCGTCGATGCTGCCGGTAAAGCCTTCCCAGCGCACGTCCATGCCGACCTTCAAAAACACGTTGACGATGCCGGTGTCCTGGCAGATTGGCCGCTGGCCCGTGGCGCTCATCTTGCTGTTGGTCAGGATTTGCGCAATGGCATCCTTGGCCGCCGGGCTTTGCTCGCGCTCGTAGGCACGGGCCAGATGGGCGATGTAGTCGGTGGGGTGGTAGTAGCTGATGTACTGCAGGGCGGCGGCAACGGATTCAATCAGGTCGGCTTGTTTGATGATGGTCGTCATGGTCAGGTCTGTCAGGTGCTTGGGTGGGGTAATGGCTTTTTCCGGGTTGCCTTTTCGGGGCGGTCTTTTCGGGGCGGTCACTCTGTGCTACGGTAGCCGCAACCCCGTATTTTGACAGGTGTGAACAGGTGGCCCAGCGCCATGAGGAAATGACCATGAAAACCCGTACCGGCACACATAGCAGCACGCATAGCAAGGCACGCATTGAGAGCGATACCTTCGGCCCGATTGAAGTGCCTGCCAACCGGCTGTGGGGTGCACAAACCCAGCGCTCCCTGCAGAATTTCGACATCTCCGGCGAGCAGCAGCCGCGCGAAATTATCCGGGCGCTGGCGGAAATCAAGCGCTCGTCCGCACGGGTGAACCACGCGCTGGGTTTGCAGGGCGAAAAAAAGACGGAGGCGATTGTGGCCGCCGCCGATGAGGTGATCGCCGGCCGGCATCCCGACGAATTCCCGCTCGTGGTCTGGCAGACCGGCTCGGGCACCCAGACCAACATGAACGTCAATGAAGTGCTGGCCAACCGCGCCAGCGAGCTGCTGGGCGGCGAGCGTGGCGAAGGCCGGCTGGTGCACCCCAATGACGACGTGAACCGCAGCCAATCCTCCAATGATGTGTTTCCCACGGCCATGCATGTCTCGGCGGTCGAGGCCATCACGCGCCGGCTGTTGCCGGCCATCGCGAAGCTGCGCGCCACGCTGGCACAGAAGGCCAGCGACTTTGATGACATTGTCAAGATTGGACGAACCCACCTGCAGGACGCCACACCGCTGACGCTGGGCCAGGAGTTCTCGGGCTATGCGGCGCAACTGGAGCAGTGTGAAAGGCACGTGGCCGCGGCTCTGCCGCACCTCTATGAACTGGCACTGGGCGGCACGGCGGTGGGTACCGGCCTGAATGCACCGAAGGGTTATGCTGAAAAGGTAGCGGACGAGCTGGCCAGCCTGACCGGGCTGCCGTTTGTGACGGCACCCAACAAATTCGAGGCGATGGCAGCTGCCGATGCGCTGGTGCACGCGCACGGTGCGCTCAAGACGCTGGCCGCCAGCCTGATGAAGATTGCCAATGACGTGCGCTGGCTGGCCAGCGGGCCGCGTAGCGGCATTGGCGAGCTGAGCATTCCGGAAAACGAGCCCGGCTCGTCCATCATGCCGGGCAAGGTCAACCCGACGCAAAGCGAGGCGGTCACCATGCTGGCCGCGCAGGTGTTCGGCAACGACGTGGCCATCAACTTTGGAGGGGCATCGGGCAACTTCGAGCTCAATGTGTTCCGGCCCATGATTGCGCACAACTTCCTGCAGAGCGTGCGCCTGCTGGCCGACGGCATGGTGAGCTTTAACGACCAGTGCGCCGCCGGCATTGAGCCCAACCGGGCGCGCATCACCGAACTGGTGGGGCGGTCATTGATGCTGGTGACGGCGCTCAACCCTCACATTGGCTACGACAAGGCGGCGTTCATTGCCAAAAAAGCGCACAAGGAGGGCAGCACGCTGCGCGATGCCGCACTCGCCTCGGGTTATGTCACGGGCGAGCAGTTTGACCAGTGGGTGGTGCCGGCCGATATGGTGGGCCGGCGTTAGTGCAGTGTTCCATCAAGCATGCAACACGGCACTAGCCCCGGTCCCGGTGGATGACGGGTCGCCCGCCGCTCAGTGTTTTTGCGCCGCAATGGCCGACATTACCTTGTCGGTGTAGGCTATGGCCAGCGCGGACAGCAGGAAGGTGATGTGGATGGCGGTTTGCGCAATCAGGACGCGGTCGGTGTAGTTGTCCGCGTTGATGAAGGTTTTGAGCAGGTGAATGGAGCTGATGCCGATGATGGCCGTGGCCAGCTTGACCTTGAGCACCGACGCATTCACATGGCTCAGCCATTCAGGCTGGTCGCGATGGCCTTCGAGATTCATGCGGCTGACAAAGGTTTCATAGCCGCCCACGATTACCATGATCAGCAGGTTGGAAATCATGACCACGTCAATCAGCGCCAGAACCACTAGCATGATGACTGTCTCGTTCAGCGAGATGATCGGGGTGGCCGTCTTGTAGCCGATGCTGGTGATCAGCGCCTGCAGGGCCGTCTGGCTGCCAAACGCAGCTTCGACCAGGTGCATGAGCTCCACCAGGAAGTGAACCACATAGACGGCCTGAGCCGCAATCAGGCCCAGGTAAAGCGGCAATTGCAGCCAGCGGCTTGCGAAAATCAGGTTGGGCAGGGGACGAAGCGGAGCTGGTTTTGTTGGTGTGGGTTCTGACATGGGACGAGAGACTGAAAAGTTGGAAAATTGTAGGGCAGTGGAAGGGATGCAAAAAAATGCCCCTCCACTTTCCGGATTTTGTAAGGTTCAAGCCAGTCAGTGGCTTGTAAGTGCGGGATATGACAGTATCGGCAGTATCACGCATCCCAATGACAAACAGGAGACAAAGTAATGAGTTCCGCCCCGTCGAACATCGAGTCCGTGCTGGTTGAAAACCGCGTATTTCCCCCCGGGCCGGCTACCGTCAAGGCCGCCCGCATTTCCGGCATGGAGGCTTACAACGCGATGTGCCGGGAGGCCGACAAGGATTTTGACCGCTTCTGGGCCAGGCTGGCCAGGGACAATCTCAGCTGGAAAAAACCTTTCAGCCAGGTTCTGGACGAGTCCAATGCACCGTTTTACCAATGGTTTGCCGATGGTGAACTGAACGCCTCCTACAACTGCCTGGACCGCCACCTGGGTACGCCGACAGAGAGCAAGAAGGCCATTATTTTCGAGAGCGATGATGGCAAGGCGACCAGCGTCACTTATAAGGAACTGCATGCCAGGGTCAGTCAGTTTGCCAGTGCGCTCAAGGGCCTGGGGGTGAAGAAGGGCGACCGCGTCATCATCTACATGCCAATGACCATTGAAGGCGTTGTTGCCATGCAGGCCTGTGCCCGCATTGGTGCCACGCACTCGGTGGTGTTCGGTGGTTTCTCGGCCAAGAGCCTGCAGGAGCGCATCCAGGACGCCGGTGCAGTCGCAGTCATTACCGCCAACTACCAGTTGCGCGGCGGCAAGGAGCTGCCGCTCAAGGCGATTGTGGACGAAGGCATCGCCATGGGCGGCTGCGAGTCGATCAAGAACGTGGTGGTCTACCAGCGCACCGCCACGCCCTGCAACATGGTGGCCGGGCGCGACAGCCTGATGCACGAGATCACCGCCAGGGCCGCAGCCACCTGCGAGCCGGAATTTGTGGGCGCCGAGCATCCGCTGTTCATCCTGTACACGTCGGGCTCCACCGGCAAGCCCAAGGGCGTGCAGCACAGCACGGGCGGCTACCTGCTGTGGGCCAAGCTCACCATGGACTGGACCTTTGACATCCAGCCCGCCGATGTGTTCTGGTGCACCGCCGACATCGGCTGGATCACCGGCCACACCTATGTGGCGTATGGCCCGCTGGCCGCTGGTGCGACGCAGGTCATCTTTGAAGGCATTCCGACTTACCCGAACGCCGGCCGGTTCTGGCAGATGATCGAGAAGCACAAGGTCACGATTTTTTACACAGCACCCACCGCCATCCGTTCACTGATCAAGGCCGCTGAAGGCGATGAAAAAATACACCCGGCCCGCTCGGATCTGAGCAGCCTGCGCATTCTGGGCACGGTGGGCGAACCCATCAACCCCGAGGCCTGGATGTGGTACTACAAAAACATTGGTGGCGAGCGCTGCCCGATTGTGGATACCTTCTGGCAAACCGAGTCGGGCGGACACATGATCACGCCGCTGCCCGGCGCGACGCCGCTGGTTCCTGGCAGCTGCACCTTGCCGCTGCCCGGCATCATGGCCGCCATCGTCGACGAAACCGGCAAGGACTTGCCCAACGGCTCGGGCGGCCTGCTGGTGGTCAAACGCCCGTGGCCGTCCATGATTCGCGGCATCTGGAATGACCCCGAGCGCTTCAAGAAGAGCTACTTTCCGGAAGAAATGGGCGGCACGATGTACCTGGCCGGCGACGGCGCGGTCCGCAATGCTGACAACGGCTATTTCCGCATCACCGGCCGGATTGACGATGTGCTGAATGTGTCGGGCCACCGCATGGGCACCATGGAAATCGAATCGGCACTGGTGGCGCACTCGACCCTGGTGGCGGAGGCTGCCGTGGTAGGCCGCCCTGATGACCTGACCGGCGAGGCGATCGTGGCGTTTGTGGTGCTCAAGCGCTCGCGGCCCACGGGCGATGAGGCCAAGGCGATTGCCAAGGAGCTGCGCGACTGGGTCGGCAAGGAGATTGGCCCGATTGCCAAGCCCAAGGACATCCGGTTTGGTGACAACCTGCCCAAGACGCGCAGCGGCAAAATCATGCGCCGCCTGTTGCGCGGCATTGCCAAGGGTGAGGCTCTTACGCAGGACACCTCGACGCTGGAGAATCCGGCGATCCTCGATCAGTTGTCTGAAAACCTCTGAGGAGGTCCTGGAGGGGCTGAAATTCACCCAACCGGGCCCCATTTCAAAACCGCAAAACCGCAAAACCGGTCAGGCCGCAGCGCCCACAAAAAAAGCCCGTCAGATGACGGGCTTTTTTTATTTTGATCTCCCTGTGCCCGCCGATGTCGGGGGTCAGGAGGTCAGGCTTACTTCTGCGTCAGGATCCAGGCCACCAGCTTTTTGGCTTCGTCAGGGGTGACCTGCGCATTGGCCGGCATGGGCACGGGGCCCCACACGCCCGAGCCACCCTTGATGACTTTGGCCGCGAGCTTGTCGGCAGCGTCCTTCTGGCCGGCGTATTTGGCGGCAACATCCTTGTACGAGGGGCCCACCAGTTTCTTGTCGATGGCGTGGCACGCCATGCAGTTTTTCGCTGTTGCCAATTGAAGGTCGGCCAGCGCGGGAGTCGATACGGCAAAAAAGCCGGTAGCCACGGAAGCGATTGCCAAAAGAATGCGTTTCATGGGTTGTCCTCGTGAGGGAGAGTTATAGATTCAGTTACAGTCAACTAACGCGATTGTAGTGATCCCGGTTGACCCCACGTTGCAGGGGAATACCCGGCCGCTTCCCCCCTCAAGACCCTCAGGACCCTCAGGAGTAACCCATGTATTTGTTATTGATCGGAATTGTTGGCCTGGCAATGAAATACCTGGAAATGGGCCCGGTCGCTGACTGGAGCTGGTGGATCGTGCTGTCGCCGTTTGCGTTGGCGGTCGCCTGGTGGGCCTGGGCGGACGCTTCGGGCTATACCAAGCAGAGGGAAATTGACAAGATGGCCAAGCGCAAGCAGGACCGCATTGACAAGCAGCGCGATGCGATGGGCATGCTCAAAAAACGAAAATAACTGCATTTCGGGCCGCCAGGAGTTGCCCTGTTACCAAAGTAAAGAGCCCGTGAAGTCTGTGACTTACGGGCTCTTTTTTGTTTTACCGGTCAGCCGGCATCAATAGTCGTCCAGCACCGCACCCTTGCTGGCACTCGACGCGTTGAAGGCAAACTTGGCCTGCACGCCGCGGTTGTAGCGCGGTGCCGGTGCTTTCCAGCCGACCTTGCGTTTTTCCAGCTCCGCGTCGCTGATGTTCAGTTGCAGCAGCAACTGTTTTGAGTCAATGGTGATGGAGTCGCCTTCGTTGATGAATGCGATATTGCCGCCGGCGGCCGCTTCGGGGGCCACATGGCCGACTACCATGCCCCAGGTGCCGCCGGAGAAGCGGCCGTCGGTGATCAGGCCCACGCTTTCGCCCAGGCCGGCGCCAATCAGCGCACCGGTAGGCGCCAGCATTTCAGGCATGCCGGGACCGCCCTTGGGGCCGAGGTAACGCAGCACCATCACGTCGCCCGCCTTGATCTTGCCGGCCAGGATGGCGGCCAGCGCCGACTGCTCGTCGTCAAATACGCGGGCCGGGCCCGTCATGACCGGGTTTTTCAGGCCGGTGATTTTGGCCACGCAGCCTTCAGGCGAGAGGTTGCCCTTCAGGATGGCCAGGTGGCCCTGGGCGTACATGGGGTTGCTGATGGGGCGAATCACGTCCTGGTCGGCGCGCGGCGCTTCGGGCACATCCTTCAGCACCTCGGCAATGGTTTGGCCGGTGATCGTCAGGCAGTCGCCATGCAGCAGGCCGGCCGCCAGCAGCATCTTCATGACCTGCGGAATGCCGCCGGCGCGGTGCAGGTCCACGGCCAGGTACTTGCCGGACGGCTTCAGGTCGCACAGCACCGGCGTTCTTTGGCGCACGCGTTCGAAGTCGTCGATTGTCCAGTCCACGCCGGCGGCATGCGCAATCGCCAGGAAGTGCAGCACGGCATTGGTGGAGCCGCCCGTGGCCATGATCACTGCCACGGCGTTTTCAATGGCTTTCTTCGTGACGAGATCGCGCGGCTTGATGTCTTTCTTGATGGCTTCGACCAGGACCTTGGCGGACTCCCTGGCCGAGTTCATTTTCTCGTCGTGCGGATTGGCCATGGTGCTGGAGTAGGGCAGCGAAATGCCGAGCGCCTCGAAGGCGCTGGACATGGTGTTGGCCGTGTACATGCCGCCGCAGCTACCGGTGCCGGGAATGGCGCGGCGCTCGATTTGCAGCAGGTCTTCATCGCTCATGCGGCCTGCTGCGTTTTCGCCGACGGCTTCAAACACGCTGACGATGTTGAGGTCTTTGCCCTTGTAGCTGCCCGGCAAAATGGTACCGCCATAGACGTAGATGGCCGGCACGTTGGCGCGCAGCATGCCCATCAGGCCGCCGGGCATGTTCTTGTCGCAGCCGCCGATCACCAGCACGCCGTCCATCCACTGGCCCTGCACGCAGGTTTCGATGCAGTCGGAGATCACTTCGCGGCTGACCAGCGAGTACTTCATGCCCTCGGTGCCCATGGCCATGCCGTCCGAGATGGTGGGCGTGCCGAACACCTGGGCGTTGCCGCCGGCTTCTTCAATGCCGGCAATGGCCGCGTCCGCCAGCTTTTGCAGGCCGCTGTTGCAGGGGGTGATGGTGCTGTGCCCGTTGGCCACACCAATCATGGGCTTCTTGAAGTCGGCCTCTTCATAGCCCATGGCGTAGTACATCGAGCGGTTGGGCGCGCGCGATTTGCCTTCGGTGATGTTTTTGCTGCGGGGGTTGAGCTGAATGGTCTTGGTTTCCATGGATGTCTCGTGAGGTTTGTTGTCGCACCGGATGTCATGCGCTTCACACGCGGGCACGGGCGGATGCATGTGGGATATTTTTACCGGAAAGCCGAGTATGCGTGTTTTGACTGATTCTTTCCAATCCATTATTTAGACTGTATTAATATGTGCAGCATATGACAGATTCGGTTCATTCCGCTCATTCCTCAGCTCATTTCGTTCCTGCGGGGGGTGGTGATCCGCGCAATCCTCCGCTGATCGAGCTTCGCCTGTGGCGCCAGTTTGCAGCTGTTGCCGACGAGCTTCATTTCGGCCGCGCCGCGCTGCGCCTGAACATGACCCAGCCGCCGCTGACGCAGGCCATTGCCCATCTGGAGGCCCTGCTTGGCCTGAAGCTGTTCGACCGCACCAAGCGCAGCGTGCAGCTGACAGCGGCGGGGGCCGCGCTGCTGCCGGAGGCGCGCGACCTGCTCGCGCGTGCCCAAGCCTTGCCCGTCTATGCGCGCGCCACTGCGGATGGCGAAGCAGGGCGCTTGCGGCTGGCCTTTGTGTCAACAGTGGGCTTTGATTTGCTGCCGGGCTGGGTCCGGACCTTTCGTGAGCGCTATCCCAAGGTGCAGCTGGAGCTGATTGAAGCCACCGGCGATGTGCAGCTCCAGGCCCTGGAGCGCGGCGAGATCGACGCCGGCTTCATGTTGCACTCGCCGGGCTTTGCGCCTCCCGGCCTGACCTGCCGGCGCATCTCGCAGGATCCGCTGGTGCTGGCCGTGCCGGAGCAAAGCGTGCTGGTCGGCAAGTCCGGGCTGGTGCTGCAGGACTTGCTGGAGCAGCCGCTGGTGATTTTTCCGCGGCACATCCTGCCTTCGCTCTATGACGCGATTTTTGCCATGTACCACGCGGCTGGCCACCTGCCGCGCGTGGCCCAGGAAGCCATCCAGATGCAAACCATCGTCAACCTGGTATCGGCAGGCCTGGGCGTGGCCTGGGTGCCCGACAGTGTGCGGCAGTTCCAGCGGCCGGGCGTGGTGTACCGGGAACTCAAAAGGGGCAAGGGGCAGGTGGTGCCGGGCTGTGAGACGAGCCTGGTGTGGGCCGCCGGGGCCGCCAGTCCTGCATTGCAGCGATTCATGGCGTTTGCACCCGGTTGACGGCGTTCGCCGGGCGGGTGGCGTGGGCCGCGTGGGTGCGGTCCTGCGCGCCTATTTCCAGGCAAACGCCGGCTGCTCGAAATGCGCCACGCGGGTGGGCCGGCCCTCGATGCAGACCTCCCGAAACTGGTAGAGGATCGCTGCCGTCGGCGCGGCAATCCAGTGGTTGCCGACCGGCATGCGCAGCACCGGGTGCCCGCCGTGCCCTTCATCGGCCAGCATGGGCGCGTCTGCGCGCAGAAACTCGGCGATGGGGATGCGGTGAATGCTGGCCACCTCGGCCGGATTGGGCCGGATGTGCTGCGCCGCGCCGGCCCACACAACCACCGGCGTGATCACAAAACCCGAGCGGGTCACAAAATCATCGAGCCGGCCCAGGATGGCGCTGACATCGAGTTCCAGGTGCACCTCCTCGGCCAACTCGCGCAGCGCGGCTTGCTCCGCCGTTTCTCCTGCGTCGATGCGTCCCCCGGGCAGGGCCCACTGCCCCGCATGCTTGCGCAGGTGGCCGGCGCGCCGCGTCAGCAGCAGGGCCGCCTGGGTGCTCCACGCCGCGTGCCGCGGGAAACCGGGCAGTTCGGCGCCATGGCCTTCATCGGTAATGACCACGGCCACCGCCGCCGCATGCTGCTGGTCGCGCTCGGCTGCCTGCAGCGTGAAGGCGCGCAGCATCTCCTCGATGCGTGCTCTGAGATGCTGGTCCTGCTGCATGTTGCGGCTCGTGTCTGTCACTCTCCGCTCACCACTGGTTGCGCAGTTCCCGCAGCTTGGCAAACACCGTTCTGGCGTCGGGCTCGTCCGGCAGGTCGGGAAAGCTCTCGCGCAGCCTGGCGATGACGCTGGGGCTGCTCAGGCGCAGGAAGGTGTTGAACTCTTTTTCGTCCTTGAGCGTGGTGACGGCCGACTTCGCGGGGTCATGGTCGGTCACGCTGGGCAGCAGGGCTTTTGCGGCGGCGTTGTCGGGTTCGCGCGCCAGGGTGAACCGGAGGTTGTTCTCGATGTAGTCGTGGCCCGGATAGACCAGGGTGTCGTCCGGCAGCCGGGCCAGCTGTTCCGCAAAGGTGGCATACAGCGCGTTGACGTCGCCGCCGTTGTGCACATTGCCGGCGCCCGCATTGAACAGCGTGTCTCCCGAAAACAGCGCCGGCTGCTCGGTGTGCGAGCGCAGGCAGATGTGGCACATCGTGTGGCCGGGCGTGTCCAGGCACTCCAGCTCGACGGTCTTGCCGACCTTGATCACATCGCCGGCCTTCACGCCCCGGTCCACACCCGCAATGCGCCCGCCGGCCTTGTGGTGGGCGATCAGTTTGGCGCCGGTGGCCGCAATCACGGCCGCGTTGCCGCCGGTGTGGTCGTGGTGCTCGTGGGTGTTGAGGACCTGCGTGATCTGCCAGCCCTTGACCCTGGCGGTGGCCAGCGTCTTTTCATGGTCGAGCGGGTCGATGGCCAGCGCTTCGCCGGTCTCGGGGCAGGCGATCAGGTAATTGAAATTGCGGTAGGCATTACCGGTCCAGATGCGTTCGACGATCATAGCGGGCTCCAGGGGCTTGTTAACGGTGAGCGGCAATACTAGTCAGTTAAGCCCTTGCCTCCTGGTTTGTCATCCCGGACCCCGGATCAAGTCCGGGGCAGGCCCGATCCGGGATCCATGGATTGCGGGTCAGACCCGCAATGACAAGTCAAGGTTTTGGTCATTCCGGCTCAGGGTGAATAACTTAACTGAATGGTATTGCGGTTAGCGGACCATTTTAGGGTGCATGCCAACAATGGATGGGCGGGTGCCAACACCACACTAGAGGTTAGAGGTCTGGATTCAGATTGTTCGGCGCCGCTTTGCTTCGCGGCGCTGCTCGATCAGCTGGATCGTCGCCGCCACACCCGCCATGTTCGGGTTCACCTTGAGCGCGCGCTCCAGGTAGGGCTGGGCGCGGTCGGGGTCACCCAGAGCAAGGTACATCTGCCCGTAACCCGCGAGCGCCCCGAAGTGGTGGCGGTTGCGTTTCATGACTTCGTCGCAGTCTTTGATTGACAGCTCGTACTGGCCGAGCAGGTAATAAACAGTGGCGCGCTTGTTCCAGCCCTCCGCGAAAGCCGGCTTTCTGCGAATGACCTCGGAAAACGTGGCCACCGCCTCGACCAGTTGGTGCGCTTCCATCTGCTGGACGCCGCGCAGGAGCAGGGCATCGATCGCGCGGTCGCCCGAGCGGCTCCAGATCTGCCACAGCGCGGCTTCGGCGAGTTCGCGCACCGGCGCGTCATCGTCTCCCAGGTGGGCAACCAGCCGGTCGGCATCGGCCATGACGCCGACTTCGCCCAGGCGCACGACGGCAGCGCGCCGGACGGCGGGCTCGGGGTGCTCGATCGCCTTGCGCGCCTGCAGCCGCGTAGTAGTGGGTGGAGTAGGTGGAGTAGGCGATCCGGCCACAGGCAGCGGCTGCGCAGCCATCATCGTGCCCGGGGCGGCCAAGGTGGCCAGGGCGACGCATAGGGTCAGCACGCGCAACATGAGGCTCATGCTGCTCATCCTATACGCCGGGAGGCACGCCGGCAAATTACCTGATGGCGCCCGCCCGGCGCTGGCGCACGGCCGCCGCCAGCTGCTCCAGCACGGCCACGGTCGCCTCCCAGCCGATGCAGGCGTCAGTCACGCTTTGCCCATAGTGCAGGCCCTTGCGGCCGTCGACGATGTCCTGCCGGCCCTCGACCAGGTGGCTTTCAATCATCAGGCCGCAGATGCCGGTCGAGCCGCTGGCGACCTGCTGCGCAATGTCGGCCGCCACCGCAGGTTGCCTCGAATAGTCCTTGTTGCTGTTGCCGTGGCTGCAGTCGATCACCAGGCGGGGCGGCAGGCCGGATTTCTCCAGGGCCTCGGTGGCGCGCCCGACGCTGGCGGCGTCGTAGTTTGGCCCGTCACTGGCGCCGCGCAATACCAGGTGACCATCGGGGTTGCCGGTGGTCGTGATGACCATGGCCCGGCCCTCGAGCGAGATGGTCGGAAAGCGGTGCGGCTGCGCAGCCACATGGATGGCGTCGATGGCCGCGCCCACGCTGCCGTTGGTGGCGTTCTTGAAGCCCACGGGCGCCGACAGGGCCGAAGCCATCTGCCGGTGCAGCGGGCTTTCTACCGTGCGGGCGCCAATCGCGCCCCAGGTCAACAGCTCGGCGTAATACTGCGGCGTCACCAAGTCCAGGATTTCAGAGGCTGCCGGCACACCCAGCCGCGCGCAATCGAGCAAAATGCGCCGCGCGTGGCGCAGGCCCTCGCCGATGTCGCCTTGGCCGTCCAGCCCCGGGTCATAAATCAGGCCCTTCCAGCCCATGCGCGTGCGCGGCTTTTCGAAGTAAACGCGCATCACCAGCAGCAGCGATTCGCCAAGGCGCACCGCTTCCTGGCGCAGCCGCGCGGCGTACTCGAGCGCCGACTCGGGCTCGTGGATAGAGCAGGGGCCCACGACCACCAGCAGCCGGTCGTCCAGGCCGCGCAAGATGTTGCGGGTGGCGGCGCGCGACGCGGCGATGAATTCGGCTTCAGCGTCGCCCGCCGGCAGTTCGTCACGCAGCAGCCGGGGTTCCGGCAGCGGGTCGGCCTGGGCGATGTGGATGTCCGAGATGGGGATGGTCATGGCGTCTCCGTGATTCGCAGGCGTTGTTCAGCCCTTCACTTTACAGCCCACTGCACCATCCATCCCGGTTTCATAAGTTCGTGTCGGGCGCCTCGGTCGGGCCGGAATGACGACAAGCATTTAGCGCGCTGACGATTCACGCTTGTACGGCGGCTCCTCCAGGGTGCGCGGATCCAGCGCGTTGAGATGATCGTAGACATCCTTCATGGCACGCTTCAGCCGTGCCACCTCACTCTTGCCAAAGCTGTGGATCGCTACCTCTTCGAACTGCACCGCCAACGGTATGAGTTCCTCGGTCAGCGCGCGACCCTGCTTCGTCAGGTTGATGGCGACGACCCGCGCGTTGTCCTCCAGGCGAGACCGGGTCACGAAGCCTCTGTCTTCCATGATCCCGATGAGCCGTGAAAGGGTAGAGGTTTCCAGGCTTGTTACATCGCTGAGTTCATTCAGGCGTTGATCGCCCTTTTCCCATAGCGAAGCCAGCACTCGGTACATCGGCAGCGTCACCTCGTAGGGCTTGAGCCGTTGGCTGAACAACTCGCCGATGCGCACACCCACCCGATTGAGCAGATAGGGAAAAGAGTCACCTAGTCGATACATAAATAAAAGGAGGCTTGAAGAAATTGGTTGGGCGCGAATTAGCGTAAACACCTACAAGAATTCAATATACAACAGTTGCGTTTGCAATTGTTGCAAGTAAAAATATAGCCAAGCAAGCGCACTCAACCCCAAAGATCGGAGAGCAACACCATGAAAACGCCAACTGTCGTAGCAGAGGTTCAGACCGCCTTTCGTGATGCCATGCGCGGCATCGCGTCGACTGTATCAATTGTCACCGCAGGAGACCGGAGCCGGGGCCATGGCATGACCGCCACCGCCATCACGTCCGTGTCGCTTGATCCGCCGGCACTGCTGGTCTGTATCAATCGCAAAACGCTGCTGCACGACATCATTTCGTCCACCGGCCGGTTTTGCGTCAATGTGCTCGCGCAGCAACACCGGGAAATATCGAACGCCTTCAGCGGCGGAGTCGCTCCGCATGAGCGATTTTCAATGGGTGACTGGTCCGAGACCGAAGACGGGCTCAAGTACCTCACCTCAGCCCAGGCGCGCATTTTCTGCGTCAAAAAACTCGCCATCCCTTTTGGTACGCACACCATTTTCGTGGGCGAAGTCGGCGATGTGCAGATTGCCGAAAACAGCGCGCCACTCCTCTATCAGAACTCGACTTACTGCAGCTCCACGCCAGTTGCTGCCCAGTAGATCGGGGAGCGCATCGACAACGACCTAACCGGGAATTTCACATGAATGATTTTGTTGACCATGCCGTTCTGGCATCACCGCGTAAAAGCGAAACTGAAAGCGAAACGTTCGACGCCACGGCGTTGATGCACAGGCTCCATGAACTCGCGCCCATGCTCAGGGCGGCAGCACGGCAGGTAGAGAGCGACGGCCGGATACCTGAAGGGCATATCGCAGCCGTGCGAGCCACGGGGTTTTTCGATCTGGTCAAGCCCGCGGCCCACGGCGGAAGCGAGGAGCACTTCGATACGCTGGTCCAGGCGAATCTGATCCTCGCAAGGTACTGTGCGTCAACGGCATGGGTGTGCGGCCTGCTGGCCGCGCATCAATGGCTGCTGGCGGGTTTTCCGGCGGCAGCTCAGGACGACGTATGGGGTGCAGACCCCAACGCGCTGATGTGCGGCTCCTATGCCCCGGCCGCCAAGGCAACGGTGCAGGCTGGTGGCTATCGACTGAGCGGCAACTGGAGCTTCGCCAGCGGATGTGAAGTTGCGCAATGGGCATTCTGCGCGGCCATCGTGCCCTCAGCGGCCGACCCTGCTGTTGGCGAGCCGGCATTTCTGCTGGTGCCGGCCTCCGACTACACGATCTCCAACACCTGGGATGTCGTCGGCCTTGCCGGAACCGGCAGCAAGACACTCGTTCTTGACGACATCTTCGTTCCGGCGCACCGGGTTCTGACATTCGCGCAGTCGACCTCCGGTGATACGCCAGGGGCCAAGGTCTACGCGGACACAGCCGGCTACCGGATTCCCATGCTCACCATGATCCCATCTTGCCTTGCATCCGTTGCCGTGGGCGCAGCGCAGGGCGCATTGGACGACTACCTTGAGGCGACCGGTGGCCGTATCACGCGCGGCGCGGTGGCCGGCGCCCACCAGAAGATGGCCGAATTTCCCACCATCCAGCTGCGCGTTGCTGACGCTGCGGCCAGTACCGATGCAGCGCAGGAGATCTTGCTGCGGGATCTGCGACGAGTGACCGACAAGGCTTACGCAGGAAGTCCTGTGACGCAGGAAGATCGGATCCTCAGCCGGCGCGGACAGGCGTTCGCGGTCTCTCTGGCGCTGCGTGCTGCGGAAGCCCTGAACGCTTCGACCGGCGGACTCGGCCTGAGCATGGCGAACCCGGTGCAGCGCGCCTGGCGCGACGCGAACGCCGTGGGGCGGCATATCAGTTTGAACTGGGACGCCGTAGGAAGCATGTACGGCCAGTTGGCCCTGGGCCTTCCGCCCAAGGGCCAGTACTGAAACACCGGCCACCCAAATCGCGTGATTTTTATTACTGAAAGGAAAGGTATCAATGAACGGAAAAATTGCCCTCGAGGAGCATTTCGCCACCGAGGAAACACTCATGGATTCGGCCGGATTCGTCCCCGACAAAGACTGGCCCGAGTTGCGCTCGCGGCTGCTGGACATCCAGGACCGGCGCGTGCGTCTGATGGACGAGCACGGTATCGAGACCATGATCCTGTCGCTCAACGCGCCAGCGGTTCAGGCCATTGCAGATTCAACGCGTGCGAACGAAACGGCGCGACGCGCCAATGACTTCCTGGCTGAACAGGTGGCGAAACAGCCCACGCGCTTCAGGGGCTTTGCCGCGCTGCCCATGCAGGACCCGGAACTGGCGGCCCGCGAACTCGAGCGGTGCGTGAAAGAACTCGGCTTCGTGGGGGCCCTGGTGAACGGCTTCTCGCAAGACAACCGCAGCGCCGTCCCGCTTTACTACGACATGGCGCAGTACTGGCCGTTCTGGGAAACAGTCCAGGCGCTCGACGTCCCGTTTTACCTGCATCCGCGCAATCCACTGCCCAGCGATGCCCGTATTTACGACGGCCATGCCTGGCTGCTCGGCCCGACCTGGGCTTTCGGTCAGGAAACTGCGGTGCATGCCCTGCGCCTGATGGGCTCGGGTCTGTTCGATAAATACCCCGCGCTGAAAATCATTCTTGGGCACATGGGAGAAGGCTTGCCCTACAGCATGTGGCGTATCGATCATCGCAACGCCTGGATCAAGACGACGCCCAAATACCCCGCCAAGAGAAAGATCGTCGACTACTTCAACGAGAACTTCTATCTGACGACCTCGGGCAACTTTCGCACCCAGACCCTGATTGACGCGATCCTGGAAATCGGCGCAGACCGAATCCTGTTCTCGACCGACTGGCCTTTCGAGAACATCGATCATGCGGCGGACTGGTTCGAAAACACGAGCATCAGCGAGGCTGACCGCAAAAAAATTGGCTGGGGCAATGCCCAGAATCTATTCAAACTGAACCGCTAACCAAACCACTAAACCACTAAACCACTAAACCACTAACTAAACCACTAACTGAACCGCTAACCAAAGCTCAAGCTGCAGTGATCGGCAATGCCGTGAATGCAGTCCCCCTGAAACGACATACAGATGGCAAAAGCCACGTGGAGAAGACAATGAAACTGAACAATCGCTGGTGGATCGTCGTGGGATCCGTCTTTGGCCTTCTGGTCGGGAACGGTCCCATCATGCAATTTACGTTTGGAGTGTTTCTTCTGCCCTTGACGAAAGAGTTCGGCTGGTCCCGCTCGACCACTTCGTTCGCACTGGTGATCGGCCTGACCATGACCGCACTGTTTGTGCCGGTCGCGGGCAGGCTGATCGACAGGTTCGGCATCCGGGCCGTGACCTTGCCTGCCATCACCCTGTTCTCGCTATCGATGGCTGCGCTCGCTGTCTTTGCCGATACGCCCTCGAAGTTCATGCTCATCTATGCGCTCATGGGTATTGCCGCGGCAGGGCAGACGCCGCTGCCCTATGCGAAAGCCATCGCGGCATGGTTTGACGACAAGCGAGGCCTGGCGCTCGGCGTGGCGATGTCGGGCGTCGGTCTCGGCGCAGCCCTGGTGCCGCAGTTCGCCCAGATGCTCGTGGCGAATGTCGGGTGGAAGGGGGCCTATCTCGGGCTCGCAGCCCTGACGTTTGTGGTGGGCGTTTGCGCCGTAGGTCTTGCGGTGCGCGAGCCCGGGAAAGACCACCGCAGCCAAGCGGGCGCCGGTAATTTACCCGGGTTGACGGGCCGTCAGGCGCTGCGCTCGTCGGTGTTCTGGAAGTTGGCAATTTCATTTGCGGCAGTTGCATTTGCCACCAACGGCGTCATCGCTCATGTCGTACCGATGCTGGTTGATCGTGGTGTTGGTCCCTCCGTTGCGACTACGGCCCTCGGATTCGCAGGCCTGGCGTTGATTGGCGGGCGCCTTCTGGCCGGCTTTCTGCTGGACCGCATTTTTGCGCCGCATGTTGCCGCATTCTTCTTCGCAATTCCCCTGATCGGCATCGGCATACTGTTCTCCAATGTGGCGCCGGGCTACGCAGCCGTTGCCGTCGTGATGGTCGGCCTGGGACTCGGCGCCGAGGTTGACCTCATTGCCTTCCTTCTATCCCGTTATCTCGGGTTGAGAAGTTTCGGTGAAATCTATGGCTATCTGTTCGCCGCATTCATGCTCGGCTCAGGTGCCGGCCCCTACATGATGGGTTTCGTGTTCGACGCCACGGGTAGCTACACTGCAGCATTGGCGGGCCTGAGCGGGGTACTGGTGATTGCATGCCTGCTGTTGCTGAGCCTTGGAAAGTACATGTATCCACAGAAGGAATCGCTCAACAACGGTCCGTCCGGCTTGTCGGTTGCCCCTCAGGGATAAAGTCAGGGATAAAAATGCAGGTTTTCGCCTACACCTCCAACCCGGCCCGTGTGGTTTTCGGCGCGGGCAGCCTTCAATACCTGGGGCGGGAGATCGACGCCCTGGGCGCCCGCAAGGTGCTGGTGCTGTGCACCCCCGGGCAACGCCCGCTGGCTGAACGTGTGGCAGCCCTGTTGGCTGAGCGTTGCGCCGGCGTGTTTGACGGCGCCGCGATGCACGTACCGATTGAGACCGCCAGGCAGGCGCGAGAGGTAGCGAGCCGGCTCGGCGCCGATTGCGCGGTCGCCGTGGGGGGCGGCTCCACCATCGGCCTGGGCAAGGCCATTGCGCTGGATTCAGGTCTGCCGATCCTGGCCATTCCCACCACCTACGCCGGCTCGGAGATGACGCCGATCTATGGCATCACCGAGGCCGGACTCAAGAAGACCGGCAAGGACGCCCGCGTGCTGCCGCGCACCGTGCTCTACGACCCCGAACTCACGACCAGCCTGCCCGTGGCGGTCAGCGTGACCAGTGGCCTCAATGCCATCGCGCACGCGGCCGAGGGGCTGTATGCCGTGGATGCGAATCCGATCATGAGTCTGATGGCCGAGGAGGGCATTGCCGCCATCGGGCGATCACTTCCTGCTATCAAAAGGAAACCGGACGATCTGCAAGCGCGCAGCGACGCGCTATACGGCGCCTGGCTGTGCGGCACGGTGCTCGGCCACGTCGGCATGGCGCTGCATCACAAGCTGTGCCACACGCTGGGCGGCAGCTTCAACCTGCCCCATGCCGAGACACACACCATCGTGCTGCCGCACGCGCTTGCCTACAACGCCAAGGCGGCGCCGGTGGCCATGCAGCGGATTGCCCGGGCCCTGAAGGCAGATTCGGCGCCGCATGCGGTGTTTGATCTGGCCAGAGACAATGGCGCGCCGGTGGCCCTGAAGGACATCGGCATGCAGCTGGCAGACCTGGATCGGGCCTGCGACATTGCCTTGCAAAACCAGTATCCGAACCCCCGCCCGCTGGAGCGCGCAGCGCTGCGGCAACTGCTGCAGGATGCGTTCGATGGTGCGCGACCGGCCTGATTCACCGAAATTGCTATCCTCAACGATCAACGAAACCCCATGCGTAACCTCCACCAAGACAACATCACCCAGGCCGTCATCGCACGCCTGGCGAATACGCCCGACCCCCGCCTCAAGGAAATCATGACGGCGCTGGTGCAGCACCTGCACGCCTTCGCCCGTGAGGTCAAGCTGACCGAGGCCGAGTGGTTGAAGGGCATCGAATTCCTCACCGCCACCGGCCACAAATGCAACGAAACGCGCCAGGAGTTCATCCTGCTGAGCGACGTGCTGGGCTTGTCGATGCTCACGGTTGCGATGAACAACGACAAGCCCCAGGGCTGCACCGAGGCCACGGTGTTCGGCCCGTTCTACGTCGAAGGCGCGCCGCACTACGAGAACGGCGACGACCTAGCCAACGGCGCCAGCGGCGAACCCTGCCAGGTGCGCGGCATTGTGCGTGGCCTGAACGGTGAACCCGTGGCCAACGCGGCCATCGAGGTCTGGCAGGCCGACGACGAGGGGCATTACGACGTGCAGAAACCTGAACTCAACCATGCGCAGGCACGCGGCGTGCTGAGATCACGTGCCGATGGCAGCTTTGACTTCAGGACCATCGTGGCCGAAGCCTATCCGATCCCGACGGATGGCCCGGTGGGCGACATGCTCAAGGCTACGAAGCGCCACCCATGGCGGCCCGCGCATTTGCATTTCATGATTACGGCCGAAGGCTACGAAACATTGATCACCCATGTCTTCCGTGACGGCGACCCATACCTCGATTCCGATGCTGTGTTCGGCGTGCGCCAGTCGCTGGTGGCAGATTGGGTGAGGCAACCCGATGGCGACTATCTGCTGGAATATGATTTTGTGCTGAACCCGGTGCGCTCGGGCCGTTAATGAGTTAGTGGGCCTGCCGGTGCGGATGCTCCAGAAAAAACCGCACCATCTCGGCGCTGGCATCTGGCCCCCGGGCGTCGGTGTACGAGCCGTTGGCGCTGCCGCCTGACCAGGCGTGCGATGTGCCGTGCACCAGCCAGTGCTCGGCCACCACCGTGCCATCGCTCGCGCGGTGCACGCGGCGCGTGGTCGCGCGGCCGTCAGCTCCTTTCAGGTGTTCGACTTCGACAGCGGCCGCCGTGCCAACGCTGGCCGTGATGACCTGCTCGCCGTTGCCCGGATGCACCGTGGTGTCGGCGTCGCCGTGAAAGACGATGGTCGCCACGCCGCTGGCGGTCGCACGGGTGGTGGTGCCACCGCCCCTCATCGCGCCCAGCGCCGACGGCAGGTCTGTCGCGATGCCGGCCGCCAGCCCCGAGTGCACGCCCACCGCGGCATACAGGTCAGGATAGGCGTCGCCCAAAATGGCGGCCATGGCGCCACCCGCGGACAGGCCGGCCACATAAACGCGCCTCGGGTCAATCGCATGGCGCGCCATCACCTCGCGCGTCATGCCCGCCAGCAGCGCCGGCTCGCCGCGTCCGCGGGCCTGGTGGGTGTGTTTGAACCAGTTCCAGCAACGCTGCGGATTCATCTGCTGCGACTGTGCCGGGTACAGCACAAAAAAGCCCTGCGCCAGCGCCGCATCGTTCATGGCGGTGCCCGCCGCAAAATCGTCCGGGTTCTGCGTGCAGCCGTGCAGCATCACAACCAGCGGCAGCGGGCGCTCGCCGGCGCCCGGCGGAATATAAAGTTTGAAGTCGCGGTGACCCGAAGCGTCGCCATGGCTGCCGGCAATGAAGCGGCCGGCGTCGGGAGCGTTGCCGGCCGGTGCGGAGGGGGACTCGTCGTCAAATGTCCGCGCAACGTCAGGCACCTCGCGCGCCGCAACATCAATCACGTCGCGCAGGTCTTGTGCGGCGGCGGCTGCGGCAGCCACACCGCCGCCCAGCGCGGCCTGGATCGCGGCGGTGGCGGCTTGCAGGTCACCGGCACGGGTGAGCTGGGCGGCATCCTTCATCAGGCGTTGGAAATCAGGGGTCATCAGCTTCTTTCAGTTCGATTCGTTGATTCGTTGACTCGCTGTATTCGCTGTATTAGCGGATACGCTGCACGAGCGCGGCTTTCACGGCGGGGCTCGCATGCAGGGCGCCCAGCACGGTCAGCGACTCAATGGTGGCGAGCGCCAGCGCGGGCGTAACTTCGGGTGCGATCGTGGCCAGCCCCAGCACGCGAATCTGCAACTTCTCCCCGGCCGCCTGCACGGCCAGCAGGTCCGCCTCGGTGTAGTGCTGGATGCCCAGCACCAGCGTCTTGCGCGACACGACCTGGCGCACTACCTCGCTGTGCGTGGTGAGCTGGTTTCGGATCGCCGTGCGGATCAGGTCGGTCCGGTTCGCATAAAGGCCTTCCTGCACCAGCAAGTCAATCTGGCCAAGGTCGACACAGCCCAAGTTGATCGTGATCTTTTCGTCGACCGGCTTGGGCGTTGCAATCTGGGAGGTTCTGCTGGGTTTTGGCATTTGACCATCTTAGCACCATCCAAGTGGATGTTATTTGGATGGTAAATCGAGGCGTCCGGGTTGCGCGGGCAATCCTCGGTTAAGTCAAAGCCTTCTGCTTGGGTACTAACGCGCTATTTCACTGGATCGATGACCCGGCGATGATCATTGGTTATGTTGACTATAAAAATGATAGCTGCTTACGCCAATTTTGTACGGGCTATAGTCTGATTTGCCCCTTAATGACAGTCAAAAAAAAACAGGCGCCACCCATCTCGGTATACAGAATTCTCCAAGTGACGGGTTTCCACTGCCGGTCAGCGCGTTGTCGTGAAGGTTTGCCAAGCGTGTGTTTAAAAATGCGTGGCGTTTGTGTCAGGGGCGCGGCTTTATGCGACCAATCCGGATGTGGTGACCTTCAGGCTCTGCTTTGCTGCGGCGAAGATGGGAACGGCTGAGGCGAGGGCGGGGCGCTTGGAAGGTAATTTAGGCAGTGGCCTTGGTATTGTTGAATGGGTCTTGAGAGTCACGGTTCGAGCCCAAAGCGGGAGGTTTCATTGGCAATCGGCTATGCGCTCAGGCGCATGGTGCTGAGTACCCGCTGGAGACTGACTGCGGCTGTAGCGGTTTCAGCACTGGTCGCTCCAAAGCAGCCACCCAACTCAGCAACTTGAACGTCGGCTATATGCCGATGGTTTCAACGATTGCGGCAGTTGCACCCGGCCAATTGCGGACGTCCCGCAATAGGTAAGCGGTCATGTTGTTAGATTAGATAGCTGTATTTCCACTGAAAGGAACCTTGGCAAGCGTAGTCTGTTCCACGGGCACCCTTGAGTAGGCGCGCAGGTCCGATGCCTGCCAGAGTATCTACTGCGTCTTGAATGCTTCGGTGAACGCCTCGGCCAGTGCGATGATGTTGCGGCTTCCGTCATCGGTTTTGCGCCAAACGCATGCGATGCGTCTAGAGGGCGCCTTGTGGCCCAGCGCCACCTCGCGCACGGAATAAGCCGCCAGCAACGGCCGTCGGGGTTGTGGCACCACCGTGATGCCCATGCCGAGCGAGACCATGGCCACGATGGCATCCATGGACCGAAGCTCGGTGGTGCAGCGCGCCTCCGGCGCCAACGCACGGACGAAGCGCGCGGCCTGCCGGCCGGCGGGCAGGCTCAGGTCGTAGCCTATCCACTCGTGGGCCTCGAAGAGCTTGCGCGGCGTGGCGACGGCCGACTCGCGCGGGGCCAGCAGCACGAAGGGCTGACGATGCAGATCCCGCCAGACCAGCCGGCTGGAGCCGCCCGCCTCGGGCCTGACCAGCAGCGCGGCATCGATGCGCCCTGCCTTGAGTTCGGCGAGCAGTTCGTCCGTGTCATTGAGGGGCGCCACGCGAATCTCCAATGCCGGGTGCAGGCCGCGCAGCCGGTGCAAGGCGCGCGGCATCACGTCGCTCTGCATGCTGGTGATGACGCCGATGCGCAGCTTGCCCGCCACGGCGATGGTGGGACGCGCACGCAGTGCATCGATCCGTCCGAGAAATTCGCCCACCGCGCCCCCCAGTTCCTTCGCCAGAGGCGTCGGGACGACGATGCGGGTCGACCGGTCGAACAGCGGTTGTCCGAAGAACAGCTCCATCTGCTTGACCTGCAGGCTCACCGCGCTGGGGCTGCAGCCCACGGCATCGGCCGCGGCGCTGAAGTTGCCGTGCTCCATGATGGCGCGCAGCGTGTTGAACATCGCCAGATTCATGAGGATTCCTCAAAGCCGGAGTTGAAATATCTCGCTTAACTGATGCAAGCATAGTGCTTAAAGTCCATGCAAGTGCACTGCAGCGCGATGCGGCGCACGGAAGTCCTTCACCGCCTACCTTCGCCCACCACCTCACTAGGAAAAGAGCATGTCCGGTCTCCATCTTTCAAACGCAGTCCCTCGCGGTGTTGCGTCCACCTCTCGGTGGATGCGCCTGGCACTCACGGTGCTTGCCCTTGGCGCCCTGGCCAGCACGGCGTCGCCGCTTGTGGCCCAGGCCCAGACCTTTCCCACGCGCCCCATCCATCTGGTCGCTCCCAGCCCGCCCGGTGGCGGCACCGATGCGGTCTCGCGCCTGGTGGCGCAAAAACTGGGTGACACCGCCAAATGGACGGTGGTCGTCGACACCATGCCCGGCGCGGGCAACAACATCGGCCTGAGGTTTGGCGCCAAGGCGCCGCCCGATGGCTACACGCTGGTCATGGGCGAGACCAGCAACCTGGCCGTCAACCAGTTCCTCTACAAGAACCTGGGGTTCGATCCGTCCAAGGACCTGGCGCCCGTGGCGCTCATCGGCAGCGGCCCGCTGGTACTGGTAGTGCGCACCGACAGCCCCTACGGCGACTTCGGCGCCGTGGTCGCCGTCGCCAAGAAAAAGCAGCTCAGTTATGCCTCGTCGGGCAACGGCACCGTGGGCCATCTCGTGGCCGAGAGCGTGCGTGCAGCCTCGGGCGGCGACATGCTACACGTGCCCTACAAGGGCGCCGGCCCTGCCATGACCGACCTGCTCGGCGGCCAGGTGGACCTGTACTACGCCTCGCTTACGGCGGCGCTGCCGATGATCAAGGGCGGCAAGCTGCGGCCGCTCGCCGTCACGTCCGGCAAGCGCCTGGATGTGCTGCCCGGCGTGCCCACCCTGATCGAAAGCGGTTTCCCGGGCTTTGCCTACAGTGTGTTCTACGGCGTGGTCGCACCGGTCGGTACGCCGCCGGCCGTCGTCGAATTGCTCAACAGGCAGATCAACAAGTCGCTCGATTCCGAGGAGACGCGGAACAACCTCGTCGAGCGGGGCATCTTCCCGCAGCCCGGCACGCAGGGCGACTTCGCAAAGTTCCTCGATGGCGAGCGCAAGAAGTGGGGCCCCATCGTCAAGGCCTCCGGCGCGAGTGCGGACTGATGCGCTCAGCCGTCCCCAATACCATCAACACGCCGCTCACTCTCTGCAAGGTATACCCATGAACAGCCATCCTGGCGACAACCACCCAGGCGGTCCTGCCCAGCCGCTGATGGACCTGCGCAGCGACACCGTGACCCGTCCGACCGAGGCCATGTATGCCGCCATGGCCACAGCCGAGCTGGGAGACGACGGCCTCGACGGTGACCCGACCGCACGCCTGCTGGAAGCCGAAACCGCCCAGTTGCTGGGCAAGGCCGCGGGCCTCTACGTACCCAGCGCCACCATGGCCAACCTGCTGGCGGTGCTCATCCAGGCCGGGCGGCAGGAAACCGTGTTGATGGAGGCCACCAGCCACCTCTACCGCGCCGAACGTGGCGCGGCGACCCTCACCGGCAGCTTCTTCGAAGGCATCACGGGCCAGGCTGGCGCGATGCACATGGACCTGCTGGCGACCGCCATCGCGCCGGGCCGCGGCAAGCTGCGGCCGGCGCTGGTCTGCATGGAAACCTCGCACAACGATGCCGGTGGCGCGGCGCTGCCCTTGACCCACATGCAGGCGGTCCAGCAACTGGCGCAGCGGCACGGAGCCGCTGTTCACCTCGACGGCGCGCGGCTCTTCAACGCCTCGGTGGCGCTGGGCCTGGCGCCCAAGGTTCTGGCCGATACGGCCTGTACGGTGTCGGTGTGCCTGTCCAAAGGCCTGAGCGCGCCCATGGGGGCGGTCCTCGTGGGACCGGCGCCGGTCATTCAGCAGGCGCGCGGCCTGCGCAAGATGCTGGGCGGCAGCCAGCGGCAGGTGGGCATCGCCGCCGCTGCGGGCCGTGTCGCCATTCACGCCATGGTCGCGCGCTTGGCCGACGACCACGAACGCGCTCGTCAACTGAGCCAGGGCCTGCACGGCGCGAAGGATTCGTCTGGCCTGCGCGTGAACTGGCCGCAGACCAACATCGTGCAGGTCGACGTGTCCGCGACCGGCCTCGACGCCGAAGGGTGGACGTCGCGCCTTCGGGAGCACGGCGTGCTGGTGCGGCCCTGGGGTCGTGCGCTGCTGCGCTGCGTGACACACCGCCACGTCGATGACATGCAAATTGCCGCCGTGATCGAAGCCTTCCGCGCCGTGGCCGCGACGCTGCCGAGCACAGGTCACAGCCGTGACATTGGAAGCGACGTTGCCCGGCCGGCCGCAGCCATCTCGTAGCCACCGCATGGCGTGCCAGGTCGGCAAACACCGAGTCCGAGCGCGCCCGATTCAGCCGCCAGCCCGTCAGCCCAACCGCCGCCGTCGAACGTCGACGTCAACAGTGGCCCTCGCCCGCTCCACCGGGCGCGAAAAATCAACGACCCGGAGTCACCCCATGAAACGCAGAGCATTCGTTCAAACCGCCGGCCTCGCCATGGCCTTGCCTTCCCTTGCCATGGCCGCTGATGCACCCGCATCGCCCTCTGCCAGAAGACGGCTGCTCGCCTTCGGCAGTGGCAATTTCGCCGCCTTCCTCAAACACATCGTGCCGATGGCAGGCAAGCCGAACCCCAAGATCTGCTATGTCCCGACGGCGACGGGCGACAGCCTAGTCAACATCACCAACTGGTATGCGGCCAGCGAGAGCCTGCCGATGCAGGCGCATGTCATGAAGTCGTTCATCAGCTCGTACACGACCAAGAAGAATTTCGAAGACAAGCTGATGGAGATGGATGCGGTCTTCATCGGCGGCGGCAACACGCTGAACATGCTGGCCGTCTGGAAGGCGCAGGGCATCGACCAGGCGCTGCGCAAGGCCTATGACAAGGGCGTCCTGATGACGGGCGGCAGTGCGGGCTCGCTGTGCTGGTTCGAAAGCGGTACCAGCGATTCGCGGCCCAGCGAGTTGTCCAAGGTCGATTGCATGGGATGGCTCAAGGGCTCCAACTGCCCGCATTTCGATGCCGAGGCATTTCGCCGCCCGCTCTACCACGACCTCATCAAGAAGGGCGAGCTGCCGCCGGGCTATGCCTGCGACAACTTGGCCGGTGTCTATTTCGAGGACGAGAAGTTCATCAGATCGGTGGCACTCAACGACAAGAGCTTTTCATACCATGTCGATCTCGTTGGCGGCAACATCTCCGAAACCAGGCTGCCCACCGACGTGCTGAAGTAACGCCATGAAAAACACACTCGCCACCTTGACCCTCGTCCTGGCAAGCACCTGCGCCTGGGGTCAGCCCGCGCTGGCCGCCACGCTGAAAAAGCCCTTCATCGACCAACTCATGGCCAACCCGCAAGCCCACCGAGCGCCGGACTTCCCGGCCTTCCTGGCCGTGGCGGCGTTGGCCGACCCGTCGTTGGCCCCGGCCGTGGCCGCTTACCAGAGCCAGCGGGCACTGGCAGGCGACGACCTCACCAACATCGCCCGCCTGCTCGGCGCCTACGGCCGGCTTCGCAACCAGCAACCGGTGATCGATGCCCTCGAGAAAATGGTGGCCCTGCCCACCGTGCGCACCGGCAACGTGCCGCAGCACGAAAGTCCGGCCATCCTCGAGTTTGGCCGGCTGGTCGAAACCATGGCCAGGGACTTCGGTCTCGGCTACCGCAACGTCGACAACCGCATCTTCGAAGTCACCTTGTGAGGAACGGGCAGCGACGAATTCGGCATCCTCACCCATGCCGACGTCGTGCCCGTGGTGCGCGACGAGTGGGTGCTTGCCGATGGCACGCGGCTGGACCCGTTCAAGGTCACACGTGTGGGCGACTACCTGTATGGCCGCGGCACCATCGACGACAAGGGCTCCATCGCTTCCGTGCTTTACGCCATGCGCGACGTCAAGGCCAGCGGCCTGCCACTGGTGCGCACCATCCGGCTCATGATCGAGACCACCGAGGAAAGCGGCGGCGACGGCATGAAGTACTACCAGGGCAAGGTCAAGGTGCCCGACTACAACATTCTGCTCGACAGCAAATACCCAGCCGTGGTCGCGGAAAAGGGCACGGGCCGCCTCGGCGTGCTCTTTCCCGCGCAGCCTGTTGCGCTCGATACCGGGGTCATCACGGTCATCACCGCCATGGCCGCAGCGGCTTCGGCCAGCACCATCTCCCAGACGGCCACGGCCACGCTGCAGGGCGGTGACGTGGCCCAGGCCGCCGAGGTGCTGCGCGCCGCGAGGGCCGGCTTCATCCAGAAGTACGAAAGGCAGGGCGGGTCGTTCAGCATCGACGTCACGCCCGATGCGGCGAACCGGCGCATCGAGGTCAAGCTCACCGGGGTTTCCGCCCACGGATCCCGGCCCGAGGAAGGCGCAACCCGCTGCCCCGCCTAGCCTTGTTCCTTCGGGAGTCCGGCCTGCACCTGGCCGACAACCACTTCGCCCGGGCCGTGCGCTACATGACCGAGCTGTATGGCACGGGCTACCTGGCCGAGGCCATGGGCGTGGGCTACCGCGACGACTTCATGGGCCCGCTGACCATGTCGCCCACCATGGCGGGCGAAAAGAACGGCAAGGCGGAGGTGGTCGTCAACGTGCGCATGCCGCGCGGCAAGACGCCGGACGAACTCACCCAGGCGGTCAAGGCCCGCATCGCGGCCTGGGGGGTGGCCAGCTGCACACCCTTGGAGATCGACTACCAGCAGGGCAACTGGATGGCGCGCGACCCCAAGGGCGCCTGGTTGTCCACCCTGCTCAACATCTTCGGCGAGACCACCGGCCTCGATGCGCAGCCCGTGCCCACGGCCGGCGGCACCACGGCCCAGCTCATGCCCAATGCCATCAACTTCGGGCCCGCCATGCCCGGGAAGAAATACACCGCGCACAACGCCAACGAATTCAAGGAGGTGCCAGACCTCGATGCCGACATGCAGATGTTCATCGAGATGCTGGTTCGAATTGGCAACCTTCCGCAGATGCAGTGAGGCGCCACGGAAACCGACCATTCCCACGGGGAGGCGCGCATCTGTGAAACCCACGTGATCGCAAATGGCCCTCATGGCCCTCATGGGCATCGAGGCACTGCTCCACCTGCCAGGTCTGCTACACCCTGAAGCGGTCGGGCGCCTTTGGTGTCGGCTTTGGGTCTTTGCGGTCACTGATGATTGGGATTCGAATGACGGGGCTGCAGCGGTAGCTGCCGATCGTCGCTGTCGGCTTACCGGCAACCCAAATGATTTCCCGTCAACGGTCGTTTATGACCGGCTCTTGACGACCCGTTGCGGTCCTTCGAGGAACTCCGTCCGATGACCGCTCAGGAGCGGTTGAGGCCAGTGGTGGACAAACCCTCAACTCACCGTTTCGGACATATTGCGGTCAGCCAGGCGCCAGCGAGCCGTCGCTACTTGCGACCGGTGTCAACGATACCGTAGACCGTACCGGCGCATTGCGAGGTTGAGGTTTCCTGAACGCCGACCGCACCTAGTCAGTGACGTGGACTCAACGCCCGTTGACCCCGCTCAAGACTGGTTTGGCGGAAGCTTCTCGGACTCCGCCTCAACCGCTGTTGCTTCGTCGGCCAATCCATCAAGTACGGCGAAGACTCCTGCCAGGCCTTCGCGATACGAAGCTATGTAGTTGGATGTGACTACGTACCGCTCTTCGACGTGCAGGACTCGTTGGCGAATGAGTTCCTGGTGCTGACTCCAGTACCGTCCCATCTCCTTCGGATCAAGACCTCCTGGAAGTTCAGCCTTGGACGCAAAGTAGCCCTGTTCATCTCCGCCCGAAAAGAAAGAGTTACTCAAATGCGACAGGCAGTGGTCGAGGAAATGAAAGACGTTGTCCTCGTGGATGTCGGGGTTGAAGCAGACGCCAAACGCGTACTCGTTCATCAGCCTTGCTATGCCACCACCATCGCCAGCCCCACACTCGTCGTAATGCCCGCAGCCCACGCCAGACCCATTTGGGGGCAGTGGATTGCTCAGCTGGTAGATCACGAAGGACTTGACGACGGAGCGCGCCGAGGAAACGCGCTGAGCAAGCGAAGCAGCACCTTGCTCGGTTTGATCGTCCCTTGAATCCTGCTGGCCAAGTTGATACGAAGCTTCGCCGAGAAACGCTCCAACTGGGGCATCACTGACTTCTGAAAGAAAGTTTCGCCGCGGATCAATGTAGGTTCGCTTGAACAGCGCGAAGACCTCCTGAGACAGTCTTCTCATTCCCATCAATGCGAGATTACTGACCAAACCAGATGTCGCAGCACTTCCATCCTGATGGACGATGAGGGCTGAATGCAGGTTGTACAGCTGTCCCTGACGATCTGCGGAGCATTGAAGCCTGAACAACATGAGATCGTTCCAGCCGAGGACGCCGCGATCGCTGCCGGCAAGGCGTTGAAGTAGGCCTTTGCCTTCGTAGGAACGTTCGCCGAAGATCCGCCAAGCGATCTCTATGACATTCTCCGCCGTATTCGGGAGACGACGCCCCGATGTCCTCCCCCAACCAGCTCGATCCAAGAGTTGCAGCAGGGAGTAGATCGACCTCTGGCGCAATCCTTGATCATCTTGCTTGATCGCTGAGTAGCACGGCAGATAGTCGACGAGCGTATCGATGGCATCTTCGGCGACAGTGCGTGTGAAGTCATGAGACTGATTGACGAGCACCCTCCAGAACTGGTCATGCGCGTGCTCCCTTCGTTCCGATCGAAAGTCAGGCGACGTAAGAACTGAAGCAATGGACGCCCCCTTCCGAACTCGTTCCACGGCCTCCTGGTACAGAACAAATGTCTCCTGCGGCTCGGGCGTGGTGAACCGCACAATGAGCTTGAGGTACCCCTCCAGATTCCTGAAGGAGTCCTGATTGAAGCAAGCACGTGACGCCAGGATCGCCTCATCTACGTCACTTCGATCACCAAGCTTTAGAGTTGTCACGTCGAAGAGCTGTGTCAAAAGGAACCCTTCGGCTCCTTGTTGCTCTGCCACCAGCGTTGAGAATTCAGCCGAGTTTTTGAACTCGTGTTCTCCGTATTTGCGACGCACCGAGAAGGTCCCGCAACGTCCCTCCGTCTCTTCGGCGTAGATGCGCCTGAACAACCCAGGGTAGTTCAGATGCAAGAGTATGAGGTTGATGAGGTCGCGTTTATTGAAGTCCGTCCGACCTAAGTTGCTCCTCTCAAGTTGCATGAGCAGCATGGCGTTGACGAAGCGTTTCACCTTGCGCAGGTCGCCAACCAGGGGTAGGTACTTCGGTGCCAAGTCACCGTCAAGAATGCTCGCCAACTCGTTGAGCACGGCGCCAAGCTTCAGCATCGTGTCGGAAGGAATCGAGCCCAGTTGGTTGTCTGAGCGATGCCAGTCCCTTCGTAAGAAGTCCCGAATGCTGGAGCTGTCGATGAACAAGCTCAGCTTGACTGTCACAAACTTCTCAAGGAACTCCCGCGCCCTCGAACCCTCTTCCTTGCTTCCAGCAAGTATCTCGGTGTCGTAGCAGAGGACGTAGGTAGCCTGAGAGAGCTTGAACGTCCGTCGCGTTGCGAACAGAACGTTGTTGGTAGTCTTCGCGTCCAATCGATCCAGATCGTCGATGACGATGATCACGCGACGGCCGATCCGCCTAAGGACCTCGTCGATATCGTCAAGCAGTTCATCAACGGTCTCCTGCGACGGTTCCAAAGAGAGTTTGAAGCCAAGGAACGACACGTCGGCCTTTCCCTTTATCAGCCGGGAGTACCGCGATGCCGCCGGCCGAAACTCTGGGGTGAAGACCTTTCGTTGAATCGCGGCGGACAAGTCGCGAATCAAGCGGTCCGCAAGGTCAGGCTCTGATGCATACCGAAGGGGTTCGAATCGACAAACAATGGCCCTGTCTTCTGCGCTTGCCCAGTAACGCTCAGCGAGGTTGATGAAGCTTGTCTTGCCGATCCCCCACGGTCCATCGACCCCAAAGACAAGCCCCGGGTGGGCACCGCTTGCGAGAACAGTCTCCGCGAACGACTTGGCTTGCGCTTCGCTCGCAAGCAGATCTTCATTCTCGTCTCCGATTTCCTCATCCGAAATGAAGTACAGCTGTGGATTCGTTCTTTTGGGCCTCGGCCAGTACTGTTGAACCAGTGGCGACAACAGCACAGCGCAGAGTAGAAGGAGGACTGCTGGGGCCCAATGAGAATCCGCATTCTTGAGTGCGGCATGGGCTCTAGCCAACCAGGGCGAGGCCAACTCGTTCGTCCAGATGCCGATGCCGATCGCGACCAGCAGATCGAGGCGGAGACTGCGACCCATTCGCGCAGCAGCGCCGTGCGCGCCCCGCTTAACTGAGTAGATCAGACACAGCAGCAGTCCGACCAGTACCCCACCGGCCTTCGCCCAGAGAGCTACGTCAGACAACGTCTGAGCGAAGTTCGCACCGAGGTAGAAGGTAGCCCGCCAAACCTCCGCACTTACGAAGCCAATGGTGAGCGCCCTGGCGAATACCAGCAACTCGGGCATCTTCATCGCTTGCTTGGTAACCGTCATCGATTTCTCCTCCTTGGTGCAGCGAGATCTCCTCGCGCACTCGCCGACGTTAACACGCTACAAACGTGCAGCTGGCCTGCTCGACCGTCACTGGCGGGCATCGACTAAAAGCTAACACTCAGACCCTTAGTCCAAACGACAGAGCCCAATCTGAAGCAGCCGTTCGGTCGAAAGACACGAGTGGCTGCTCCTGGCCGAGAGTGTGAGGTCGCTACCGCGCCCGTAAGCTGCCCTACGCGGCGAGAGCCTGATCTTCCAAAGGCTGCTTTCGGCGAACATGAGGAACCACGGCTGACGGCCAATAACCGTCCTTCGCGGACGTGCCCGGAAGCCGACGTTGGCCAGAACATTGGCGACAGATCAAACTCGGTATCGCATTAGTCTACCGAGACAGCGGGCTGAATTGATGCCGACCGCTCGCGCCAGCGCGAGCGTGCCGGCGAACTGCCGTCCTGACCTCCAAGCTGTCCAAGGAGCCGCGCCCGGCCCCTCTCTGCCAGACGCTGCTTTCGGGCGCTGCTTGCATTCGGTGGTGGCCGGGCGCACAATCGTCGCGCCAGGCGGTTCGCGGGGCCTTCCCACGAGCCGTTCTGCGCCGACACAAGGAGCCCACCATGCGCATCACGCCCGTCGCGGCTGCAGCCGCACTCACCTTGGTTCTCGCCGGTCCGTCGCTCGGCCACGAAGTGGAAGAGGGCAAAGGCCAGCTCGGCAAGGTCGCTTTTGCCAACAGTTGCGACGCCAAGGTGCAGAAGGAGTTGCAACGCGCCGTCGCGATGCTGCATTCGTTCTGGTTCTCGGCCGGCGAGAAGGCATTCCGCCACGTGCTGGAGGACGATCCCGCCTGCGGCGTCGCCACCTTCGGCATCGCGGCGATCTTGATGAACAACCCGCTCGCCGGGCAAGGCGCATCGCCGAAGGCCGCCGAGACTGCCGCGGCGGCGATCGAACAAGGCCGGCGCGTGGGCGCCAAGACGCAGCGCGAACGCGACTACATCGAGGCCGTCGCCAGCTATTACGCCGACTTTGCCAACAAGCCTGAACGAGCGCGACAGGCTGCGCGCGCTCAGGCCTTCGAGGCATTGGCAGCGAAATACCCCGACGATGACGAGGCGCAGATCTTCGCGGCTCTCTACATCGCCGGCACCCAGTCGCAGGCCGACCAGACCTACGCAGCCTACTTGAAGGCAGCCACAGTGCTGGAGAAGCAGTTAGTCAAATATCCAGACCATCCGGGCGTCGCGCATTACCTGATCCACAGCTACGACGCGCCGCCGATCGCCGCCAAGGGCCTGCCTGCCGCACGCCGCTATGCGGGCATCGCGCCCGACGCCCCGCATGCCTTACACATGCCCTCGCACATCTTCACTCGCGTGGGAGCCTGGACGGACTCGGTGAGCACGAACCGCCGATCGGCTGACGTGGCAAAGAAGGATCCCGCCGACGCCGCGAACGCCTACCATGCCGCGGACTACATGGTCTATGCCCAGCTTCAGCTCGGCCGCGACCAGGAAGCACGGCGCGTGATGGAAGAATTCAAGAGCGCCGACGGCGCCAAGGTGGCGCAGTTCGCGGGCCCTTATGCCGCGGCGGCCATGCCTGCGCGGCTGGCGCTCGAACGGGGCGACTGGGCCGCCGCGGCGCAGCTCGTGCCGCAAGGCACGGCCTTCGCTCATTGCGAGGCCATTACGAGTTTCTCGCGCGCGCTCGGCGCCGCACGTATGGGCGACGTGGCCGCGGCCGAGCAGGAGGCGCAGCGCCTGGAGGCACAGCACAAGGCGCTCGTCGAAGCCAAGAACAACTACTGGGCCACCGAGGTCGAGGTCCAGCGCATCGCCGCCGCGGCCTGGATCGCCAAGGCCAAGGGCCAGCACGACGAGGCCCTGCGACTGATGCGCGCCGCAGCCGACATGGAGGATCGCAGCGAGAAACACATCGTCACGCCCGGCCGCGTCGTGCCGGCGCGCGAACTGCTGGGCGAGATGCTGATGGATCTCAAGCAGCCGGCCGCCGCGCTCAAGGAGTTCGAGCAGTCGCAAGTGCGCGAGCCCAACCGCCTGCGCGGCTATGCCGGCGCGGCCGCCGCCGCCGACGCAGCGGGCCGGCGCGACAGGGCGCGCGCGCACTACGCCAGACTGGTCGAACTCACGCGCGACGCCGACACCCCCCTGCCCGAGATCACGCGCGCCAAGACCTACCTGGCGAGCCGATGAATCGCTTTCGGCGAGCGGGCCTCGCGGCAGCAGCCCTGGCGCTGCTGCTGCCGCTGTCGCAAAGGGGCGGCGCGGTGCAGTCGGAAGACTCCGACGACCAGGCGCTGCTGGTCGACGCCGACTACGCAGCCGGCCGCGCGGCGCTCAAGGCCGGTGACCCGGCCACCGCGTTGCGGCGTTACCAGGCCGCGCTCAAACGCTTTCCGGACGCGGCCGATGTGCACAACGAACTCGGCTTCACGCACCGCAAGCTGCGCCAGATGGACAAGGCGTTCGAGCACTACAAGCGCGCGCTGGCCATCAAGCCCGACCACCGCGGCGCCCACGAGTACATCGGCGAGGCGTATCTGATGGTCGAGGACCTGGCCGGCGCCGAGCGGCACCTGGCCGCGTTGCGCTCGCTGTGCCTGGTGCCGTGCGACGAGTTGAAGGATCTGGAGACGGCGATCGCCGAGTTCAAGTCCATCAAGGCGGCGCGGCCGCCTTGAGCTCTCCCGAAGGAATGGCCGCCGGGTCCATCCACATGGCCTCCCAGACGTGGCCGTCGGGATCCGCCAGGTTGCGGTTGTACATGAAGCCCAGATCCTGCGCGGGATTGATGTCGGCCGTGCCGCAGCTCGAGTCCGCGGCCCTGTTCATGGCATTACCGCTGTGCGGCTGTCGCGGGACAGGTCCAGCATCACTTCGCCGCCGTCTTGGGCGGAATGGGGAGGCTGGTGAACGTGCGCCACTTATTGGTACTCGCCGATTCGTCGAGCGCGGGCCTGGCGCCCCGCCCGGTCACCCGTTCATTGTGCGAGTGGCGAATTTGGAGCGCAAGAATTCGCATGCTCTCCATGCTTACATGCCTGGTTGAGCGTCGTTAAACGGCTGGTACGAAATGTTCGGGCTAGCAGCCTTCAACGGCAATGAGATGATCGGTTGCTGCCGGTTGACGCATGGCGAGCAAGGGTGCGTACTCCGGCGAGTGATACCAGTCCTTCAGTACCTGCATACTCGGAAACTCGATCACCACGAGGCGCTGCACCGGAAGACTCCCCTCGAGAAGTTCGTGGTGACCGCCGCGCACCAGAAACCTCCCGCCAAACTTTGCGATCAAAGGCGCCACTTGTCGCTTGTATTCGTCGTAGATCTGAGGGTTGGTGATGTGGGTGTCGGCAATGATGTAAGCGGACATGAATTTCTCCTCGAAGAAAACCATACATCGTGCGGCAAACCGGGCTGCCTGTCCAGCGTGGCTGCCCATGGGTTGAGGCACCGTTGAATGCTGTACCTGGTACCTGGCTCAGGGCTTGTCGACAAGCGCGGCACGTCTTTCTTGCGGCATGCCCTGCGCGCCCTACGTCATGGCTTGATGGATCATTTCGGACGCCCGAAGTCATCGGTCTTGAATGACTGTGTCTTGAACTTGTTCAGGAAGCCAATGAAGTTGCCCTGGCTTGTTTCGACGATGGTTGCACCATCCTGCCATATGGCGTTCTCGGCATCGTGGCCCCCGCCAACCGGATCACCCTGGTTCTGGTGAATGTTGTGGACACCGAGTCCGCTGGTAAAAGGCTCGCCAAAGACATAGAACCTCACGCCCTGCGAGATCACGGCTTCCAGGTCGGTCAACGCCTGAATGCCAGTACCACTCTTCCACGGCGGATTCCACCGCACAAAGTTGAGAAACCAGGCGAGGCAGCTGTCGTAACGGACATTCCAGAACAGGATCGGTGGATGAAGCACCCGTGATCTGATGTAGTCCAGGGCGCCTGAAGTTGGTGTGGATAGAAGTGCATGCCAGCCATCGGGCAGTGCCTTGAGACCTGCAAAATCAATTGGCCGGATCTGGACGACGCGCCATTGAACGCCATCCGGCATGAATTTCGGGTCCACATCGATGGCGCAGTGATAGTCGCCATTTGGTGTGTGAACGGTGACATTCCCATGGTAGTAACGCCCAAAGTTGTCGGGAGGGTCGCGGAAGTAGTTGGACTTCTGCCCGATCACAAGGCCATAGCCGTTGGTAAGTCCCACTGTGCGTTCCCCTCAGGCGATTGAAGAAACCTGACGTGCTTGCTCAGTGGCGCGGAGCCGGCCTTCCGGCGTAGCGCGACCCTGCCCAAGCGCCAATCACGACTTGGCCTTGGCGGCCTTGCAATTCTTGAACAGCACCATCTCGTCTGACTGAAAAGTGAGGACACCTTCACCGGCCACGCGATCCATCTTCAACTCCACACGCCCACCTTCCTCGTGCCATCTGAGCTCGGCGTCAGAAATCCTGCAGGGTTCCCCGTTGCAGGTCCGAGCGTCGGAATCGATCAGAAACGTCTTGTCGTCCATTTGACCCAAGCGCTTGTGCCAGAACTCACACTTGAGCTGCACAGTTTCGGCCTTCAACGCCGGTGTGCCAAATCCAAGCATTGCGACTGCAAGAAAGATGACATGAACTCTCATCGTTCGCACTCCTCTGCAAAGCATGAAACCGAAGGAAGATGGATACTTCGCCGTCACAGTCTCCGGTTTCGGTGATGGGCGTTAACGGACCGACAGTGATACGGGTAATCAAGATTGTCAAGTGCGATCAACCGATGATGGGATTAATACCATTTTCTGTTGATGACAGCGGGGCAATTGCCCTCCAGATCGCCGACCACGCCCAACAGTACGCCCGCGATGCCGCTAAGCCAACCCGCGGCCATCGACGGCTGCATCGCCGGTACTGATTCAGTCGCGTTTGACGCGAGCGACAGACGCAGACTTGCCGGCAGCTGTCCACCCGACGGAGCGTATAGCCGGTACCCGCGCGCGAACGCTCCGCGGACTCCGATTCGATTGCTTCGACGCCCGAGTGATGCGCCGCAAGTCCTCCCCAGATTCCCGTGCCGTCGGCCTCGTGCCGTGGATTCCCCCTCCTGTCGACGCGTCCGTGGTGCGCGCCGACGTTTTCCCATTCCCTCTTGATGGAGCCCTTTATGACAACCGCCACCGAAATCCTGCGCGCGATCGTTCAAGAACGGTCCACGGCTTCATTGAACCCTGCGTGATCAATGTCAGCAATGTGCCGCTGTCTTCTCGGGCAAAACGGTGGTTCAAGGAGCTGACACCAGAGCAGCTCGTCGACCAGCGATTCACGACGCACTCCTATCCATCGTTGGCTGCTGTTGAGCAGGAGGGAAGCCTACTCTCGGCGCCACAGTCTAGCCGGCTCATTCATCCGTCTGCCGTCTTGACCCACGGCAAGCGAATAGTTTCTCGTTTCGAGGCATCGTTGGTGGCCCTCAACTTAATGGGAGTCCATCATGGAAGCCGTTGCCAACACAGTTCATCGCGAGCCATGAAACAAGGGCAAGATCGTCGGCCAGAAGGCTCCGTTCAAACTCAAAGACATCTGGGCACTTCGAGTTCGCCTGCAAATGCAGAGCCGCGTGCGCGAACTCGCTCTCTTCAACCTGGGAATCGACAGCAAGCTGCGCGGTTGCGACCTTGTCAATCTCAAGGTCCGGGACATCTGCCACGGCGATCAGGTGGCAACCCGCGCCGTGGTGATGCAGCACAAGACCCAGCGCCCTGTGCAGTTCGAAATCATGCTGGCGACCCGTGAAGTCGTACAGAAGTGGATCAAGCAAGCGGGGTTGAAGTCCGAGGATTTCCTGTTCCCCAGTCGTATTCACGACTCGCCACATCTGGGAACGCGGCAGTACGCTCGAATCCTCAAGGGTTGGGTCGAGGAACTTGGACTTGATACCGCAGACTATGGTACGCACTCGATGCGACGCACCAAGGTGACGTTGATCTATCGGCGCACAAAGAACCTGCGCGCCGTGCAGCTTCTACTTGGGCATTCCAAGCTGGAGTCGACGGTACGGTATCTCGGTATCGAGGTAGACGACGCTTTGGAGATCTCCGAACAGACTGAAATCTGATCGAAGAGTAGTACAGGCCGCCCGATAGTCGACGCTGAAAAGCCAATCGGGCGGCCCAATCCGTTTCGCCTTCGCCTGAACCCGGCGACAACGCCATCGTCGGCCAAGCCCTCGCGCTCAAAGGCTGCTTTTGGAATGGCCGCGTATTCGCACTGTCGGCCATGAGCCGACCTTCGCGCGAGCAAACGAAAGCAGACCTTCACATGTCCCCGCGGGCGCGAAGCGGCGTAAAATGACCTGCATTCGATCTGCGAGGAGGGCTGACATGGCAACGTTTGTGGCGACCGACCCGGAGGCCTATGAAGGCTATGTTGGCCGAGGCAGTCAGCGTCTTGCTCCTGCATTTGTGCGGTTCGCCGGTGTCTCGGCGAGTGAGCGAGCGCTTGACGTCGGTTGCGGGACCGGGCATTTGACGCGCGCAATAGCGGCGGCGACCGCAGTAGCGACTGGCATCGACCTCTCGGCGCCGTATGTGGAATTCGCGCGGCGCGTCACCGCAGACCCTGCGATCACTTTTCTCGTTGGCGATGCTCTTGATCTTCCATATCAGGAGGGGGTGTTCGAGCGCGCGCTCTCGATGCTCGCCCTGGATGTGTTGCCCGACTCGGTACAGGGTTTGCGCGAGATGCGCAGAGTCACCCAGCCAGGGGGTGTTGTCGCGGTGGTGGTCAACAACTTCCGCAGCGGTTGGACACCGTTCAGTCTGGTTTGGGACGCTGCCGCGGTGCTCGATCCGGAGGGGGCGGCCATGCGCGACGAGATGGTCTCCAAGCCGTTGGGATGGCCGGGCGGCCTGGCGAGATTGTTCGCCACCGTGGGCTTCCACGACATCGTTGAGGAGCAACTCAGCGCGATCTTTGAGTACCAGTCGTTCGAGGACTATTGGTCCACGTTCCTCACGGGACAGGGCAAGACTGGAAGCTATGTGACAAATCTCGGGAACTCAAAACGCGGGGAATTGGAGCGTCACGTTCGAGCGGCGTATCTGTGCGGCATGGCAGATGGTCCGCGTGCCCTGACCACCTCGTTCTGGGCTGTGCGCGGCGAAGTTTCATCCCACTGAGCGGCAGCTTAACGCTGTTCTGACTCTCTGCAATGGGTCGTCAAGAGCCGGTCATGAACGACCGTGGGCTGGAAATTAATTGGGTTGCCGGTAAGCCGACACCGATGATCGGCAGCAAACGCTGCAGTCCCGTCGTTCGAAGCTCATTTCTCAGTGACCGCAAAGGGTGGACTGTTGAGCTACAGATAAATCTCCTTAAAGTAGTCCTTCTCAGCATCGCTGATCAGTTACAACCGGAATGATGGTCAACGATTTCCAGCGCCCGCAACTTGCTGGGAAAATGGTTCATCTGCCCTGAATCAATACCCCCCATGCCACTGCCTGCACCCCAAGCCCGATCCCACCTGCACACACGCGCCGTCGTCTTTCGCGGCTACCACCGCGAGGACGGCCTGTGGGACATTGAGGCCGAGTTGACCGACACCAAGACATATGCGCTGGAGCGCTTCGAGCAGGGCGAGCTGGCGCCGGGCACGCCTCTTCACGGCATGGCGATTCGGGCGACGGTGGACGACACCCTGACGATCCGCGAGATCGCCAGTTCGATGGACCACACGCCTTTTGGCGAATGCCAGCAGGGCAAGGACCCGATGCAGCAGATGGTGGGCGTGACCATGGGGCCGGGCTGGCGCCAGGCCATTGAGCGGGCGCTGGGCGGCATCAAGGGTTGCACGCACCTGCGCGAGTTGCTGTTCAACATGGCGACGGCTGCCTACCAGACCATTCCCGCTTACCGTGACCGCCTGCGCAGGCAAGCCGGCCTGCCCGAGCCTGAAAACGCCGGACCGCCTTACCACCTGGGCAAATGCATCGCCTGGGATTTCGACGGACCGGTGGTGCAGCGGCACTACCCCAAATTTGCGGGTTGGCAGCCGCTGAAGCGGCAGGGCTGAGTAAGAAGGGGGGGCCGCCGGCCCGGGTCTTGTTGAAGTCGCCGTGCCGGCCGCGCCTTGATTGATGCGCGGGTTCATCGGCACGCGCCCCGGCGCGCGGACCAGGCGGGATCTGCGCAGGCGATCATCCGCCGTCTATCTCCCCGCGCAGCGACTCGACCACCCCCCGGAACTCCTCGCGGTTGTGCTCGCTCAGCCCTGAGAGCGCCTCGTGCGCGTGCAGTATCCGCTGACGCCACGCCGCCGGGTCGTCGTGCCGGGTGCTCAGCGCGTAGAGCTCGGGCGCGGCGGTAACGTCCTCGCGGATGCTGGCCAGCACCCGATCCATGCTCAGCTCCTCGAAGAGCGCGCGCACCACAGGCGTCACCCCCGCAAGCACCACGCGGCCCCGGCCGACCAGCTCGTGCACCGTGCCGAGGCAGGTGCTGTCCAGGTAGTCGCAGCCGGAGAGGTCCAGCACCAGCGGCCGCCCCTCCTCCAGTACGGCACGCGCGGTCTCGTAGAAGGCGTCGCAGTGCATCCAGGTGGCCCGGCCGCGCAGCGCGAGGTGCACGGCGTCCTCCGTCTCTCCGTAGAAGACGACCTCGCCGCCCGGCTGCGCCGCGCCCGAGGCGGTCAGGTTGGGGCTCGCGGCGCCGTTGTCGAACGAGGAGGGGCCGGCGTGCGCGTCGATCAGGAGGAGGGTCACGTCGTCCGGGTCCGGGTCCGTGGCGGCGCCACCGCGCAACTCCCCCAACATCTCCTGCGCGCTGGAGAGCGGCATGGAGAGTACCCGCTTGAGCCGTTCCAGCTCCCGCTCCGTCCCCGACGGGAGGAGCCCATCGGTGTAGAGGAGCATTCGATCGCCCGGCGCCAGCCAGAGCCGCTCCTCGTGGAAGCGTGCATCCAGCGCCAGCCCCAGCGCCGGCCCCGTGCGCCGGATCAGGCGCGTCTCCCGGCCCTCGCGCACGTGCAGCACGGGCGGGTGCCCCGCGGATGCCAGCGTCACGCTACCCTCCACCGTGTCGAGCAGGCCAATGACGGCGGTCACAAAGAGACCCGGCGCTTCGATCGACTGGCAGAGCGAGCGGTTCACCGCGTCCAGCACCGCCGCCGGTGCCAGCGCGCGGCCCGTCTCCGGGTCCACCAGCACCAGCCGCTGCTTGAACAGCACCGAGAGCATCGCCGAGGTGACGCCGTGACCGGTGGCGTCCGCCAGGTAGAAGGCCAGGTGCCGCTCGCCGAGCCGGACCACGTCGTAGAGGTCACCGCCCACGTGCTGTCCCGGCCGGTAGACCGCCTGGACGCAGTAGCTCTCCACCGGCGGCGGGCTGCCCGGCAGAAGCGCGCGCTGGATCACCTCCGCCCGCTCCAGGTCGCGCCGCAGCAGCTCCGACTTCTCCTCCAGCTCCCGCACCTTTCGCTGCAGCTCCGCGTGCAGCCGCGCCTGCTCCGCCAGCAGCCGCCGCCGCTCCAGCGCGTTGCGCACCGAGACCTCCATCTCTTCCAGCCGCGGCGGCTTCGGCAGGAAGTCGAACGCCCCGAACCGGATCGCCGCCACCGCCGAGTCGAAGGTGTCCAGCCCGGAGAGGACGATCCAGATGGCACCCGGCACCGTCTCGCGCCCCCAGTGCAGCAGCTCCAGCCCGTCCATCCTGGGCATCATGATGTCCGTCAGAACCAGCGCGACATCCGGGTGCTCACGCAGGATCGCCTGCGCCGCGATCCCGTCGGCGGCCTCCAGTACCGGAGCGCAGCCGAAGCGCTCCAGCGCCCGCTTCACCATGAGGCGGGTCACCGGCTGGTCGTCCACCACCAGCGCGAGCGGGGCGGGGTCGGGCGTCATGGGGTGCGAGGGAAAGGGTCGCAGGCGGTGTGCCACACATGCCGTGCGTCGCCCTGTTTTTCTTCTTTTTCTTCTATACGCATCATCGGTTTTTCTCCTCGTTGATCGAGTTGCCGCTGCCGTATTGGGATTGAAGGTCCCGCGCCGTATTATTCTCTCTGCGCTGCCTGGCGGCAACTGCGGATTGATGCGCCGGTTACAGGTGATGGATCCTGGGTCTAGCCCCAATACTGTTCAGTTAAGTTATTCACCCTGAGCCGGAATGACAAAAACGTTGACTTGTCATTGCGGGCCTGACCCGCAATCCATGGATCCCGGATCAAGTCCGGGATGACAAACCAGAGGCAAGGGCTTAACTGAACAGTATTGGGTCGAGCCCGGGACTTCGGTGATTGAGTCGCAGGCGAGTTCTTCTTGCTATAAAAGAGCAGCTTATGGTGACCATTCCACGAGACTGCAGCCAGATGTAACACCGAAGGGTCGGCAAAGTTACAAACTGGGTTGACTGTCACCTTAAACTTGGTCCATGACCCCGGCCCTGCACCGCGCAGCCACTTTTACCGCTGAACAGTTCCACCGCCTCATGGGCGCCATCAGGCGGCACCCCGTGCGGGCGGCTTTGGTGCTGCCGGCGCTGATGCTGCTTTATGTACTGGTGCTGATTCCGTTCACGCCCGGCATTGGCGACTTGCGCAAGGCCAAGTCTGAAACGCCCTCGGTGCTGCTGGCTTCTGATGGCACGGTGCTGGCCGAGTACAGGCGTATCAACCGGCAGTGGGTGACGCTGGACAAGATTTCGCCCAACGTCGTTAACGCGCTGATCGCCACAGAAGACCACCGATTTTACGAGCACCACGGCATCGACTTCCGGCGTATCGCGGGGGCGGTGCTCAGTACCTTGTCGGGCGATTTGCAGGGTGGCTCGACCATCACGCAGCAGCTGGCGCGCAACTTGTACCCCGAGGAGATCGGCCGCGCCACCAGCATCACGCGCAAGGTCAAGGAGGCGATCACCGCGCTGAAGATCGAGGCGGTGTATTCCAAGCGCGAGATCCTGGAGACCTATCTCAACACCGTGCCTTTTTTGTACAACGCCTTCGGCATCGAAATGGCCGCGCGCACCTATTTCGACAAGTCGGCCTACAAGCTGGATGTGCTGGAGAGCGCCACGCTGATCGGCATGCTCAAGGGCACGAGTTATTACAACCCGGTGTTGAACCCGGAGCGCGCCGTGCAGCGCCGCAACCTGGTGCTGGCGCAGATGGCCAAGCACGGCAAGCTGGACCCGGCCCGGGTTGAGGTGCTGGCCAAACGGCCGCTCAAGCTAGACTTTGAGCGGCAGACCGAGGCGCTGGGCCCGGCGCCGCACGTGGCCCAACACTTGCGCAAATGGCTGATTGCCTGGGCCGACCACAAGGGCTTCGACATTCATTCGGACGGCCTGCGGGTGCGCACCACCCTCGACGCCAAGATCCAGAAGGCGGCCAACCAGGCGGTGGCCCGGCAGATGGCGCAATTGCAAACGCTGGCAGACGGCCGGCGCAAGGCGGGGCAGGAGCGGCCCGTGCTGCAGGCCGGCTTCCTCGCGCTCGACCCGCGCAACGGCGCCGTGCGGGCCTGGGTGGGCAGCCGCGACTTTGCGCAGGAGCAGTTTGACCATGTGAGCCAGGCGCGGCGCCAGCCGGGCTCGACCTTCAAGCCCTTTGTTTATGGCGCGGCCTTCATGCTGGGGCTGGACCCGCTGGACACCTTGATCGACCAGCCTGTGGCCATCTCGCAGCAGGGCGCCGGGGTGTGGACGCCCAGCGATGCAACGCCGCCCACTTACATGCCCACCACCCTGCGCGACGGGCTGGTGTATTCCAAAAACACCATCACGGCCCAGCTGATGCAGAAGGTGGGGCCAGCCAAAGTAGGGGCGCTGGCGCAGGCCATGGGCGTGCGGCAGAGCAAGCTGGACCTGGTGCCGTCACTCGCGCTGGGCACCAGCCCCGTCACGCTGCTGGAGATGGTCACCGCCTACGGCTCCATTGCCAATGGCGGCAGTTATATGCCGCCGGTGCTGGTGCTGCGCGTGGAAGACCGCAACGGCCGGCTGCTGGAGCAGTTCGAGCCCGTCAGGGAGCGCGAACCGGCCATGCCGCGTGCGCATGCGCTGACTTTGGTGAATGCGATGCGCGGTGTGATTGACGAGGGCACGGGCACGGCCATTCGCCAGCGCTATGGCATCCAGGCCGACGTGGCCGGCAAGACCGGCACCACGCAAGACAACACCGACGGCTGGTTCATCATGATGAACTCGCAACTGGTGGCCGGCGCCCGGGTCGGCTTTAACGACAACAGCGTGACCATGGGCACCTGGGGGCAGGGTGCCCGCAGCGCGCTGCCCATGGTGGGCGAGGTTTTTCAGCAAGGCTTTCGCAACCGCTGGCTTGACCAGAACGCTGAATTCGACATTCCGCGCCCACGGCCCGCTCCGCCGGAGCAGGCGCCGGTCATGGAGATCATGAATGGCTTGTTTGGCAGGATCTTTCGGCAGTTGCAGGGGAACTGACTGAAGACGCTACAAAAAGGGTAGTTGCTTGCCGCCCGTGTTTATTGAGCTAGAGGCTTATTTGGCTTATTTGGCTAATAAGTAAGCAACGCCTTCAAACTGCATACCCAACAACGAACAACGCCGCATGTCTGCGCGGTGAAGCGGTCGTGCCACTCGCTTGACCTGAAATCCAATATGATGGAAAATAATTCCACCATGAGAGAGCAAAAGTCAGCCAGCTTGAACGACCGCATTGCGCAACGCGTGCGGGATTTGCGGGCGGCTCGCAGCCTCTCGCTTGATGCCCTGGCCACGCACTGTGGGGTTAGCCGCTCCATGATCTCGCTGATTGAGCGGGGCGAAAGCAGTCCAACCGCCGTGCTACTTGAGAAACTGGCCACGGGTCTGAACGTTCCGCTGGCATCGCTGTTCGAGGCACCCCAGCCCACCAAAGATCCCGTGGCGCGTTTGGCTGATCAACCGTCGTGGCGGGATCCCCATTCCGGCTATGTACGAAGAAACGTATCTCCCAGCGGCGTTGCCTCGCCCATCCAGATCGTTGAAGTGTCGTTTCCTGCCAAAGCGCGTGTGGCCTACGAAACCGGCGCCCGGGAGGCACAGATTCACCAGCAGGTGTGGGTGCTCGAGGGCTCCATCGAAGTCACTGTGGGTGACGACCAGCATCGGCTTGGCACCGGTGACTGCCTGGCGCTGGTGCTGGATCGTCCTGTGAGCTACCACAACCCCACTCGCAAGACCGCGCGCTATGCCGTCGTGATCACGACCTTGCCTTCAACCGCTGCCGCCCTCTGGAGATGACATGTCAATGAACACCCCAGTCCCCACCCCCCGCATTCGCCGGCTGCTGGCCGTCACCGACGCACAGGTGCAGGCGCTGGCCGATCTGCTGATCGACTCTGTCGACGGCGGCGCATCGGTGAGCTACATGCACCCCTTGTCCAGACCCAAGGCGCTGGCGTTCTGGCGCCGCGTGGCGGATGGCGTAGCGCAGGGCGAACGTGGCCTGTTGGTGGCCGAAGATGCCGACGGCATCGTGGGGACTGTGCAACTGGTGCTGGACCAACCCGAAAACCAACCGTATCGCGCTGATGTGTCGAAGATGCTGGTGTACCGCCGGGCCCGGCGCCAGGGGCTGGGTGCGCTGTTGATGCAAGCGGCCGAGCAGCTTGCGCACGAGTGCGGCAAGTCACTGCTGGTGCTCGATACCGCGAGCGGCGATGCCGAGCGGCTGTATGCCCGGCTCGGCTGGCAGCGTTGCGGCGTGATTCCCGGCTATGCGCTGCTGCCGCACGGCGGGCTGTGCGACACCACCTACTTCTATCGGGTGCTGGGCAGCTGAGCTTCGGCTGGTGCCAATCACCCACATGCCCGACTTGTGGCCTGCTTGCGTGCACAATTGCAACCCATGCTGATCCACCCTCAAATCAATCCCGTCGCCCTGCAACTCGGCCCGCTGGCGATTCACTGGTATGGCCTGACTTACCTCGCAGCCTTCGGGTTGTTCTTTTTTCTGGCTACCCGGCGTCTCCGACATGAACCCTATGCCTCCATCACCGGCCCGGGCGCCTGGTCGCGCAAGGACATTGAAGACATCCTGTTTCTGGGCGTCATGGGTGTCGTCATCGGGGGGCGCCTGGGTTACTGCCTGTTCTACAAACCGGGCTACTACCTGGCGCACCCGCTCGAAATTCTGGCGGTCTGGCAGGGCGGCATGAGTTTTCATGGCGGCATGCTGGGTGTGCTGGCCTCGCAGTTCTGGTTTGCGCGCACGCGCCAGCGGCCGTGGCTGCAGGTCATGGACTTCGTTGCGCCCTGCGTGCCCACGGGGCTGGCGGCGGGGAGGATGGGCAACTTCATCAATGGCGAGTTGTGGGGGCGATTCAGCTCGCCTGATTTGCCGTGGGGCATGGTGTTCAGGAACAGCGGCTCCATGCTGCCGCGCCACCCGTCTCAGGTCTACCAGTTCCTGCTGGAAGGGCTGCTGCTGTTTGTGCTGCTGTGGCTGTACGCGCGCAAGCCGCGCAAGATGGGGCAGGTCTCCGGGGCCTTCCTGGTGGGCTACGGCGTGTTCCGCTTTATCGCCGAGTATTTCCGCGAACCTGATGACTTTCTCGGCATCCTGGCCTTGGGGCTGAGCATGGGCCAGTGGCTGTGCGTGCCCATGATTGTGGGTGGAGCAGGGCTGTGGTGGTGGGCTTCCCAGCGAGCTGCTTCCGCGCCGGCTGCGCGCGCCTGAGCGGGGTGAACTGCGGGGGATGACGGCTAGGAGCAATACGGTTCAGTGAAGCCCTTGCCCCTGGCTTGTCATCCGGACTTGATCCGGGATCCATGGATTGCGGGTCAGGCCCGCAATGACAAGTCAAGGTTTTGGTCATTCCGACATTCCGATTCAGGGTGAATAACTTACTGAGCCGGCCCATAAATAGTGCGTAACGAATCACGCGGCGTACCGGACATGTTTTTCTTTGAACAGATTGCGAATGATCGTGGGCTGCTTCTGGCGACGGTGCAGATGGCTGCGCACGGCCTTGATCATTTCGCTCTTGTTGGCCGGCCGGCTCTTGCCCAGCGCATTGGTCTTGACATCCTGGTTGAGCAACTCGTCCGGGTTGAGTTCGGGGCAGTAGCCCGGCAGCAAGATCAGGCGCAGCCGCTGCGCGTTGGCTTGCACAAACCTCTTGACGACGCCGGACTTGTGAACCGGATGACCGTCCACGATCAGACAGATCTTGCCTTCGACTTGCTTGAGCAATCGGCGCAGAAACTCAACGAACAGCGGTGCCCTGAACTTGCCCTCGAAGACCATGAAGGCCAAGGCCCCTTTGTTGGTGATGGCCGAGATCATGTTGCAGCCAAAGCGCTGACCGGTGGCCCGAATCAGCGGCGTCTGGCCCGCCGGCGCGTAGCTCTTGCCGCTGACGTGATCGCTGCGCAGCCCCATCTCGTCGCCCCAGTAAATCTGGGCGCCCTCGCGCTTGGCCTGCTTGGCAATCAGGGGGTATTGCTCGGCAAGCCAGGCCGCAATGGCCGCGTCGTTGCGCTCATAGGCGCGGCGCACGGGCTTTTGCGCCGTCATGCCCCAGTCCTTGAGATAGCGGCCCACGGTCGTGGGCGACAGATCGACTCCACACTCGCGCTTGGCCAGCTGCGCGACGGCTTGGCGAGTCCACAGATAGAAGGGCAGCTTGAGCTGGTCGGGCAGTTTGCCCAGGATGATGCCGCGCACCTTGGCCTGCTGCGCTTGGCTGAGCAGCGTGTGGCCCGCCGGGCGGCCCCGTGCATCGCCCTTGAGCGCTCGCAGCGAGCCTTCGCGCGCTCGCGCACAGGCCTTTTGCACCGCTCGCAGGCTCAGTCCATGCACCCGCGCGGCCTCGGCCTGCGTCATGCCACCTCGCACCGCCAGCACCACTTGTCTGCGCAAGTGCGCTTGCGTCGCCCGGTCAAGTTTGCGTCCATCGATTTTCATCAATCCTTAACGCTTTACCGCACTATTTTGTGCACAGATCAGTAACTGAACCGTATTGCGGCCAGGAGTTTGCGCGGCAGAAGGCCGGTGTGACCGGTCGACGGTTTTTACCGGCTGTTGCTTTTTTGGTCGCAGGGGGGCAGACTGATACGCGACGTAACGATTTCGCCACCCATTGCCAAGGGGGCTGAAAGCGAGCGCAGCGATGAAAGAAAAAGAACTTCGGTTGGCCGTTGTTTTCTTCGGCGGCGTATCGCTGGCGATTTACCAGCACGGTATTAATCGCGAAATCCTCAATCTGGTCAGAGCGTCAAAAATCTGCCACAGGGATAAATCCTATGAGGGCGATGAAAAATCAGCGTCCGCAGCGTCCGCAGCGTCTGGTTTTCATGACTATTACCCTGATGAGCCGGAAAGCTCGACCGGAGACGTTTACCTCGAATTTCTGGAAACCCTTGGGCGGGACGTTGATCTTCGGGTCATCGTCGACGTCATAGCGGGAGCCTCTGCGGGGGGCATCAACGGCGTGGCCCTGGCCACGGCGCTGGCCCATGACCTGAGTCTGGCGCCTGTCACGGACATGTGGCTGACCGACGCCGACATGCTCAATCTGCTGGCGCCCGAGGCCAGGGCGCGACTCTGGAGCAAGTGGTATTTTTGGCCGCTCATGCGCCCCTTGCTGACCCGGCTCGACCGCGAGGGCTTGCTACATGGGAAGGCCGACGCTGAAATGAAGGAGCGGGTCTCGGTTTTTCTGCGCTCTCGCTGGTTCAAGCCTCCGCTTGACGGTCGCCGCATGACCGCGCTGATGCTGGATGGCCTGGTGGCGATGGGGAAAACCGGCTCGGCTTCGGAGTCGCTGTTGCCCACGGGGGCAAGGCTTGACCTTCTGGTCACCGTGACCGATTTCAGAGGGCTGGACCGGCCCATCTTTATTCATGATCCGCCGGTTGCGCATGAAAGGGAGCATCGCCACGTTCTTCGCTTCAGCCTGGAGCATCGCAGAACCGGCCATCTGCAGAGCGACTTTGATGTTGATAATCTCCCGTCTCTTGCCTTTGCAGCCCGGGCATCGGCCTCGTACCCCGGGGCCTTTCCGCCAGCGCAGATCCGTGAGATCGACGACATTCTGGCCGAACGCCACAGGCCGTGGCCGGCGCGCACGCACTTCCTGGATCGCAATTTCCGGCGCTACCGTGAGCTGGGAGAAAATCCCGAAGACGCGGTACTGGTCGATGGCAGCGTTCTCGACAACAAGCCCATCATGGCCTGTGTGGAGGCCATCCGCACCCATGGCGCTTTCCGTGAAGTGGATCGCCGCCTCGTCTTCATAGACCCTCACCTCAGGCGCGAGAAAGCGGTGTCCGGCAATGGTGTTCCGGGTTTTTTCGCCACGTTGCGCGCGGCGCTCTCGGATCTGCCTCGCCACGATCCCGTTTACAACGAACTGGCAGTGATCAGCCGGTACAACCGGCAGGCCCGGCGCCTGAAGGCTGCCATCCTGGACGCGCGCTCCCATGTTGCGAAGATGATCGAGCAAGCGACCGCGGGGGGGCTCAAGGGCGAATTCACTGTCGATGACTTGCGGCACTGGCGGCTCTCATCCATCAACCTCCTGTCCGGTACAGCGATTGTCTATGACGCCTGGGTGCGTTCTCTGGTCCTTGAAGGGCTGGACTTCATCGTGCAGATCATTGTCAGCGCCTGTCAGTACGCTGCCGATTCGCGGGACGCGCGCCGGATCCAGGAGATTGTCGAGGCGTGGGCCAGAAATCAGGGGATCATCGCCGCTTCTTACTCCATGCCGGAACATGTTCATGAGTATTCCGAGTTGCCGAGCTTCGGAAAAATCATCGGGAATTTTGGCGTCATCTACAAAAAGAGGCGATTGAATTTTGTTCTGCATGAAATCAATGATCTTTATCAAAATATTTCAGGGGATGACTCCGGTGCGACCGATCCGCAGTCTCTCGATCTGTTGAAAATAAAAATACAAAAATGCATTGACGAGTTGTCGGTTTATGACGACATGAATTTTTTGAGTCGCCAGGCCGTCTCCATGTGCCGAAGGCTGTTCGTCGGCCGGTTTGCCCATGAAAAATTGAACATTGTTTCTGGCGCAGTTGATTTTCTTGGCAAGGAAGACCTTGATGAAATCTCAAAGCTGGTTGAAAGGCTGGGCCAGGAGTGCGACATGGAGCGGACAATGGACAATACGGATGCCGTGCTGGCATCCCCCTTGCTCCTGCGTATGGCTGAGCGGTGCCGTGTTGCCATACTCACCGGCTATCTCGGCTACCTTTACTGGGACATCATCCTGCGCCCAACGGCCAGTGCCCTGTCATTGGACGCAGGTCCGATCGACGAAATTCTGATCGACCGCATCAGCCCCGAAGATGCGACCACCCTCGCGCTCCCTGATCAGAAGAGTGTTCTGCAAGGCGGGTCATTCGCCGGCTTTGGCGGTTTTCTCAGCCGGTCGATCCGTGAAAATGACTATTTGTGGGGCCGGCTCCATGCGGTGGACCGGCTCTTCGATATTCTGGAGAGCACGGTTCCGGCGAACAGACGCGGCGATTTCGATATCGCCGCCCTGAAAAAACGTGCGTTCGGAAAGGTGCTTGAGGAGGAGGCCAAGCGGCTCAGGTTCGTCCCGGAGCTGCTGGCCCAACTCGGGGAGGCCGTCGCACGCCTTTGACCCGGTCCCGATCCGTGGGCGCCATCGCCACCGCTTGTCGACCGTCCCCGTCCCCGTCCCGTCTGCTGGCGCCGGGGTGACGTGAGGCGGGGACAGGGTTTGTCCGGATGAAACAAGACTTGCGGTCACGCATCGACTTGTTCATAATTACGCGTAATTACTCAAAATTATGGTGCCGGCCTTGAGGCCCCCACAGGTTCGGAGCGGCTTTTTCGCCGTATTTGGGTAGAGGTGCCGCGGCGGCCCGTCAGGGCTATTTTTCAAGTCAATTTGAGGGAGTTCCTGCCATGCGACTTGTCCAGAATTCACTGCATCATGAAGTTGCCGATACTTTGCGCGAGCAGATTTTCTCGGGCCAGTTGATGCCGGGCACGTTTCTCGATGAGGTCGCGCTGTGCGAGAGCCTGAAGATTTCCCGCACGCCGCTGCGCGAAGCGCTCAAGGTCTTGACGGCGGAGGGCTTGCTACGCCATGAGCCCAGAAGGGGCTGCTTCGTCAACGAAGTGACCGAGCAGGATCTGGACGACATTTTCCCGGTGATTGCGCTGCTGGAAGGCCGCTGCGCCTACGAGGCGGCGCGCAATGCTACCGATGCGGACCTGGCGGAACTGACGACCCTGCACGCGCGCTTGAGCAGCCATGCCAAGGCGGGCCGCATCAACGACTACTACGCCACCAATTACGCCATTCATGAAGCGATTATTTTGCTGGCCAACAACCGCTGGCTGGCGCAGGCGATTGCCGACCTGCGCAAGATACTGAAGCTGGCGCGCCTGCAGCAGTTGCGCGCGCCGGGCCGCCTGACCCAAAGCCTGTCGGAACACATGACGGTGTTTGCGGCCCTGAAAAGCCGCGACAGCGAAGGGGCGGAGGCCGCCATGCGCACCCACCTGACGCGCCAGCGTGAAGCGCTGCGCGGCCTGGCTGCCAACCAGCGTTCGAGGTTGGCATCATGAGCGCCGCCGACTGGCTCACTCGAAGTGTTTCCAAGTTGCGGGTTGTGCCCGACGCCGGAGCGAAAATGTCATCCGAAAAATCACCAAACTCCGCTGCCGAGTCCACGGCGCCAGCAACACCAAAAGCATCGACAACACCAACAGCGCCAACGGCGCCGAAGGCCTCTCCGGCGCCTGCTGCGCGGGCCGGTGTGCCGGCAGCGGGCGATGCCCGAACCCCGCCCCCGGTTGCCGGCCGTTCGACCCGAGAGCGGCTTAATGCCACGCTGCGGCACAAGGAGGAGGCACTCTCGCCGCGCGTCTTGCGCCGGACGCTGGAGGAGCTGAAGGCGATCGTGGATCCGCAGGTCAGCGAGGTTGAAGGCGGGCGCCGAGCCAAGGGTGTTGCCGGCTGGTATGCCGGCGCCGCCTTGAATGAGCGGCGCGACATGTGGCTCCTGATGAGCGAGCAGTTTGTTGCCGACGCCCAGAAGGTCAAGCTCGCACAAGCCCAGTTTGCCGCCGCCGTCGGAACGCCTGACGAGGCCGTTGCCGAGGTGCGCTATCGCCGTGCCACGGTGTCACCGCGCAGACGCCTGCTCCAGCGCTTCAGCGCGTTCCCGGAAGGCATCCGCTTTCTGGTGGATTTGCGAGCCGACATGCTGCCCTACCTGAAGGCCGACAAGCGCCTGCAGGCGCTGGATGTCGAGATGGAGTACATGTTCTCCACCTGGTTCGACGTCGGCTTCCTTGACCTGCGCCGCATCAGCTGGGATTCCCCGGCATCCCTGATTGAAAAACTGATCAAGTACGAGGCGGTGCACGACATCAAGAGCTGGGCCGATGTGAAGAACCGGCTTGACTCTGACCGCCGCTGCTATGGCTTCTTCCATCCGCGCCTGCCCGACGAGCCGCTGATATTTGTGGAAGTCGCGTTGATCGATGCCATGTCCCACAGCATCACGCCGCTGCTGGACGAGTCGGCCGACGCGGTGGACGTGAACAAGGCGACCACGGCGATTTTTTATTCCATCAGCAACACACAGGCTGGTTTGCGCGGCGTGAGCTTTGGCGACTCCCTGATCAAGCGGGTTGTGGAGACCCTGAAGGAAGAGTTTCCGCGGCTCAGGACGTTTGCCACGCTCTCGCCGATTCCGGGCTTCAGGAGCTGGCTTGCCAAGAACGCTGGCGCCATGCTGGAGAGCCTGGGCGAGAAGGATAGGGTGGCGCTGGGCCGTGCCGTGGGGTTTGAGCCGCCGGGGGTTGGGCATTTTCTCAGCGCTGCAGAGGGTGCCCTGACCTTGCATGAAAAATCACCGGTGCGACTGATGCTGCTGCGATGCGCTGCGCATTACCTGGGCCGTGCTCTGGATGACGGCAAACCGCTCGATGCGGTAGCGCGCTTTCACCTCGGCAATGGCGCCCGTATTGAACGGCTCAACTGGGCAGGAGATCCTTCGCCCAAAGGGCTCAAGCAGTCGTATGGCCTGATGGTGAATTACCTCTACGACCTCAAGCGCCTGGACAAGCACCGCGCCATGCTGGCACAGGGGAAAATCCCCGTATCAGGGGAGGTCGAAGATTTGTACATTTGAATGTGTACTTAACATCGATTCCGCACGTCGATTCAGCACATCGATTCCGTATTTTCAGATTCAACAACGTTCAACAACGACAGGAGACAAAATGACATTCAGCCTTGGAAAGGGTTCGCGGCGCGACGTGCTGCGCGCCACCGCCGCCAGTGTTGCCTTATTTGCCATCAACAGCCATGCCCAGTCGGGCTGGCCCACCAAGCCGGTAACGGTGGTGGTGCCTTTTCCCGCCGGTGGTGGAACCGATGCATTTGCCCGGCCGCTCTCGGGGCAGTTTGCCAAGCTGACAGGCAAACAGCTGATCGTTGACAACCGCGGTGGCGCCGGTGGCACGCTGGGTGCCAGCATTGCGGCGAAGGCCGCGCCTGATGGTTACACCCTGTTCATGGGCGCCGTCCATCACACCATTGCGCCTTCCATGTACCCGAAGCTGGACTACGACCTTGAGAAGGATTTTGTGCCGCTGGCCCTGATGGCCAATGTGCCGCAGGTGGTGGTGATCAATCCGAAGCGGGCGGAAACGCAGAACATCAAGGCGTTCATAGAGTACGCACGCAAGAACCCCGGCAAGCTCAACTACGGCTCTGCCGGCGCGGGCACCTCGCATCACCTGGCCGGCGAGTTGTTCAAGCAGCAGACCAAGACTTTCATCACGCACATTCCTTACCGTGGTGCAGGCCCGGCCCTGCAAGACCTGATCTCCGGCAATGTGGACGTGATGTTTGACGGCCTGGGTTCCTCTGCAGCCCACATCAAGGGAGGCCGCATCAAGGCGTTGATGGTCTCTGGCAGCAAGCGCAACCCGGCCTTTCCGGATGTGCCCAGCGCCGCCGAGGTCGGCCTGCCGGATTACACCGTGACCACCTGGTACGGTCTGTGGGCGCCGAAAGGCACGCCCGCCGATATTCAGGCGCGCATCGTTGAAGAATTGCGCAAGGCCGCAGCCAGCGACGAACTCAAGGCCATCTGGGCCAGCAATGGTGCGGAGTTCGGCAACCTGACACCGCAGCAGTTCGGTGCTTTTGTTCATGCGGAAATCCAGCGCTGGGCGGCCGTGGTCAAGACATCGGGCGCCAAGCTCGAATAGATATGGCCCCCACGCTTTTCACTTCGTGTAATGCGCTGCCCCCCGAGGGGGCTAATTTTCCTAGGGGCTGCCCGTCGGAAAATTGCATACTTCCCACACTTTTCATACGATGAGCGGCGCCATTTTGCTGGAAAGGCTGGGCCCGGTTGCGACAGTAACCCTGTCGCACCCTGGCAAGCTCAATGCCATGTCGCGAGCGATGTGGCGTGAGTTGCGGACTGCGTTCGAGCAGCTCCAGTGCGGTGGCGACGTGACCTGCGTGCTGGTACGCGGCGACCGTGCGCCCGCCAGCGCAGAGGGTGTCGGCCACTTTTGCGCCGGGGGCGATATCTCCGAATATGCTGATTTCCGCTTCGACGAAGCCAGCTTGCGCAACTTCCATGAAAACGAGGTCTGGGGCGGCCTGCAGGCGATGCTTGACTGCGACATTCCCATCGTTGCCCAGATCGAGGGCAACTGCATGGGGGCCGGCATGGAGATCGCCAGTTGCTGCGACATCCGCATTGCCAGCGAGACGGCCCGTTTTGGTGCGCCAATTGCCAAACTGGGCTTTCCCATGGCCCCGCGCGAGGCGGCGTTGGTGATGCGCGCTGCCGGCGAGCTGACGGCACGTGAAATGCTGCTGTCGGCAGCGGTGCTGGACGCGGCTGAGATGAAGCAGCGCGGTTTTCTCAGCCAGGTCGTGCCGGCGGGTGAGGTCGCCCATGCGGCGCTGGCGTATGCGGGCCGCATCAGCCAGCTGGCTCCTCAGGCGGCGCGTCTGAACAAGCAGACTTTCAGGGCGTTGACTCCCAGCCTCGCTGCGCAACCCATTGCAGAATTAATAGCGGGCGCCTATGACTACGCGAACGCAGCCGAACACCGCGAGGGCGTGATGGCCTTTGTTGAAAAACGCCAGCCCCGTTTTTGTCAGCCCCGTTTAATGGCTGCACTTTCCGAATTCCCAACCTTCGACAGCCCGATCCATGAAAAACCATAACCTGTTTGCGGCACTGCGTGCCGCCTTTCCTGCCTCGCTGGATGACGTCGCCGTTGAAACCGACCATGGCCTGTTCTATACATGGCGCGACCTCGACCGCGCCACGGCCATGGTGGCCAATCTTCTGCAGTCGCTGGGCCTGCCCGAGGGCTCGCGCGTGGCGGTCCAGGTTGAAAAATCGGTCGAAGCGCTGGTGCTGTACCTGGCGACCTTGCGCGCGGGCTATGTGTTTTTGCCGCTGAACACCGCCTACCAGAGCGCCGAAATTGAATACTTCATCGGCAATGCAGAGCCGGCTGTGGTGGTGTGCAGCAGCAAGAATTTTGGCTGGGTCAGCAAGATCGCCTTCAAGGCGGGCACGCAGAATGTCTTCACACTGGACGACGACCGCACGGGCTCCCTGCTGGAGCGTGCAGCGCACTGCAGCGACCGGCATGACATCGCCATAAAAAAGCCGGACGACCTGGCCGCCATTCTCTACACCAGCGGCACCACCGGCCGTAGCAAGGGCGCCATGCTGTCGCATGGCAACATGCTCAGCAATGCGCTGGTCCTGAAGGACTACTGGGGCTGGAAGAAGGGCGATGTGCTGATCCATGCCTTGCCCATTTTTCACGTGCATGGCCTCTTTGTCGCCATCCACGGCGCGCTGGTCAACGGCAGCAAGATGATCTGGCTGTCGAAGTTCGACCCGAAGCTGGTCGTGAAAAAGCTGCCCGAGGCCACGGTGTTCATGGGCGTGCCCACGCTCTATGTGCGCTTGCTCGCCGAGCCCGGGCTGGACCGCGAGGCCTGCCGCAACATGCGCCTCTTCGTTGCGGGCTCGGCGCCGCTGCTCATTGAAACCTTCAACGCGTGGCAGCAGCGCACCGGGCATACCATTCTCGAGCGCTACGGCATGTCTGAGACGGCCATGCTGACTTCCAACCCCTACGAGGGCGGCGAGCGGCGAGGCGGCACCGTGGGGCTGGCGCTGCCGGGTGTGAGCCTGCGGGTGCAGGGCGACGATGGCAAGCCACTGCCCGTGGGGGAAATCGGTGACATCCAGGTCAAGGGGCCGAATGTCTTTCAGGGCTACTGGCGCATGCCCGAGAAAACGAAGGAAGAGTTCACGCCCGACGGTTACTTCAAGACCGGTGATGTGGGCAAGATTGACGAGCGCGGCTACATCACCATCGTCGGGCGCAGCAAGGACCTGATCATCAGCGGTGGCTACAACGTCTATCCGGCCGAGATTGAAGGCTATATCAACGACATGCCGGGTGTGGCCGAAAGCGCGCTGGTCGGTGTGCCGCATCCCGACTTCGGGGAGGTCGGCATCGCCATCGTCGTGCCCAAGCCTGGTGCCTCGCTGGACGCCGGCGAGATCATTGCCGGGCTGAAGTCGCGGCTGGCCAATTTCAAGATTCCAAAACGCTGTTTCATTGCCAGTGAACTGCCCCGCAACACCATGGGAAAAGTCCAGAAAAACGTCTTGCGCGACCAGCAAAAAGGCCTGTTTGCCTGAAGTCTGCCGGGTTCCGGCTGCCCCCGTGACCTGCGCATCCGGATCCTTGCACCGAACATCGATGCCGATGTTGCGCCGATAGCGCGGTAGCAGGGGCGGCCGGTTCTACGTCCGGGCAAGCCCAACTGGCGGATGTTGACGCGATCCATGCCCGGGGTGGCCTGGCTGTCAATCGGAGGCGGCGCTGCCGTGCGGTGGCTCGTGCAAGGCCGTTGCCGGGCCATGCGCATGGTGCAGCTGGTACGGGTTTTGCGTCACGCTGGGGAGGAGTTCAGAGCGGGGCGGGCACTGCGGTGAAAGGCCTGGATTTGGTTTACCCGACAAAACCACTCTTATACAATCTGCGGCTGGCTGGCCTTTGCGTCCTGCAGTGCCACCTGCCGCGTGTGTTTGCCCTTTTGTTGTTACCTTTCCTGACGGAGCCCGGACATGATAAGAAAGCATTTGTGGATTTTTGCCTTTTCTGCGGTGGCACTGAGTGCCTGCGGCAAAAAGGAGGAGGCACCTGCGGTTGCAACGCCGGCCGCCCCGGCCAGCGCGGCTGTGGCGGTGAACACCGAAGAGAAGGTGCTCAACGTCTACAACTGGCCGGACTACGTCGCCAAGGACATGGTGGCTAACTTCGAGAAGGAAACGGGCATCAAGGTCAATTACCAGACCTTTGAGAACAACGAAGCCCTGCACGCCAAGCTGGTGGCCGGCAATACCGGCTACGACATCGTCGTGCCCGGCGCCGTGTTTGCCAAGCCGCAAATTGATGGCGGGCTGCTGATGAAGCTGGACAAGTCCAAGATCAGCAACTATGGCAACCTCGACTCGCCCATCATGGAAAAGTTGGCCACCATTGACCCGGGCAACGCCTACCTGGTGCCCTGGGCCTGGAGTTTCACCACGGTGGGCATCAACAAGGCCAAGGTCGCCAAGGCGTTGGGCTCAACACCCATGCCTGAAAACGCCTGGGAGCTGGTGTTCAACCCGGTCTATACGGCCAAACTGAAGTCCTGCGGTATCGCCTTCCTGGATTCGCCGACCGAGGTGATTCCACCGGCCATGCACTACCTGGGCAAGAACGCCTATTCGAACGATCCGGCCGACCACAAGGCCGCGGCCGCCATGCTGGCCAAGGTACGCCCGCACATCCGCATGTTCTCCAGCACCATGATTGATGACCTGGCCGGTGGCAAGGCTTGCGTGGCGCTGGCTTGGGCCGGGGACATCAACATTGCCCGTGGCCGCGCGATTGAAAACAAGAGTGGCAACGACGTCCAGGCGCTGTTGCCCAGCACCGGTGGCCTGATTTTCTTTGACACCCTGGCTATTCCCAAAGATGCCAAGCACCCGAACAACGCTTTGGCGTTCATCAACTACTCCCTGCGCCCCGAAGTGTCTGCCTCGCTGACCAATGAACTGGGCTACGCCACGGCCAACAAGGCCAGCCTGGCCAGCGTCAAGCCGGAAATCGCCCAGGACAAAGCCGTGTTCCCCGATGCAGCCAACCTGCAGAAAATGGTCTCTCCCGCCAGCTTCAGCAACGAAGCGCGGGAATCCATGAGCAACGTCTTTACCCTGTTCAAAAAAGGCAGTTGAGTTTTCGGGCCATGCCCCGTGGGCTGGCTGATCAGGCTGTGCACGCGATCCAGCGTGCACAGCCTTTTTGATGTGGTTTTGCTACCTGGGAACTACGCCTCATGAATCTACCCGCGTCACCTGGCGATGGCTACCTACGGACTGACCAGTTGGTCAAGCGCTTTGACGGCGTGGTGGCCGTGGACGACGTCTCGCTGTTCATTCAAAAAGGCGAAATTTTTGCGCTGCTCGGTAGCTCCGGCTGCGGAAAATCAACGCTGCTGCGCATGCTGGCCGGCTTTGAGAAACCGACCTCCGGTTCGGTCATCCTGGATGGGGTGGACATCGCCTCGTTTCCGCCCTACGAGCGGCCCATCAACATGATGTTCCAGTCGTACGCGCTGTTTCCTCACCTCAACATCTGGGACAACATTGCCTTTGGCCTGAAGCGAGAGGGAATGCCCAAGGCAGAGATCGAAGCACGTGTGCAGGAGATGCTCAAGCTGGTGCAACTGGAAGCTTTTGCCAAACGCAAGCCGCACCAGCTCTCGGGCGGCCAGCAGCAGCGCGTGGCCCTGGCGCGCAGCCTGGCCAAGAAACCGCAACTGCTGCTCCTGGACGAGCCGCTGGGCGCGCTCGACAAGAAGCTGCGGGAGCGCACGCAATTTGAACTCGTCAACATCCTGGAGTCGGTGGGCGTCACCTGCGTCATGGTGACCCATGACCAGGAGGAAGCCATGGCCATGGCTTCCCGTATTGCCGTCATGAGCCACGGCCGGGTGCTGCAGGTGGGTACGCCGAAGGAGATCTACGAGCACCCGAACTGCCGTTTTGTGGCCGACTTCATTGGCAACGTCAATTTGATGGAGGGTGAACTCACGGCGGATGAAGCGGACCATTGCGAGGTAACGACCGGGTACGGCGTGGTGAACGTGGGACATGGCATCAGCGGTACCCAGGGCATGTTGGTTGCCGTTGCCGTGCGTCCCGAGAAAATCCACATCTCCAAAACCCGGCCTGACGTCACCGTCAACCTGTTCAGCGGCAAGGTGCGCGAAATCGCCTATTTCGGCAGCTACAACACGTTTATTGTGGACATGAAGGGGGAGGGCGGCCAAAGCCGCACCATCAAGATCACGGAAACCAACACCACGCGGCATGAAGGCAGCGTGATCACCTGGGATGACCCGGTCTTTTTCTGGTGGGATGACTCGGCACCGGTGGTGCTGACCCAATAAAGCCGCCGTGATGAAAATCCCCTCCTGGCTCCAGTTCAACCCCGGGCGGCGCTTTGTCATCGGCGTGCCCTACGTCTGGCTGCTGCTGTTTTTTGTGCTGCCTTTCCTGATCATGCTGCGCATCAGCGTGACGGACATGGGCAATGGCGTGGATCCTTTTGCGCCGCTGGTGGAGGCCGTGTCGGGCTCCTGGCGTGTCATGCTGCGTTATGCAAATTACGTTTCCATCTTTCACGACGCAGGGCAGGGGGCCGATAGCGGATGGGGTAACACCATCTACATGGAGGGCTACGAGACCTCCCTGAAATACGCCTTGTTCACCACAGTGTCGTGCCTGGTGATTGGCTATCCGTTTGCCTATTTCATTGCCCGGTCGCGGCCCTCCATTCGCCCGGCCTTGCTGATGCTGGTCATGCTGCCTTTCTGGACCTCGTTCCTGCTGCGCGTCTATGCGTGGAAGGGGATCCTGGCCGACCAGGGCGTGCTCAACAACCTGCTGCTGGCGCTGGGCATCATCGATGAACCCATGGTGATGCTCTACACCAATGTGTCCATGCTGGTCGGCATGACCTATGTGTATTGCCCCTTCATGATCCTGCCGCTCTATGCCAACCTGGTGAAGATGGATTTCCGCCTGCTGGAAGCGGCCCATGACCTGGGGGCCAGCGCCTGGAAGGCGTTCTGGCTGATCACCGTGCCGTTGAGCAAATCCGGCATCATTGCCGGCTCCATGCTGGTCTTCATTCCCAGTGTGGGTGAGTTCGTCATTCCCTCGCTGCTGGGCGGCGCCGAAAACATCATGATCGGCCGCGTGGTCTGGGACGAAATGTTCAGCAGCAACAACTGGCCGCGCGCGGCGGCCCTGGCCGTCGTGATGATTCTGCTCATCCTGGTGCCTTTGGCCTTTTACTACCGTGCAAGCGCCGCGCGCGATGCTCACGGAGAATCGTGACATGAGAAGCCTGTGGCGCTTTGCAGAAAACCAGGTGGGCCGGCTCTGGCTGGGCGCGGTCTATCTGTTCCTCTACATCCCGCTGTTCTTCCTCATCGTCTTTTCTTTCAACAGCACCCGTCAGGATGGCGTGTTCACCGGCTTTTCCTTGCGCTGGTATGAGGCCCTGCTGGCAGACTCCCGTCTGGTCGAGGGATTTTTCCTGTCGCTCAAGGTGGCGCTGATTACCGGCACGCTGTCGGTGGTACTGGGCAGCTTTGCCGCGTTTGTATTGGTGCGCTACCTCCGCTTCACGGGGCGCACGCTGTTTTACGGCATGGTGAATGCGCCGCTGGTGATGCCCGAAGTCATTATTGGGCTGTCTTTGTTGCTGCTGATGGTGGCTGTGCAGCGCGCGGTGGGTTGGCCCGACCGGGGCTTCATCACCATCGTGACCGGCCACACGCTGCTCGGCATGGCTTATGCCACGGTCGTGATCCAGTCGCGCCTGAGCGAGATGGACCGCTCGCTGGAGGAGGCCGCCATGGACCTGGGATGCCGGCCCATGCAGGTTTTTTTCCTGGTGACCCTGCCCAATATTGCACCGGCCCTGGTCTCGGCCTGGCTGCTGACCTTTACCCTGTCATTTGACGACGTGGTGATCTCGGAGTTTTTGTCAGGCCCGGGCGTGACGACCTTGCCCCAGGTGATTTTCAGCTACGCGCGCCGTGGCGTGAACCCGTCCATCTATGCGGCTGCGACTATCCTGATTGCCGTGGTTTCGCTGGGCATCATCACGTACAGCATCTATGTGATGCGCCGGCAGAAACGGCTGGACCGTGAAATCAGTGCGGCGGCTCGACTTGAACAGAGCTTCCCCGACCCCGCCCGGGCAGGGTAGCCAGCACCACGCCGGCCAATGCAATGGCGAATGCGCCCATCTGGGTGCCGTTCAGTGTTTCGCCCAGCACGATGACACCCACTGCTGCGGCGCTGACGGGCAGCATCACCGTGAATACACCGGCCTGGTTGGCGGGGATGGTCTTCAGCCCGGTCATCCACAGCCACACCGTCCACACGCTGGCCGCCAGTGAATAAAACAGCAGCAGCAGCCAGCTGGAGGTCTCCACACGGGCAAAGTCGAAGCTCCAGGCCATCCACAGCCCCAGCGGCGTGATCAGGGCAAAGCCCCACAGGTTGATGAGTGCGGTGATGCGCTTGGGGCTGAGCACGCCGGTGAGTTTTTTTCCGATCACGGCATAGGCCGCCTCGCACAGCACGGCGCCTACCAGCAGCAGGTTGCCCAGCCACGATGTTTTTGATGCAATATCGCCTGCTGACCCAATATGCCCGGGTGCAGGAAGCTCATTTTTTGATAGCGAAACCAGGCCGATGCCGATCACCGCGCAGGCCACCGCGCTCCACACCCGCAGGCCAATGCGCTCGCGCAGGAACAGCCAGCTCATCAGGGCCACGGCCGCGGGGATGGAGGCCATGATGACGCCTGCCGCGACCGCGCTGGTCATGCTGACGCCAAACAGCATGCAGATGGAAAACATGAAGTTACCCAGGAAGGACTCCAGAAATAGCAGGCGTCGCGTCTGGCTGCTCATGGGTGTTTCTTCAATCGGTTTTTTGAGCCAGTGCAGCATGGCGGTGCCGCCGATGCCAAAGCGCAGCCAGGCCAGCAGGAAGACCGGCAGGACGACCACCAAGGGTTTGGAAAGCGCCACATAGCTGCCCACGAGAGACATGCTGAGCGCGAGGCAGGTGTAGGCCACAAGGCGATTCATTAAACTGGGGTTTCCTGTTGTACCGGCCTTGCGGCCAGTCGGGTTGAGTTGCTGACCTGACTGTCATGCGGCTGGCATGCGCAGGTTGAAATGATGCCTTACTTTCAGCCGCTTAAGCCGCCCTGATCCGATCAACCATGTCACCACAGCCTCTGCGTCATGTCTTTGTTTACGGCACCCTGCGCCGGGGTGAAGAGCGCGATATCAATTGCCTGAAGCCTGCGCCGCGATGGGTGGGGCACGCGAGTGTGGCGGGCATCTTGCACCATCTGGGCGCCTATCCTGGTCTGGTCCTGGGCGGTCAGGGCCTGGTTAGGGGGGAGGTGTATGAAATCACGCCTGAGCTGGAACGGCAACTCGATGAAATCGAGGAGGTCTGGCCCCAACAGAGTGGCGAGTACATCCGGCGCGAGGTGCTGGTGGCGCTTGATCCCCCACCGGACCATCGACCGCCCGATGAATTGGCGGATCAATCGAGCGATCAATTGGCCGATCAATCGGGGCATCACCTGTCGCAGCCACGGCAAGACGGCCCGGGCACGGTGGTCTGCCTTCTTTATGAAATTGCCCCCGGGCGCATCCATGGCAAGCCGGTGATTGTGGGCGGCGACTGGACGCAGGCCCGGGCTGAGCGCAAGCGCTGAATCACCGCGGCAGGGCGTGTTGCGGCCAATCGGCCCGTGCCTTGCCGATCAATTCCCGGCGGAAGCTGCTGCCAGGTGCCCTTTGAGCGCTCGAATTTCATAATCCGGCAAATGTATTTCTCAATATGAAATTCAGCATTGCTGCACTGCAAAAAAATTTCTCAATACAAGAAATTAAATTTCACAATGCGGGAAATATACAAAATAGCATTGATTTTATTTAAGTTAATTTTTGTCTTATATAAGACATAAGAGCTTCACAAGGTCTTGTAGAAGACTTAAAGTAGACCTACGTTGTCAGTCACTTTTCTTCAACCTACGGAGCCCACCATGCCACAGACCCTCACTGAACAATTGAGCCGCGACCAGCAGATTTCCGCCCTCGAAAAAGACTGGGCCACCAACCCGCGCTGGAAAGGCATCAAGCGCGGCTACAGCGCCGCCGACGTGGTTCGCCTGCGTGGCTCGTTCCCGATCGAACACACGCTGGCCCGCCGTGGTGCCGAAAAGCTGTGGAACATCCTGCACAGCGAGCCTTATGTCAACTGCCTGGGCGCGCTCACCGGCGGTCAGGCCATGCAGCAGGTCAAGGCCGGCGTGAAGGCCATCTACCTGTCGGGCTGGCAGGTTGCCGCTGACAACAACACCTACTCGGCCATGTACCCGGACCAGTCGCTGTACCCGGTGGACTCGGTGCCCAAGGTGGTGGAAACCATCAACAACACTTTCCGCCGTGCCGACGAAATTCAGCACTCCAAAGGCATTGATGCCGGCGACAAAGGCTACATCGACTATTTCGCCCCCATCGTTGCAGACGCTGAAGCCGGGTTTGGCGGCGTGCTCAATGCTTTTGAGCTGATGAAGGCCATGATCAAGGCCGGGGCCGGCGGCGTGCATTGGGAAGACCAGCTGGCGTCCGTCAAGAAGTGCGGCCACATGGGCGGCAAGGTGCTGCTGCCGACGCGCGAGTCCTGCCAGAAACTGATCGCCGCGCGCATGGCGGCCGACGTGTGCGGCGTGCCTACCCTGGTGATTGCACGTACCGACGCCGAGGCAGCCGACCTGCTGACCTCCGACTATGACGAGATCGACAAGCCTTTCCTGACGGGTGAGCGCACCGCCGAAGGTTTCTACAAGACCCGCAAGGGCCTGGAGCAGGCTGTTGCCCGCGCCAACGCCTATGCGCATTACGCCGATCTGGTGTGGTGTGAAACCGGCACGCCTGACCTTGACTTCGCCAGGAAGTTTGCCGATGCCGTGCACAAGGTCCACCCCGGCAAGATGCTGGCCTACAACTGCTCGCCTTCGTTCAACTGGAAGAAGAACCTGGACGATGCCACCATCGCCAAGTTCCAGCGCGAACTCGGCGCGATGGGCTACAAGTACCAGTTCATCACGCTGGCTGGCATTCACTCCATGTGGTACAACATGTACGACCTGTCGCAAGACTACGTCAAGCGCGGCATGACGGCCTACATCGAGAAGGTGCAGGAACCCGAGTTCGCAGCGCGTGACCGCGGCTACACCTTTGTGTCGCACCAGCAGGAAGTGGGCACCGGTTATTTCGATGAAGTGACCACGGCGATCCAGGGCGGCAAGTCCAGCGTGACCGCATTGACCGGCTCTACCGAAGAAGAGCAGTTCCATTGAGCATTCACCGAGCCTTTACTGAGTTTGCGCTGGGGTATTCCCGGCTCCGACCCTGAGCGCATGGTCCGTATGTCTGGTTCCTGCCGGATGCGGATTTCAGCCCGGACAAGCCTTCAGGGGTTTGTCCGGGCTTTTTCGTCTGGCGCCTGGCGCCCTGAGGCTTGAGGCTTGAGGCTTGAGGCTTGAGGCTTGAGGCGGGTGCCATCCGGTATCGACAGACAGGTGGGTCGACCTGCCGTAAAATAGCGCCATGCAATCAATCAAACTGGAAACAGGAAGGATCGCCCGGGTTATGACACCGCGAACTAGCCCTGCGTCCGCTTCATGGAGTCATCCGGGGCGCTAGTCCGCATCCCCTGGTGATTGATAGCTACAAATTTAATAGCTTAAATTCATAGCAAAAATCCATTTCCCTTATCAAAAGCGCGGCCGGTTCCGCGCTTTTTGTTTGACAGTCCACTTTCAAAGCCTTCCCATGATTCAAATAACGCTTCCCGATGCATCCAAACGCGAATATCCCCAAGCCGTCACCGTGGCCGAAGTGGCCGCGTCCATCGGTGCTGGCCTGGCCAAGGCTGCCCTGGGTGGCAAGGTCGATGGCAAGGTGGTCGACACGAGCTACCTGATCGAGAAAGACAGCGCGCTGTCCATCATCACGGCCAAGGATGCCGATGGGCTGGAGCTGATCCGCCACTCGACGGCGCACTTGCTGGCGTATGCGGTCAAGGAGCTGTTTTCCGAGGCGCAGGTCACCATCGGGCCGGTGATTGAAAACGGGTTTTATTACGACTTTGCCTACAAGCGTCCTTTCACGCCGGAAGACCTGGCGGCCATTGAAAAACGCATGACCGAGTTGGCGGCCAAAGACGAACCGGTGACGCGCCGTGTGCTGCCGCGCGATGAAGCCGTGGCGCACTTCAAGAGCATTGGAGAGCATTACAAGGCCGAAATCATTGCCAGCATCCCTGCCAATGAAGATGTGTCGCTGTACCGGGAGGGGACGTTTGAAGACCTGTGCCGCGGCCCCCACGTACCCAGCACCGGCAAGCTGAAATTCTTCAAGCTCATGAAAGTGGCTGGCGCCTACTGGCGCGGCGACCATCGCAACGAGATGCTGCAGCGTGTCTACGGAACGGCGTGGGCCACCAAGGACGAACTGCAGCAGTACCTGACGATGCTGGAGGAAGCCGAAAAGCGCGACCACCGCAAGCTGGGCAAGGAGCTGGACCTGTTCCATATCGATGACCATGCGCCTGGCCTCGTGTTCTGGCACCCCAAGGGCTGGACGATCTGGCAGGGCGTGGAGCAGTACATGCGCAAGGTCTACCAGGACAACGGCTACCAGGAGGTCAAGGGCCCGCAGGTCATCGACAAGACCCTGTGGGAAAAGACCGGCCACTGGGACAAGTACCGCGACAACATGTTCACGACCGAGAGCGAGAAGCGCGAGTACGCGCTCAAGCCGATGAACTGCCCCGGCCACATCCTGATTTTCAAGCAGGGTATCAAGAGCTACCGCGACCTGCCGCTGCGCTACGGTGAATTCGGCCAGTGCCACCGCAATGAACCCTCGGGCGGGTTGCACGGCATCATGCGGGTGCGCGGCTTCACGCAGGATGACGGCCATATTTTTTGCACGGAAGAGCAGATCCTCAAGGAATGCGTGGACTACACGACCTTGCTGCAAAAGGTCTACACCGACTTCGGCTTTAAAAACATCATCTACAAGGTCGCTACCCGGCCCGACGCCCGCATTGGCTCTGACGAGAGCTGGGACAAGGCCGAGCAGGCCCTGATCGAAAGCCTGCGCGCTTCAGGCTGTGAATTTGAAATCTCCCCGGGCGAGGGCGCGTTTTACGGCCCCAAGATCGAGTACACGCTGAAAGATGCGATTGGCCGGCAGTGGCAGTGCGGCACCATGCAGGTCGATTTCTCCATGCCGGAGCGTCTGGATGCCGAGTATGTGGGCGAGGATGGCGCCCGCCATCGCCCGGTGATGCTGCACCGCGCGATTGTGGGCAGCCTGGAGCGATTCATCGGGATTTTGATCGAGGAACACGCTGGTGCGCTGCCAACCTGGCTGGCGCCGATTCAGGTTTCGGTGCTCAATATCACCGATTCCCAGGCTGAATATGCCCGGGAAGTTGCCAAAACGCTGCAAAATCAAGGGCTTAGGGTCAACCTTGACCTGCGCAATGAGAAAATTACGTATAAAATACGGGAGCACTCCTTGCAAAAGCTGCCTTACATCCTTGTCGTTGGCGACAAAGAGAAGGCGGCTGGAGCCGTAGCAGTGCGCGCCCGGGGTAACAAAGACCTTGGAGTAATGTCCATCGAAGCGTTTGCCCAGCAAATTGCCTCCGACATTGCACAAAAAGCCTGAACCGCTGACAAGCTGGATAAGTCTGTCGGCATTAAAGCTTCTCGTCCTTGTGGGACGGGCGCAAGCCGCTATAGCTTTTATAGCAAGCATTGAAGGATTAGAACCATCGCTACTGAATTTCGTGACCGCCGTCACCGCGAAGAACGCAAGCATCGCTTGAACCGTGAAATCATGGCCCCTGAGGTGCGCCTCACAGGGCCCGACAATGAGCCGCTGGGCATTGTCAGCATCATGGAGGCCTTGCGCCTGGCCGGTGAGGCCGACGTAGACCTGGTCGAGATATCGCCTACGGCGGTGCCGCCGGTGTGCCGGTTGATGGACTATGGCAAGTTCAAGTACGCCGAGCAGAAGAAGGCGGCTGAAGCGAAGTCCAAGCAAAAAGTGATCGAGATCAAGGAAATCAAATTCCGGCCCGGCACTGACGATGGGGACTACAACATCAAATTGCGCAACATCAAGCGCTTTTTGGAAGAGGGCGACAAGTGCAAGATTACCCTGCGCTTTCGCGGTCGCGAGATCACGCACCAAGAGCTGGGCCTGGCCCTGTTGGCGCGTATTCGCGATGAGCTGGCAGATTTGATTGTGGTGGAGCAGTTCCCCAAGCTTGAAGGCAGGCAGATGGTCATGATGATCGCGCCAGGCCGCAAGAAGCCCGGTGCGGGCAAACCGGCAGCTGAAACGGCTTCGACGCCGTCCGTAGCCTGAGGCTGGCGGGCAGAAGATATGGATAAGGGGCGCTTTGCGGCGTTCCGGTGAAAGCTGGCGCAAGCCGGCTTTCCGAAAGTAAAAGGGTCAAACCTTTTGCGACCAGTGAAAAGTCGAAAGATTTTTCACTTAACAAGTGGCTCGGGGCCATCAAGTCTGCGGAAGGTTCGCAGCGCCTCACGAGCACAAATGAAAAGGAGCATTAATATGCCCAAAATGAAGACCAAGAGCGGCGCTAAAAAGCGTTTCCGCGTTCGTCCTGGTGGCACCGTCAAGCGCGGCCAAGCCTTCAAGCGTCACATCCTGACCAAGAAGACCACCAAAAACAAACGCCATCTGCGTGGTGCGGTGACTGTTCATGAGACCAATATGGGTCACATGGCACAGATGCTGCCAGGCCAGGGCATTTAATTAACGACGAACAAGGAGTAACACATGCCTCGCGTCAAACGTGGTGTAACGGCTCGCGCCCGCCACAAAAAAGTTTTAGCCCTTGCAAAAGGTTTCCGCGGCCGCCGCGGTAATGTCTTCCGCATCGCTAAAGAAGCGGTGATGAAGGCCGGGCAATATGCCTACCGTGACCGCCGTACCAAAAAGCGCGTGTTCCGCCAGTTGTGGATCGCCCGTATCAATGCTGCCAGCCGTTCATTCGGCATGACGTACAGCCAGTTCGCCAATGGCCTGAAAAAAGCCGGCATCGAGATTGACCGCAAGGTTCTGTCCGATATGGCCATTCACGACAGCGCCGCTTTCGGCGCCATCGTCGAGCAGGTGAAAGCCAAGCTGGCTGCCTGATTTTCAGGGCAGTATGCTATTGAATAAATAGCTGCTTGCGCACGAAAATAAAGGGCTGGAGCTTGAAAAGGCTCTGGCCCTTTTTTTCATGGTCTTTTCTACAGCGCTCACGGGTTCAGGGATTGGCCGGTCTGCTTGACCGGTTGCCCGCCTGGTGAGAGTGTTGTTGAAAACGCCTGAGCTGTTTCCTTAAGTCGAACAAGAGAATGTATGAATCATCCTGATGCCCTCCACGAACTGGTCAGCAGCGCCCAAGCCAGTTTTGCGCAGGCCACCACGCCCGCCGACCTGGAAAACGCCAAGGCGCAGTTTCTCGGTAAATCGGGCCGCGTCACCGAGTTGATGAAAGGCATGGCCGCCCTCAGCGTGGAAGAAAAGAAATCCCGCGGTGCCGCCATCAACCTGGCCAAGCAGGCCATTGAAGCGGCTCTCAATGATCGCCGGCAAGCGCTCGCCAACGCCGAACTCGAAAAGCAGCTCAAGGCTGAAGCCTTGGACGTGAGCCTGCCGGGCCGCCAGCGCGCACAGGGCGGGCTGCATCCGGTGTCGCTCACGCTCGAGCGCATCGAGGCCATTTTTGGCTCCATGGGGTTTGACGTGGCGCAGGGCCCGGAGATTGAGACCGACTGGTTCAATTTCACCGCACTCAACACGCCGGAAGATCATCCGGCGCGCTCCATGCACGACACGTTTTATGTCGAAGGCGGCACCGAAGCCGCGCCCAATTTGTTGCGTACCCACACCAGCCCCATGCAGATCCGCTATGCGGTCCAGCATGTCAAGAAGCACCGCGCGCTCATTGACGCGGGCGGCCGGATGCCGGAGATTCGTGTCATTGCGCCGGGCCGCACCTACCGCGTGGACAGCGACGCCACGCATTCGCCGATGTTCCACCAGTGCGAAGGCCTGTGGATCGGCGAAAACGTGAGCTTCAAGGACCTGAAGTTCGTGTTCACCGATTTTTGCCGCACCTTCTTTGAGAGCAACGACCTGGTGCTGCGCTTTCGCCCCAGCTTTTTCCCGTTCACCGAACCCAGCGCTGAAATCGACATCCAGTTCCAGACAGGCCCGCTGGCCGGCCGCTGGCTGGAAGTGGCCGGCTCCGGCCAGGTGCACCCGAACGTGGTGCGCAACATGGGGCTGGATCCCGAGAAATACATCGGCTTTGCCTTTGGCATGGGCCCGGACCGCCTGACCATGCTGCGCTACGGTGTGAATGACCTGCGCCTGTTCTTTGACGGCGACATCCGCTTCCTGTCCCAGTTCCAGTCATAACAACAAGAAAAAGAACAAGGTAAGACCATGCAATTCCCAGAATCCTGGTTGCGCGAATTCTGCAATCCGCCGCTCAATACCCAGCAGCTCGCTGAAACCCTGACCATGGCCGGTCTTGAAGTTGAAGAGCTCAAGCCGGTGGCGCCGCCTTTCACCAAAATCGTCGTGGGTGAAATCAGGGAAGCCGCCCAGCATCCCAACGCGGACCGCCTTCGCATCTGCCAGGTGGATGTGGGCCAGGGCAGCCTGCTCACTATCGTCTGCGGTGCGCCCAATGCCCGTGTGGGCATCAAGGTGCCATGCGCGCTGGTCGGTGCTGAATTGCCGCCCGGCGAAGACGGCAAGCCTTTCCTGATCAAAGTCGGCACACTGCGTGGCGTGGAAAGCCAGGGCATGCTGTGCTCGGCGCGCGAACTCAAGCTTTCGGAAGACCATGGCGGTTTGCTCGAGCTGGCCGCAGATGCGCCCCTGGGTCAGGACATCCGCGAGCACCTGCAACTCGATGACACGTTGTTCACCCTCAAGCTCACGCCCAATCTGGCACATTGCCTGAGCGTCTACGGCGTCGCGCGTGAAGTCGCTGCCTTGACGGGTGCGCCCCTCAAGGCGCCGGCTTTTCCCGCTGTGCCGGTAGCCGATGCGACCCAATTACCCGTCAAAATCAGTGCGCCGGATTTGTGTGGCCGCTTCTCGGGCCGCGTGGTGCGTAACGTCAATACCCAGGCTGCCACTCCGTCATGGATGGTGGACCGCCTGGCGCGTTGCGGCCAGCGCAGCGTGACGGCATTGGTGGATATTTCCAACTATGTGATGTTCGAGCTGGGCCGTCCCTCGCATATTTTTGACCTCGACAAGATCCATGGCGGGCTTGACGTCCGCTGGGGCAAAGCCGGCGAGACGCTGAAGCTGCTCAATGGCAACACGGTGACGGTGGACGAGAAGGTCGGCGTGATTGCCGATGACGTACAGGTCGAATCCCTGGCCGGCATCATGGGCGGCGATGCGACCGCCGTGTCGGACGACACGAAGCATGTGTATGTCGAGGCCGCCTTCTGGTGGCCCAAGGCCATCGCCGGCCGTTCACGCCGCTACAACTTTTCCACCGATGCCGGCCACCGCTTTGAACGCGGTGTGGACCCGGGCTGCACCGTGGAGCACATCGAACGCATCAGCCAGCTGATCATCGACATTTGCGGCACGCCCGAGACGGTGTGCGGCCCCATGAACGATGCGCAGGTCAACCTGCCCCAGCCCACGCCCGTGACCATGCGCGTGGCGCGCGCGGCCAAGGTGATTGGTATGCCGCTCACGCAGGCGCAATGCCTGGATGTGCTTCAACGCCTGGGCCTGCCGGTGGCGCAAGGCGAGGGTACGCTGACGGTGACACCGCCCAGCTATCGCTTCGATCTGCAGATCGAGGAAGACCTCATTGAAGAGGTGGTGCGCATGGTGGGCTACAACGAGTTGCCCGAGACGCCGCCGCTGGCGCCCATCACGGCCCGGATCCGGCCGGAAGCCGAACGCAGCCCGTTTGCCGTGCGCCGCGCGCTGGCTTCGCTGGGCTATCAGGAGACGATCAATTTCAGCTTTGTGGAAGAGCGCTGGGAGCATGAGCTGGCCGGCAACCCCAACCCCATCAAGCTGCTCAATCCCATTGCCAGCCAGATGAGCGTGATGCGCTCCTCGCTGCTGGGCTCCCTGCTGCAGGTCCTCAAGTTCAACCTGGACCGCAAGGCTCCCCGGGTGAATGTTTTTGAGCTGGGTCGGGTGTTTCTGCGCGATGCGCAAAGCCTGAACACCGACACGACGGTGGCCGGCTTCCACCAGCCCATGCGTGTGGCAGGCCTGGCTTATGGCCCGCGCGCCGCGCTGCATTGGGGCCAGCCGGACAAGGCGGCGGACTTCTTCGACGTCAAGGGTGATGTCGAGGCCTTGCTGGCGCCATTGCAGGCTGTTTTTGTACCCGCAACCCACCCCGCCATGCACCCTGGCCGTTGTGCCAGCGTGTCGGTGGCGGGCCGGCATATCGGCTTCGTCGGAGAACTTCATCCGCAGTGGCGGCAAGGTTATGAAGTGGCCCAGGCGCCCCTGTTGTTTGAGCTGGAGCTCGACACCGTACTGCTGCGCCAGGTGCCTTCGTTCACACCGGTCAGCAAGCTGCAGCCCGTCGAGCGCGACATCGCCGTGATCGTTCAGGAAAGCGTCACGCATGCGGCGCTCATGGCGGCCGTTCATGGTGCCGACACGCGAGGCTTGCTCAAGGGTGCTACGCTGTTTGATGTCTATCGGCCGCAGCAGGCCAGTGCCGGCATGCTGCTGGGCGAGAAGAGCCTTGCTGTGCGCTTGGTGCTTTCCAGCGATGCCGCTACACTGACCGATGACGATATTGAAGCAGCCGTCCAGGCAGTGCTTGCCAATCTGCAGCAACAACTGCAGGCCCGTCTTCGTGCTTGAAGCGCGCATGCAGCCGCCACAAAAACAATAGCCGACTGGAGGATCGCCTCATGGAATTTTCTGTTGAAAGTCTGGAAACCCCAGCGCTGACCAAAGCGCATCTGGCTGAGTTGCTGTTTGAGCAGATAGGGCTTAACAAGCGTGAATCGAAAGACATGATTGACGCGTTTTTTGACCTGATTTCCGACAGCCTGGTCGACGGCAATGACGTGAAGATTTCCGGGTTCGGCAATTTCCAGATCCGTACCAAGGCGCCGCGTCCCGGCCGCAACCCGCGAACGGGTGAGGCCATTCCCATCCAGGCCCGCCGGGTGGTGACTTTTCACGCCAGCCACAAGCTTAAAGACCAAATCCAGGGCGACAGCGCTGCTGATATTGCAGAATAAATCATGCTTGCGTGGCTTTTAACGGCCTGTCAACTGGGTTTTTTCAGGGAAGCATGGGTTGTAACTAAATGTCATATTTGTGACATAACAACACATTTCAAAAAACTGCTATAACCCTTTGCGCTTACTTTCTACTTAGAGTAGATTTGGAGGTTTCCTCCTTAGCGCATTGATTTAATTGGAGAAAACCCTTCCCCCCATCCCCGCAAAACGCTACTTCACCATTGGTGAGGTCAGTGATTTGTGCGGCGTCAAGCCTCATGTTCTCCGTTACTGGGAGCAGGAGTTCACGCAACTGCGTCCGATGAAAAGACGCGGTAACCGCCGCTATTACCAGCACCATGAAGTGCTGATGATCCGCAGAATTCGCGATCTGCTGTATGACCAGGGTTTCACCATCAGCGGTGCCCGCAACAAGCTGCAGGAAATTGTTCAGGCTGAACGAGACAAACGACGCAACGGCGAAGTCATGCTGGAGGGCCTGGAAGTTCTCGAAGTGAGCGACTCCGTACTGGAGGATTTTGGCGACTCTATTGACTTTCAGGACAGCGAAGCCGAGAACACTGACCTGTCCACCGCCAGCGCTGCGCTGCAAAGACTTCAACTGGTGCGACGCGAACTCTTCGAAATACGCGATCTACTTAGCTCGACCAGCTAGAAGCTGTCTGGGCCGCGTTATAATCTAAAGCTTGTCGGTGTGTGGCGCAGCCTGGTAGCGCACTTGCATGGGGTGCAAGGGGTCGAAGGTTCGAATCCTTTCACACCGACCAATGACAGCAATAAAAGCCGGTTAGCGAAAGCTAACCGGCTTTTTTCTAGCCTGCAATCGCCACACTGCTGACGCGAACTGCGCTGGGGTTTGCTGGTCTTCGTTGGTGTCAAGCCCGCGACTCTTCACGCAAGCCAGGGCCATGGTGGCCGCCCCCTAAAACATCAAGAACTCAGGCCATCCACCGCCTGGAACAGCGACTGGCGTGCCTGGCTGACGATCTGGCCCTTCCACTCGTCGGTGTCCACGTAAAACGCATCCAGCATCTGCTGCTTGATCTGCTTGGCCAGTGCCGGCGGCGCGTCGCGGTGTAGGTTGAGCCAATGCTCGGCGCGCAGCGCCTGCATTATCTCGAACGGCGGCAGCGTGCCGTATTCCATCGCAATGCCGGTGTATTCGGCGTCGGGGCATTCCTCGTAGATCGAAGTCCACATCAGGCCGGTCAGAAACGCCGAGCTGGACGAGCCGTCGTAAATGGAAGTAACGGGTGTCGCGCCGCCGCCGTCCCACCAGGCCCGTGCCCGCGCCAATGTCGCCTGGTCGTCCCGGCAGGCACAAATGCGTTCGCCGACACCGCTGGGCCCCAGGCCGGTGTGGATGTCAATCCAGGCCACGCGTTGGGTGCGGCCGGCGTAGGTCCGCAGCACCTTGCGCAGGGTCTGGTTGCTCCAGGTCGGCGCGGTGCCGCCGTAAAACAGGCCCTCCGCAAATTCATGCTGGCCCCGCGTGATCGCGGTCTGGTAAGCGTCCATGCCTTTGTCGCCGATGTATTGGCCGGTTGCCGCAGCGTTGGCTTCGGTGGGCGGCCACTCATCGGGCAGCAGCAGGGGCTGCAATTCCCGGTAGGCCTCGTTGACCGGCAGCGCCTGGGAGAAGTCCTGGAAGTTGCGGTTCAGGTCCACGTTTTCATGCGTGGTGCGCCGGATATGCGAAAAGCCGTAGGGGTTGAGCGCATGCACGTAGAGCACCGCCACGCCCTGCGCTTTGGCCTTGGCGCGCCACTCGTCATCATGCAATGCAAACACCTGCACCCCGGAGCCGCAGTAGCCCTCGACGCCGTGGCAGGCGCTGGTCACGATCAGCAGCGACTTCGCATCTAGCGAGCCATCGAGCACCACATCCATCGCCAGAACCTCGCCATCGCGTCCCGGCTCGGGATGCAGGTGTGAGTCCACCTTCAGGCCGGCAGCAGCAGCGGCCTCCAGGAACTTGACACGGGCTTGCGCGTAACTGCTTGAAAAAGCCTCTGTAACGCCCATCATGCAGCGTCCTTGGCCAGCCAGCTTTCAGCCAGCCGCACCCAGAAGGTGGCGCCCAGCGGGATCAGGTCGTCATTGAAGTCGTAACTCGGGTTGTGCAGCATGCATGGCCCCCCGCCGTGACCCATCTCGCGGTGGGTGCCGTCGCCGTTGGCAATAAAGGCATAGCAGCCTGGTTTGGCCTGCAGCATGTAGGAGAAGTCTTCCGCTCCCATGGTCGGCTCCTGCTCAATCACGTTGTCCGCACCAACGATCTCGGCCATGACCTTGCGCGCAAACTCGGTTTCTTTGGCGTGGTTGATGGTGGGCGGGTAGTTGCGCACAAACCTGAACTCGCACTCGGCGTCATGCGCGGCGCAAATATGCTCGGCGATCTGTTTCATGCGTTTTTCGATCATGTCGAGCACTTCGATCGTGAAGGTGCGCACTGTGCCCTGCAGCTCGCAGCTGTCGGGAATCACGTTGGTGGCCTCACCGGCATGGATCATGGTGACCGAGATCACGCCGGCATCCACCGGCTTCTTGTTGCGGCTGATGATGGTCTGGAAGGCCTGCACCATCTGGCAGGCGATGGGCACCGGGTCAATGCCGTTGTGCGGCAAGGCGGCATGGCCACCCTTGCCGCGAACCGTGATCTTGAACTCATTGCTCGACGCCATCACCGGGCCGGTGCTGGCGGCAAACTTGCCGACCTGCGTGCCCGGCCAGTTGTGCATGCCGAACACGGCGTCCATGGGGAACTTGTCAAACAGGCCGTCCTTGATCATCTCGCGCGCACCGCCGCCGCCTTCTTCTGCCGGCTGGAAAATCAGGTAAACGGTGCCGTCAAAATTGCGGTTTTTGGCAAAGTGCTGCGCGGCTGCCAGCAGCATGGCCGTGTGGCCATCGTGGCCGCAGGCGTGCATCTTGCCCGGGTGCTGGCTGGCATGCTCGAAGGTGTTGAACTCCTGCATCGGCAAGGCGTCCATGTCGGCGCGCAGGCCGATGGCGCGATTCGAGCTGCCGTTTTTGATGATGCCCACCACGCCGGTGGTGCCCATGCCGCGATGCATGGGAATGCCCCATTCGGTGAGTTTTTGCGCCACCACATCGGCCGTGCGCACTTCTTCAAAGCACAGTTCCGGGTGGGCGTGAATATCGCGGCGCACAGCGGCAATGCCGGCGGCCTGCGTGACGATGGAGTCAATGACTTTCATGAAAACCTCTTGGTGGTCAGGCCTGCCGCTCTGCTAGTTCGCAGATGCTTTGCAAGCCCGGGGTTGGCTTTTGTACCACGCGTAGTCTGCCAGATTTAACCGCGGAACGTCGTCGAGGGAATCACCCTGAGCATGCCGGGTTGTCTGCGCACGCAGGCTGCGCGTCATTAATCTCAGAGCCTTGAATTGGTGCCCGCAAGCGCGCTTGGGTGAGGTGCTTTTTTTCTTTAACCCTAAAGTAAACCCTTGTGTCGGCACGGCACTTGCTCTGCTAGTATCCACCGGAACTTTTCTATTGACTGATGCTTGCTTTTATTTTGCGCCGCCTGATTCAGGCCGTGATCGTGATGATCGTGGTTGCCTTTATTGCCTTCATGCTGTTTCAGTATGTGGGCGATCCCGTGGTGTTCCTGCTGGGGCAGGATGCAACGCCCGCGCAAATCAAGCAGCTGCGCACCGATCTGGGACTCGACCAGTCGTTCTTCGTGCAGTTCTGGCATTTCCTGCTCAATGCCGCACGAGGCGAATTTGGCCTGAGCCTGCGCCAGGGTGCGAAGGTGTCGCGACTGATTTCCGAACGCTTTCCCGCCACGCTGGAACTTGCGCTGGTCGCAGCCCTCATGGCGCTGCTGATCGGCATCCCCATGGGTGTTTATTCGGCGCTGCGCCGCGGCTCGTTCCTGAGCCAGATGTTCATGACGATCTCGCTGCTCGGCGTCTCGCTGCCGACCTTCCTGATCGGCATCCTGCTGATCCTGGTGTTTTCCGTGGGCCTGGGCTGGTTCCCGAGCTTCGGCCGCGGCGAGACGGTGCAACTCGGCTGGTGGAGCACCGGCCTGGCCAAGGCCGATGGCTGGCATCACGTCGTGTTGCCGGCCGTGACGCTGGCGATCTTCCAGCTCACGCTGATCATGCGGCTGGTGCGCGCCGAGATGCTCGAAGTGCTGCGCACCGATTACATCAAGTTTGCCCGCGCTCGGGGTCTTTCCAATCGGGCCATTCACTTTGGCCATGCACTCAAAAACACGCTGGTGCCGGTGATGACCATTACCGGCTTGCAACTGGGCGGCCTGATCGCTTTCGCCATCATCACCGAGACCGTGTTCCAGTGGCCCGGCATGGGCCTGCTGTTCATCCAGGCCGTGACCTTTGCCGACATTCCGGTGATGGCGGCCTATCTGTGTCTGATTGCGCTGATTTTTGTGCTCATCAACCTGGTCGTTGATCTCTTGTATTTTGTGGTGGACCCCAGGCTGCGCGTTGGCCATGCTGGGGGCCACTGATGCTGGCCTGCCACTGAATCATTGAGCCGACAATTTTTACCCACCCCAAGCCCTCATCTCTTCCATAAGGAGTTCCCGATGAAATTCAAGCCAAACCTGCTCTCGGTCGCCGTGTTTTGTGCGGTAGCTGCTACAAGTTTTGCAGCGTCAGCGCAGACCCTGCGCGTCGCCAACCAGGGTGACGCGCTGTCCATGGACCCGCATTCGCTCAACGAATCGATGCAGCTCAGTGTGACGGGCAATGTTTACGAAGGCCTGGTGATTCGCAACAAGGACCTGAGCCTGGCCCCGGGCCTGGCGACCGCCTGGAAGCAGACCTCGCCGACCGTGTGGCGTTTTGAGCTGCGCAAGGGCGTGCAGTTTCATGACGGCACGCCTTTCACGGCCGATGACGTGGTGTTCAGCTTCCAGCGCACGCAGGTCGAAGGCTCCGACATGAAGAGCTACACCAACGACTTCAAGGAAGTGCGTAAGGTCAACGACCACGTGGTCGAAATCGAAACCAAGACGCCTTTTCCCATCCTTCCTGATGTGATCTCGCTGGTCTACATGATGAGCAAGAAGTGGTGCGAGACCAATCAGGCAGCCAAGCCGGTGGACCGTCGCAAGGGTGTCGAGAACGCCGCCTCGTTCCGCGCCAACGGCACGGGCCCGTTCCGTGTGCGCGAGCGCCAGCCCAATGTGCGAACCACCTTTGTCCGCAACGGCAACTACTGGGGCAAGATCGAGGGCAACGTTCAGGAGGTGGTCTTCACCCCGATCGGCAATGACGCGACCCGCGTGGCTGCCCTGCTGTCGGGCGAGATCGACGTCATGGAGCCGGTGCCGGTTCAGGATATCGACCGCGTCAACAGTGCCCCTGCCACCCGCGTGCTGGCCGGCCCCGAGTTGCGCACCATCTTTTTGGGCATGGACCAGAAGCGCGACGAGCTGCTGTATTCCAGCGTCAAGGGCAAGAATCCGTTCAAGGACAAGCGCGTGCGCCAGGCCTTCTACCAGGCCATCGATATCGAGGGCATCAAGAAGACTGTGATGCGTGGCGGCTCGAACACGACCGCGCTGCTGGTGGGCCCCGGCATCAATGGCTTCCAGGCCGATCAGAACAAGCGACTGCCGTATGACCCGGAAGCAGCCAAGAAGCTGATGGCGGAGGCCGGTTACCCGAACGGCTTCGAGGTCTCCATGAACTGCCCGAACGACCGCTATGTGAATGACAGCCGGATTTGCCAGACCGTGGCCGCCAACCTGTCGCGCATCAACGTTAAGATCAACCTGCAGGCTGAGACCAAGGGCAGCTACTTCCCTAAGGTGCTGCGCCGCGACACCAGCTTCTACATGCTGGGCTGGACGCCCAGCACCTACGACGCGCACAACGCGCTCAACGCGCTGCTCGCCTGCGTCGACGACAAAGGTGCCGGCCAATTCAACCTGGGGGCTTATTGCAATCCCAAGGTCGACGAGCTCACCAAGAAGGTGCAGGCCGAGACCGACAAGGCCAAGCGCAACGCCATGATCAAGGAAGCGTTCGAGATCCATTCGGCCGACATCGGCCACCTGCCGCTGCACCAGCAGGCGCTGGCCTGGGGCATGAGCAAGAAGGTCGAGTTGGTCCAGCTGGCCGACAACTTCATGTTCTACAAGTGGGTGAGCGTCAAAAAATAAGGGCGTAATGTCTTGGGCGCCGGCGGATCACACCCGCCAGCGCCCTCTTGGCTTTCGTACCTCTCTATCTCGCACCTCACGATGAAAAAAATCTTTGCCCGCTGGCTCGACAGCGATGTTGGTCACAGCTTTCGCACTTCGCCCGTAGCGATCACTGCCACTGTGGTCGCCTTCATCTGTATTTTTTGCTCGGTATTTGCCGGCTGGGTGGCGCCCCACAACCCGTTTGACTTGAGCACGCTGGAGTTGAGCGACGCCCGTTTGCCGCCGGCCTGGAGTGCGCAAGGTAGCTCAAAATTCCTGCTCGGCACCGATGACCAGGGGCGCGACATTTTGTCTGCTCTGATCTACGGCGCGCGCATCTCGCTGGTGGTTGGCGTGGCCTCGGTCATCCTGTCCATGATCGTCGGCGTGGCGCTGGGCCTGCTCGCGGGCTTTCGCGGCGGCTGGATTGACACCGTGCTGATGCGTCTGTGCGATGTGATGCTCAGCTTTCCCGCCATCCTGGTGGCGCTGCTGATCGCTGGCGTCGGGCGCGCGCTCTTTCCCAATGCCCACGACTCCGTGGCTTTCGGCGTGTTGATTCTCTCGATCACTCTGACTGGCTGGGTGCAATACGCACGCACCGTGCGCGGCTCCACGATGGTGGAACGCAGCAAGGAATACGTGCAGGCGGCCCGCGTCACCGGTGTGGCGCCGCTGCGTATCATGCGCCGCCATGTGCTGCCCAATGTGCTGGGCCCGGTGCTGGTGCTGGCGACCATTCAGGTGGCCACCGCCATCATCACCGAAGCCACGCTGTCGTTTTTGGGCGTCGGCGCACCGCCCACCTCGCCCTCGCTGGGCACCCTGATTCGCGTGGGCAACGACTACCTGTTCTCGGGCGAGTGGTGGATCACGGTGTTTCCGGGCTTGATGCTGGTGCTGATTGCACTGAGCGTCAATCTGCTGGGTGACTGGCTGCGCGATGCTTTGAATCCGCGGTTGAGATGATGGCCCCCACGTTTGTCACTTCGTGTACTGCACGAGGCCTTGCAGGCCGCGGCTCGCAGGACGCTTCACCTCTGTCGCCTGTCCAAACCTGCTCAAGCAGGTTTGGAGCCGCAGGCTCCAGCCCCTCGGGGGCGCAAGTCGCCTTGGGGCGGCCCGGCGGCGACCTGGTCGCCGGAGAAAGCATCGTATGAGTCTTTTGCAAGTCAAAAATCTGGTCGTTGAATTCCCTAACCGGCGTGGCACGCTGCGTGCGCTGGACGATATTTCGTTTGACATCGCGCCCGGCGAAATTCTCGGCGTGGTTGGCGAATCGGGCGCGGGCAAGTCGCTCACAGGCGCTGCCATCATCGGCCTGCTGGAGCCGCCGGGGCGCGTGGCCAGCGGGCAAATCCTGCTGGAAGGCCAGCGTATCGACAATCTGGGCTATGAGCAGATGCGCCATATTCGCGGCCGCAAGATCGGCGCCATCTTCCAGGACCCGTTGACCTCGCTGAATCCGCTGTACACCATTGGCCGCCAGCTCATCGAAACCATCCAGACCCATCTGCCGGTGAATGCCGGGGAGGCCCGCAAGCGCGCCATCGGCCTGCTGGAGGACACCGGCATCCCGGCGGCGGCCCAGCGCATCGACCATTACCCGCACCAGTTCTCGGGCGGCATGCGCCAGCGCGTGGTGATTGCCCTGGCCCTGGCGGCAGAGCCCAAGCTGATCGTCGCCGACGAGCCGACCACCGCGCTCGACGTGTCGATTCAGGCGCAGATCATCACGCTGCTCAAAAACATCTGCAAGGACCGCGGCGCCGCCGTGATGCTGATCACCCACGACATGGGCGTGATTGCCGAAACCTGCGACCGCGTGGCCGTGATGTATGCCGGGCGCATTGCCGAAATCGGCCCGGTGCACCAGGTGATCAACCAGCCGGCCCATCCCTACACCGACGGCCTGATGGCTGCGATTCCCGACATGTCAATTGACCGCGAACGCCTGAACCAGATTGACGGTGCCATGCCGCGCCTGAATGCCATACCGACCGGCTGCGCCTACAACCCGCGCTGCCCCAGGGCCTTTGACCGCTGCAAGGTCGCGCGCCCCGAGCTGCTGGAGGCAGGCGCCACGCGCGCGGCCTGCTGGCTGCATGATGCGGCAGGAGGTGCAGCATGAGCGTCGCCTGGCCGTCCCAAGGCGCGAAGGTCCCCGAGGGGCTGAGCCCCGCCGACTCTGGCGGCGGCCTGTCCAGCGCAGCACACGAAGTGGCAAGCGTGGGGGCACGTTCTGCACTTGTTCAGGCGCACGACCTCGCCAAGACCTTCGACGTCTCCGCTCCCTGGCTCAACCGCGTGCTCGAGCGCAAGCCGCGCACCCTGCTGCACGCCGTCGATGGCGTGAGTTTCGAAATTGAAAAAGGCACAACCCTGGCCCTGGTTGGCGAGTCAGGCTGCGGCAAGAGCACCGTGGCCCGCTTGCTGGTGGGGCTGTACGAGCCGACGCTGGGCGGCTTGACCTTTGATGGTCAGGATGCGCACGCTGCGTTCAAGACGCCAGCGGGCGGGCAGTTGCGCCGGCGCATCCAGATGATCTTTCAGGACCCGTATGCCAGCCTCAATCCGCGTTGGATTGTCGAAGACATCGTGGGCGAGCCCCTCAAGGAACATGGCCTGATCACCGACAAGGCCGAGCTGAAAGAACGGGTGGGGACGCTGCTGGAGTCGGTGGGCTTGTCGCCGCTGGACATGGTGAAGTACCCGCACCAGTTCTCGGGCGGGCAGCGTCAGCGCATCTCGATTGCCCGCGCGTTGGCCACCGAGCCCGAATTTCTGGTCTGTGACGAACCCACTTCGGCGTTGGATGTGAGCGTGCAGGCGCAGGTGCTCAACATCATGAAAGACCTGCAGCGAAAGCAGGGCCTGACTTACTTGTTCATCTCGCACAACCTCGCAGTGGTGCGCCATGTGAGCGACCAGGTCGGTGTCATGTACCTAGGCCGGCTGGTGGAACTGGCGGACAAGCAAACGCTGTTTGCCACCCCGCGGCACCCGTACACCCGGATGTTGCTCGATGCGATTCCGAAGATGCACGACACGGGCCGGGCCCGCACCCCTGTGCAGGGCGAAGTGCCGAATCCTTTGAACCCGCCCACGGGCTGCACCTTCCACCCGCGCTGTCCGCTGGTGAATGAGCGCTGCCGGGCGGAGCGGCCCCGGCTGCTGGACATCAAGGGCGTGAAGATCGCCTGCCACGCCGTGGAAGAAAATCGCATTTGAAATGCGGTTGACCTGGCGCAGGACCGCCAGGCGGGTATAGAAAACGATGCTCAGATCAGTGTGATCAAGCCGGGCAAGAAAAGGCGAGGACCCCCGGCCTGGGGACGGCAATCCTGTGCCGTCATTCCATTTCTAATTCAATGCGAGAGTAGGCGCTCCGCCGCAGACAGTGCTGTAGCACGGCAAGGTGGGGCAACGACCTATCGCTTTGAAGTAGCAATGGAATCAGGCGATGTCGACGGTGTGAATGCCGAATTTCCCCGTCCGCCGGTCTGCAAAGTAATGCTCCAGCGTTGCTTTGACTGTCTTGAAGGCAATCTCGTCCCAGGGAATTTCCGACTCGGTGAACAGCCTGGCTTCCAGGGTTTCATGGCCGGGCTTGAACTCGGTGCTTAGCAGGCGGGCGCGGTAAAACAGGTGGACTTGGCCAACGCGCACCACGTTCAGGACGGTGAAGAGGCCCTGCATTTCAAACTGCGCGCCGGCTTCCTCGTCGGTCTCGCGTGCGGCGCCCTCTGAAGTGGTTTCGCCCAGTTCCATGAAGCCCGCAGGCAGCGTCCATTTGCCCCAGCGGGGTTCGATATTGCGCTTGCACAGCAGCACCTGCCCGCCGTCTTCGCCCCAGATGGGCACGGTGCCCACCACATTGAGCGGGTTTTCATAATGCACGGTGTGGCAGGCCGGGCAGACAGCCCGCTCCTTGGTATCACCATCATCGGGGAGGCGGTAAGCGACAGCGGTACCGCAAACGCGGCAGTGTTTCAGGGGAGGGCGGTGCATACAAATAAGTGTAGCGGCTTTGCCTCTGACGGGCACCGCCCGCAACCCTGTCGGCCGAAGTGTTTGCTATTAAAAAAATAGCGTACGGCGACCAGCCAGTTAGGTTAAGGAGCTTAAAACAAAACGCCTGAGAAGCCGCCGCGGTCACTCCGGCTTGATGCCTGCGGTCTGGATGGTTTTGGCCCAAAAGTCGGTGTCCTTTTTGACCAGGGCTTCCAGCGCCGCCGGCGGGAGGTAGCGCAGTTCAACGCCGGCGCCATCGGCGCGGGTCTTGGTTTCCGGCAGCTCAAGCGCAGTCTTGATCTGGCCACTGAGTTTGCCCACAACATCGGCGGGTGTACCGGCCGGCGCGAAGATGCCGACCCAGGCCTCCAGCTCAAAGCCCTTGAGGCCTGCCTCCGCCGTGGTTGGCACGGCAGGAAGGCCGGAATGGCGGCTCTTGCCGGCCACGGCCAGTCCCTTGAGCTTGCCGACCTGCACCTGGCCCATCACCGAGGGCGGCGTGGTGATGAACACCTGCACCTGGCCTGAGAGCACGTCCTGAAGGGCGGGGCCGGAGCCGCGGTAGGGAATGTGCACCATGCTGGTCTGGGTTTGCAGCTTGAACATTTCGGTGCCGATGTGCGACAGCGAGCCGTTGCCCTGGCTGGCATAGCTGAGCTTTCCGGGGTTGGCCTTGAGGTACGTGATGAATTCACCAAGATTGTTCGCCGGTACCGACGGGTGAACCGTGATGACATTGGTGGCGACCGTGATCAGCGCCACGGGCACAAAATCCTTTTGCGCCCAGGGAAGCTTGGGTGTGAGGTTGGGGTTGCCAACGTGATAGGCCGAATAAGAGTTGAGCAGCGTGTAGCCATCGGGATTGGCGCGTGCCACGAACTGGTAGGCCACATTGCCGCTGCCGCCGCCGCGGTTGTCAACCACCACAGCCTGCCCCGTGACCTTGGCCAGCGAATCCGACAGGATGCGGGCCGAAGCGTCGACGAAGCCGCCGGGCGGGTTGGGCACCACCAGGGTCACCGGCTTCGAAGGGTAGCCCTGGGCGAGGGCAGCGCCCGCGAGCATGGTTCCGAGCACGGTGGTGGCTGCACCTGCCAGCATCCGGCGTAGCGGCACGTGTTGGGTAAGAGTGATCATGGGGAAAGTCTCCTGTATTAGTTGTGTGCTTGTATTGTTACTCGAGGGGTTGTGCGGGGGCGTCGGCTAGTAGCGGCCCGACAGCAAGGCGCCGGCGCCGGGCACGCGGCGCTCCAGCCCGAGGCTCTTGAGAATGGCATAAGTCGTGCAGACGGCGCTGGACACCACGGGCAGGCCGCTCGCAGCCTCGATGAGTGGCACAGAAGCGAGCGAAGGCATCTGCACGCAGGCCGAAGCGACGATGGCATCGGCGCCCTTGATGTTGAGCTGCTTCCACAACTCGGCCGGTGCCTTCGGGTCGCGCGCACCGACCGCGAGGTTGTCGTGGATTTCCAGCGAAATGCTGTCAATCACTTCAATCCCTTCGTTTTCGATGTAGTCAATGACGAGGCGGGTCAGCGGTTTCATGTACGGCGCGATGATGGCCACGCGCTTGGCGCCCATGGCCTGCAGGCCCTCGACCAGCGCGCCTGCGCTGGTGATCACCGGTGTGGGTGCGCCGTTGGCCACGGTGGCTTCGTGCAGACGACGCTGGGATTCACGGTGGTAGCCCTTGCCCATGCTCATGATGGCCACCAGGCAGGCGTAGCCCATGGCATCCATGCGGGCGTCTGACAGCTCGAGCGCACAGCGGTCCGAGTCGCGGTCCATGGCTTCCAGCTCTTCCTTGGTGACCGATTTCATGCGCATGCGGCTGGAGTGAAACGTGAAACGTTCGGGCAGCACCTGCTCGCGGGCGCGCAGCATGGCCGGGATTTCCGTCTCCATGGTGGTGTTGGAGCTCGGCACGATCAGGCCGACACGGTAATTGCTGGCGGCGGGCAGGGGGGCGGCTTGCGCTGCGGATGGCATGGACTTGTCTCCTGGGTGGCTGGGGATTTGCCTATTCTTGGTGGTTTGATCCATACTGGCAAATACATAATCAAGATAAATCCATACCTGAAACAGATCGATCATGGAACTGCGCCAGATTCGCTACTTCACCGTTCTCGCCGATGAGCTGAGCTTCACGCGGGCGGCGCGCCGGCTGCATGTGTCGCAACCGCCCCTGAGCTTTCAGATTGCCAGCCTGGAGGCCGAACTCGGTGCGCGCCTGTTTAACCGTACCAGCCGCAGTGTCGCGCTGAGCGAGGCGGGCAAGGCCTTTTTGCCGCATGCGCAAGCCGTGCTTGCGCGCCTGGAGGAGGCCCGCGGCCACGTGCAGCGTGTGGCCAGCGGCCTGCAGGGACGGGTGCAGGTGGGCCTGGCGGGTTCGCACTTTCTGGGGCCATTTCCGCAATTTATCCAGCAATTTCGCTTGCAGCGTCCCGCCGTCGAGATTGCGCTGCACGAGATGAAACCGTCCGACCATCTGCAAGCCCTGCGCGACGGCCGGCTGGACCTGTGCGTCTCGCGCAATCCGCTGGAGGACGCGCAGATCAGCGCCGCGCTGTTATGGCGTGATCCGGTCGTGGTGGCCCTGCCGCCGGGTCATCGGCTGGCGGCGCGCAGCCGCCTGCGGCTGGCCGAGCTGAAAGATGAAGAATTTGTCTTTCTGCGTCTGGACTCCTCGCCCTTCGCCGCACGCTTGTTCGAGGCTTGTGTGCAGGCGGGATTTGCTCCGCACATCGCACAACAGGTGGTCGAGGTGCCGGCCGCGCTCAACCTGGTGGCGGCGGGCCTGGGCGTGGCCCTGGTGCCGGCTTCATTGGCGCAGCTGCGTGCCGATGCGGTGGGCATATGCAGCCTCAGCCCATCCATGCCCAAGCGCGCACAGGCGGAAGGCAAGGCGAAAATGACGGGCGGCCTGAACGGGAACGCTCCGGGCGCCATCAATGGTGATGTGTACGTGCTGTGGCGTCGCGAGGACGCAGCGCCTGCGGTGGCGACGTTCAGGACGCAGCTGCTGGACTGGGCACGCGCTTTACCGCCGTAGACGGGGCGTTGATGGCCTGCGCTGATTTGCTATCAAGTTAATAGCTAATTGCCCCGTTTTTTTGGAAGCTGGGCGGCAAAAACCATAAAAAAAACCGGGCCACAGCCCGGTTCTTCTCATGTCCCCTTCACCGGGCGGGGGGTCAGGCCTTGGTGGCCTTGGTGTGCTTTTCAATGAGGCTGCGTGCCGTGTCCAGCAGTTTCTTGCCGTCAAAGCCTTTCTTGTTCATGTCTTCCACCCACTCGACTTCCACCGCACGCGACTTGCGGCGGAATTCCTGCGCCTCGGCCGCACTCACAGTGTAGATGGTGTTGCCGCGGTCGCTGGCGCTCTTGCGGCCGGCAGCGTCGTTGCCCTGCTGCACCTTGCCGAGCCAGGCCGAGGTGGCCATGCCCGAATTGTTGTCGATGACTTTCTTGAGGTCGGGCGGCAGTGAGTTGTACTTGGCCTTGTTCATCGCCATCACAAACGTCAGGGTGTACAGGGCACCACCGGCCGGGTCAAATTCCGCATGGAATTTGGTGAGCTCATGGACCTTGACCGAAGGCACCACTTCCCAGGGAATCACGCAGCCTTCGATGGTGCCTTTGCTCAGCCCGTCCGGAATTTGCGGCAAAGGCATGCCGACGGGGATGGCGCCCAGCACGCCCATCAATTTGGTGACCTGGCGGGTCGGTGCGCGCAGTTTGAGGCCGCGCATGTCATTGATGGACTTGACCGGCTTGTTGACGGTATGAATCACGCCGGGGCCGTGCACATGAAGCGCGAGGACCTGGGTGTCCTTGAACTCGTCAACGGCCACGGTCTGCACATATTCCCAGTAGGCTTTGGATGTGGCCTCGGCGTTGCTCATCATGAAAGGCAGGTCGAAGACATCGACGCGCGGGAAGCGGCCGGCGGTATTGCCGGGCAGGGTCCACACCACGTCAACCACGCCGTCCTTGACCTGGTCATAGAGCTGCACCGGCGTGCCGCCGAGTTGCATGGCGGGGTAGGCTTCAAACTTGATGCGCCCACCGGACTCTTTCTCGACTTTTTCCATCCAGGGCTTGTGCATGGACTGCCAGACGTTGGACTGCGGGGACATGAAGGTATGGAATTTGAGGGTGACGACCTGCTGGGCCAGGCCGCTCAGGGCAGGTGCGCCCAGGGCCACGGCGGCACCGGATTTCAAAAGGGTGCGGCGTTGAATCATGATGAAGTCTCCTTGTATCGGGATAGTTATTGAAATTAACGGTAAAAGCGGCCGGTGGTTTTCAGGACTTACCCGCGGATTTCACTTGATAAAGCCCACCAGCCACAGCGGAATGATGGGGAAGAACAGGAACAGCATGGTGCGCAGCACGTCGCTGAACAGGAAAGGCATCACCCCCCGGTAGGTTTCGCTCATGGGCACATTTTTGGCCAGGCCATTGACGATGTAGACATTCAGCCCGACGGGCGGTGCAATCAGGCCGAACCCCACGGTCATCAGCACCATGATGCCAAACCAGATGGCTACTAAATCTTTTGCCATGCCAAAGTCGAGCGCCATGACCATGGGGAAAAAGATGGGAATGGTCAAGAGCAGCATGGAGAGCTCGTCCATGACGGCGCCGAGCAACACATAGAAAAGCAGGATCGCGACCACCACCACCAGCGGCGAGAGTCCCCAGCCGCCGACCAGCGCGGCCAACTGGTTGGGAACCTGCGTGAGCGCCAGCGCCGAGTTCATCAGGTCGGCGCCGATGAAAATCAGGAAAATCATGGCGGCACTTACCGCCGTGCCGTAAAAGCATTCCTTGAATTTGTCCAGGGTCATCTCGCCCTTGAGCAGGGCGGTCAGAAACGTCGAAGCCGCCCCCACGGCAGCACCTTCGGTAGGGGTGAAAAACCCGCCGTAGATGCCACCAAAGACCAGCAGAAAAATCACGACAATGGGGGTCACGCCGATCAGGGAGTGCATCGTCACGCCCTGACGGTCTGCCTGAACCTCAGGTGCGTGGCCTGGCACAACGCGCACATAAATCGCCACTGCGATCATGTAGCCGCACATGGCAATAATGCCGGGAATTACCGCAGCAGCGAACAGCTTGCTGATGTTCTGCTCGGTAAGAATCGCGTAGATCACCAGCACGATGGAAGGTGGCAACTGGATGCCCAGCGTGCCGCCTGCAGCCAGCGTTCCGGTGGCCAGCCGGCCCGAATAGCCGTGGCGCTGCATTTCAGGCAAGGCAACCCCGGTGATGGTGGCCGCGGTCGCCACCGAGGAACCGCTGATTGCGCCGAACGCTGCGCAGGCCAGCAGGGAGGCCATGGCCAGCCCGCCCTTGAAGCGCCCCATGACACCTGCGGCAAATTCAAACAGCGACTTGCTGATACCGCCCTTGGTGGCAAAGTGCCCCATCAGGATGAACAGCGGAATCACCGAGAGGTCGTAGCCGGCAAAGCGTGCAAAAGCCTGGGTGTTCAGGAAACTTGCAAAAGGCGCCCAACCCGTTTGCGTGACATAGCCGATGGCACCCGCCCCGAACATGCTGACAGCGATGGGCACGCGCACGGCCATCAGGGCCAGCATGCTGCCAAAGATCAGCAGCGTCAAACTCAGTGAACTCATATCGTGGTCTCTCCAGCTTCTTCGGAGCCAAAACCAAACAGTGTCTGGCGCAGGGCAATCAGCCCTGTCAGGATAAAAGGCGGCACCATCATGGCGTAGACGATCCACTCGGGAAACCCCATGATCTGGGTTTCGGAATGCGCCGAATAGACATTGAGCCCGCCCAGCGTGGTGCGCCAGGCCAGCAGGCTAAAAATCAGCGCCAGCAGCAGGGTGCCGAAGCGGTCTAGTTTGTCGTTGACGGCGTCGCTCATCTTCGACGTGAAAAAATCAACAATGATGTTTCCGCGGCGCAGTTGGCACAGCGGCATGAAGAGCGCAATAGCCGCGCCAGCGGCGACACCTGTCAACTCGAATGCTCCGACGATGGAGTCGCCGGTGGTGTTGCGGCCTATCAGGCTGGCGCAGGTCATCAGGGTGATGCCGGTCAACAGCACGCCCGCGATGATGGCGCACAGTTTTGCGAGGTTTTCAAGAATCTTCAAACTTGTCTCCAGCCGGTGGATTCATGGGTTGAACAGAGGCGTTGCAAAGGCGTTGAGGTGAAGGTCGCAGCCCCCGGTGCCTTGCATTTGGCGGATTATGAAGAAACCCGCCGCGGCGGGGCAGGCGGGTTACCCCGAGCGGGCCGGGTATTTGCGCGATGATCGAAGCGGCTGCGCGTATACCGCACAAACTGCCCGCGAACGCCGCCCTGCACAACGCAGGTGCAAGGCGCTTGCCCGCAGGCAGTCGGGCTTACGCGACCTTGACGGTCAGCGTACCCAGGCCGGCCACGCCGCCGACCATGGTGTCGCCAGACACCACCGCCGCCACACCCTCGGGGGTGCCGGTGTAAATCAGGTCGCCGGGCTGCAGTTCCCAGGCCACGGACAGGTGTTCTATGGTTTCGGCAATGTTCCAGATCAGCTTGGAGACATTGCTGCGCTGGCGGTCTTTTCCGCCGACCTGCAGGTAGATCTCGGCGTTGCTCACATCGCCGGCCTGGGCGACGGGCGTGATGGGGCCGATGGGCGCGGAGTGGTCATAGGCCTTGCCGATGCACCAGGGACGGCCCTGTTTTTTCATCTCGCCTTGCAAGTCGCGGCGTGTCATGTCCAGGCCCACAGCGTAGCCGTAGATGTGCTTGTGGGCATCGGCGGCCTTGATGTTTTTGCCGCCCGTGCCAATCGCCGCGACCAGCTCGATTTCATGATGCAGGTTGTTGGTGAGACTCGGGTAGGGAATGGTGCCCGTGCTACCGGCGTCAATCACCACGAGGGCGTCTGCCGGTTTCAGGAAGAAGAAGGGTGGTTCGCGGCCAGTGAAGCCCATCTCCTTGGCATGCTCTTCGTAGTTGCGGCCCACGCAGTAAATGCGGTGGACGGGAAAGCGTTCTTTGACTCCCACAACGGGTACGGAAACCGTGGCGGGCGGGGTAAATACAAAACTCATGACAACCTTTCCTCTTTGTGTATGCCCAAGGCCTGATGCACCGGGCGGTCTGAAAAACTGAACAGCACACAACCTTGCTGCGAGTGCAGTTGGGCAGTGTGCCACGACGGAATCACAAAATGGTCGCGCGGGCCAAAGTCGAATGTCCAGGATTGGCCATTGCGCTCGATGGTGACGCTGCCGTGGCCTTCCACCACGCTGAATACGGCCCCATCGGTCTGGCGCCAGGGCTTGCCTTCAAAGCCCGCCGGCAGGCGCTGCATGAAGGTGGCCATGGTCGGCATGGGCGAGCCGCCCGTGGCCGGATTGACATAGCGCAGCTTGGTGCCGTCCCAGGCATCGATCTCGGCATGGGCTTCCAGCTGGTGCAGGGCCTCGCGTGTGCGCTCATAGGGGTAGCTGAAGATCGGAGAGGTCTGGCCAAAGGGCGCGTCGTAGCGCACCGGCAGCATGTTGGCGCCGTAGCGCTGGTAGCTGATGCCTTCAGCCTTGGTCACGGCTTGCTGTTTGGCGCTGCCGTTTTCCGCAAAGCCGGCGTCAAAGAAGCGCAGCATGGGGATGTCCAGGCCATCCAGCCAGACCACGGGTGCATCCGATTCCACATGGCCGGGGTGGCCATGGTCGTGCCATGTCCAGCTCGGGGTGATGATGAAATCGCCTGGCTTCATCTGTGTGCGCTCGCCGTCTACCGCGGTGTAGGCGCCCTGGCCTTCGACGACAAAGCGCAGTGCGCTTTGCGTGTGCCGGTGGCTGGGCGCGACTTCGCCCGGCATGATGACCTGCAGGCCGGCATAAAGCGACTGGGTCACGCAAGACTGCCCGCGCAGGCCGGGGTTTTCCAGGATCAGCACCCGGCGCACCGCCTCTTCGGCGGTGATAAGCTGGCCCGCCTGCATCAGGAACGGGTGTACCTCGGCGTATTTCCAGAGCGCGGGCTGGCATGGCGTCGTGGGGGACGGTGGCACCAGCGCGTGCAGCACCTCCCACAGCGGCGTCATGCTGTGGGACGAGATGGCGTCATAGAAGGCCTTGCGCGCCGCGTTGTCGGCGCGGGCCGGCTGGCCTGGTTTGGGGGGAGGTGTCATGTCCATGAGGGGGTTCCGCCGCTGATTTAATCCTGTTGACTCTCTGGCCGATGGCCGCTCAGTCGGCGCTTTCGTCGAGGTAAACGCCGTCCTGCCTGAGCAGTTGCTGAAGTTGCCGGATGTCGACGTCGGCAAAAGTCTGGTCTTTAGTCTGGTCTTTATTCAGCCGCGCCGCCGCCGTGCCCGCCGCCTGGCCCATCACAAAGCAGCCACCGCTGGCGCGGGCCGCAGACTGGCCTTCGTGGGTCATGGAGGCGCAGCGTCCGGCCACCAGCAGGTTGCTCACGGTGGTGGGCACCAGCATACGCCAGGGCAGGTCGTTGTAGGCGCGTCCTTCGGCCGCATCCACGTTGCGCGGGAACTGCCAGTCGATGCGGCCATCGGCATGCAGTTCCATCGGCCAGGCATTGATACCGATGGTGTCGTCAAAGCGGGCCGACGAAAGGATGTCTTCGCCACTCAGCGCGTACTGGCCCTGAATCCGCCGTGTTTCGCGTATGCCCACCTGCGGCGCAATGTCGACGATGGCTGATTGCTCAAAGCCCGGCACTTCGTTGCGCAGGAAGCGGAAATATTCCGTGATCTGGCGCCGGCCCTCCATCTCGCCGTCGCTGAGCTGGCGCGCGTCAGTGGCGTCCATGGCCGTGCCCTGGGCATTGCGGATTTGCGTGACGTTGGCACGCCATTCGGCCGGGTTTTTCTGGGGGCGAAGAATGGCGCCTTCGCGCGGGAATTTGTAGCGGCCTGGTTCGCGCACCTGGCTTTGCGCCATCAGCGCGTTGATGGCCTTGAAGTCACCCACTGCTGCCAGTGCGCGTGGTGCATCTACATGGCCAACGCGAAACATGGTCGAGGGAAACAGCGCACTGCCATGCCCGTCGCCCAGCTCAAACGGCACACCGGCAAAGTGCGCCACGTCGGCGTCGCCCGAGCAGTCGATAAAGCACCGCGCGCGAATCGCCTGGCGGCCGGATTTGGTTTCCACTACCAGCGCGCAGATCTGCCGGTCTTGCATGACCACAGCCGCAGCCCAGGCGTGAAACAGCAGCTGCACACCCGAGGCCAGCAGCAACTGATCGGCTGCGCATTTGTAGGCCGATACATCATAGGAGCGAACCCGGATGCGGCCCTGCATGCCGTCCTGCGGCGCGTTGAGGCCGCCCAGCGCGTCGATGCGCGCCAGCAGGTCATCGACCACGCCATGCACCACCTGCTGCATGGCGCCATTTTTGCGACCATACAGGCCCGCAAAATTGGTGACGCCGCCCGCCGTGCCCATGCCGCCCAGGAAGCCGTAGCGCTCCACCAGCAGGGTGCGTGCGCCATGCTTTGCGGCACTCACGCTGGCCGCCAGGCCGGCAGGGCCGCCGCCCACCACGACCACGTCAAATTCGCCATAGACGGGCAGGGTGCGAGCGGGTTCGGTGATGAAGTTCAAGTTGGACCCCCGTCCAGGCTCACTGCGTGTAGCCTGTTCCCCCCTCGAGGGGGCGGTGAATTAGCCCACCCCTGTCCAAGCTCACTGCGTGTAGCTTGTTCCCCCCTCAAGGGGGCGGTGCCTGCGGTCTGGCAAAGCCAGTCCCGCGGCACCCTGGTTGTGCTCCCTGAAGTCTTTAACCCAGCATGGACAGGCGACAGAGGCGGAGCGTCTCGCGAGCCGCGGCCTGCAAGGCCTCGAGAGCTACACGCAGTGAGCGAACGTGGGGGCTCTCCAACCCAGCAGGGGCCGCGGAACCGGCTTTGCCGGGCCGCAGGCGCAGCGGCCCCCTCGGGGGGCAGAGAGCTACACGCAGTGAGCGAACGTGGGGACTCTCCACCCCAGCAGGGGCCGCGGGACTGGCTTTGCCAGACCGCAGGCGCAGCGGCCCCCTCGGGGGGCAGAGAGCTACACGCAGTGAGCGAACGTGGGGGCTCTCCAACCCAGCAGGGGCCGCGGAACCGGCTTTGCCGGGCCGCAGGCGCAGCGGCCCCCTCGGGGGGCAGAGAGCTACACGCAGTGAGCGAACGTGGGGGCCTCATTTACTCGATCCTGATGCCGCGCGTCTGGATGATGTTGCCCAAAATGGCGGCCTCATCCCTGACGCGGCTCTTCAAGCCGTCGGGCGAGGTGCCAACGGCCTGCCAGCCCTGGTTGAAGAGTTTTTGCCGCGTGTCCGTGTCGCGGATGATGCGAGGCACTTCCTGCGCCAGCCGCGCCTGGGCGGCTTTGGAAAGGCGGGCCGGGCCGATCAATGCTGTCCAGACTTCCAGGTTGACGTTCTGCAAGCCTGCCTCCGAGAGCGGTGGCACGTCGGGCACCAGCGAGGAGCGCCCACCCGCCAGACCAATGGCCCTGAGCTTGCCGGAACGCACATGCGGCATGGCCACACCCGGCGGGATCAGCGCCATCTGGATCTGCCCGCCCAGCATGGCGGTCACCACCTGCGGGTTGCCCGGAAACGGCACATGCACCGGCAGCACGCCCGGCGCGCGGCTTTTGAGCAGTTCCATGCCCAGATGGGCGACCGAGCCGTTACCCACCGAGCCGTAGTTCCACTGCCCGCCACCCTCGCGGGCGGCTGTGAAGAACGCGGCCCCACCAGGCTGGCCGGCCGGCGCCACCAACACCAGCGGCGCGGTGGTCAGCAGCGAGATGGGGGCAAAGTCTTTGGCCGGGTCGTAGGGCAGCTTGGGGTACAGCAGCTTGGCCGAGGTCAGGTTGCCGTTGATGACGACTCCCAGCGTATGGTCGTCGGTGGCCTTGGCCACCTGGTCGGCGGCAATGTTGCCGGAAGCGCCGGGCTTGTTTTCAACAACGACTGGCTGGCCCAATGCTTTGGCCAAGGGCTCGGCAAGGGTGCGCGCGGCCATGTCGGGCGTCGAACCACCGGGAAAACCGACCAGAATACGGACCGGCCGGGTTGGCCAGGGGTTGGCAATCTCTGCTTTTTTTGAGCTATTTTGTGCTCCAACCCAGGCGGGAATGGTGCAGGCGGCTATCAAAAGTGTAGCGCGGATGGCGGCGTTGGAGAGCGCGGCAAGCGTTTTCATGGGATTCTCCGGAAGCTGTAAAACTTTCATTGGAACAGTTTTGACGGCTCGATTCCGTCGTACATCCACTTCAACCCGGCAAAACCGGCGCTCTCCGTTCCGCTCTGGAACAACTGGTTGCGCAGCTCGCGCTGTACCCCCGCCGCATGGTAAATGTCACCATAAAAGCGGGCTGTGAGCTGCACCCGGCCGGTGCGCAGGTAGCGGGCCTGCTGGTACTTCAAAAAGGCCTTCTGGATGTCGCCGCGGGTAAAGCGCAATGCTTCGCGCAGCACCACGGCATCTTCGATCGCCTGGCCGGCGCCCTGGGCCAGGTATTGCAGCATGGGGTGGGCCGCATCGCCGAGCAGCGTCACGCGCCGGTCGGTCCAGTTCTTCACGGGTTCACGGTCGCACAACACCCACATCTTCCAGGTTTCGATCTTGCCCAGCAGTTCCCTGACCTGCGGGCAGGCCTCGGCAAAACGCTCGTTCAGCTCGGCCGTGTCGCCAAAGGTGTTCCAGCCTTCGTCGTACTTGTTGCTGTGGAACACCGCCACCAGGTTGAACAGCTCGCCCCGGCGAAGCGGGTAATGCACCAGGTGGGTTTTTTCGCCGCCCCACAGCAGCACGTCGTCACTCCACAAATGGGCAGGCACGTCTTCGCGCTTGAGCACCGCGCGGTAGGCGATGTGGCCCGACACGCGCGGCTTGCCGTCACCCACAACGACTTCCCGTATCCTGCTCCAGAGGCCGTCGGCGCCAATCAATGCGCTGCCGTGCACGGTTTCGCCATCGGCCAGGCGCACGCTGACACCCCCTTCGGACTGGTCGAAGGACTCGACCTTGGCATGGGTGCGCAGGGTCACATGGGGCTGCGCCCGGCAGGCATCCAGAAACACCTGGTGCAGGTCAGCGCGGTAAATCACGCCATACGGAAAGCCATAGGCGGCCCGGGCCATGTCGCCCAGCGCCACGCGAATGACCTTCTCGCCGGTGCGCACATCGTTCATGCCCAGGCCCGCCGGGAAAAATGCCACGCGGTTGACGACTTCGGTCAAACCCAGGTAGTCAAACATCCGGAAGATGTTGGGACCGAGCTGGATGCCGGCACCGATTTCGCCGAACGCGGCGGCTTGCTCCAGCACGGTGACGGGGTGGCCATCCTGCGCCAGCACCAGCGCCGCCGCCAGGCCGCCGATGCCGCCGCCCGAGATGATGAGGGGAGATGTTTGTGCCATGATTTTTACAGGATGAAAATCGGGAAGGGTTCGGGAGAGGTTCGGGAATAGCCCGGGAAATACCAGGGCGCCCCTAAATGATAAGTATACATATCATTTATCGACTTGGTATTTACCCTGAACGTTTAAACTCCGCACATGGCAAAAAGCTTTGATTTCAGCGACGCCCCGGGGCACCTCATTCGCCGGGCACAACAACTTGCAGTGGCGATCTTCATGGAGGAGACGGCGGGTTTTGACGCGACGCCGGTGCAGTTTGCCATCCTGAACGCGCTGATGGATGACCCTGGCGAAGATCAGATCACGCTGTCAGGGCGGGTGGCGTTCGACCCGGCCACTTTTGGCTCGGTGATCGGGCGGCTTGAAGCCAAAGGCTGGGTCAAGCGCGAGGCGGATCCGGGCGACAGGCGCCGCAAACTGCTGTGGATCACGCCCGAAGGGGAGAAGGTTGCGCTGCAGATGAAACGCGCGGTGAACCGGGCCCAGCAGCGCATTGTGGGCCCACTGGATCCTGACGAGCGGGCACAACTGGGCGCGCTGCTCGGCAAGATGATCGCCGGGCACGAAAAAGCTGCCAGGCAATGATGGCATCTCAATGATGGCATTCTGAAGGCAGTAAATAAGAAAGACAAAGAAAAGCGGGGCAGAACAACCCCGCTTTTTTTGGTCGAACGGTTGGCTCAGGCCGATTTGGCCAGCAGGTCGAAATGCTCCACGGTGGGCGGGCCGGCAAAAAACGGCCCGACAATGGCACGCCAGTCGGCAAAGGCCGGGGACTGGCGGAAGTCGACGGTGTGATTTTCCAGCGTCTCCCAGAAGATTTGGAGGATGTAGCGCTCTGGGCTCTCAATGCCTTTGTTGACTTTGAAACCCTGAAAACCTTTGGCGTTCTGGATGACGGTGGTCAGGCCGCGCTGGATGGCTTCGTCAAAAGCGGCTTGCTGGCCGGGATGGATACGGATGTCGGCGAGTTCGAGAATCATGAAAAGTCCTGTTTTTGTGGCACTTGAATTAATACTGGGTGATCGGTAACTCTACCGTCAAACCGTTGAGCGCGTCGGTGAGTTTGATCTGGCAGCTCAGGCGGCTGTTGGGCCGGCTGGGTGTGGCGGTAAAAGCCAGCATGGCCAGTTCTTCGTCATCGGGTGGTGGCAACCGGGTGGCAAAGGGCTCGTGCACGTGGACATGGCAGGTAGCGCAGGTCATCAGCCCGCCACAGTCGGCGGCAATTCCCTCGATACCCGCGGCCAGGGCGGCCTGCATCAGGCTCTTGCCCGTTTGGGCTGTAGCCCCTGTCAGTTGTCCGTCGGAAGCTATGAAGTTAATGGTAATCATGAAGTGTTGAAGAAGGCGTTCAAATCCGGCTGAAATATTCACGGCGCTGCCAGTCGTCCTTGTCTTCAGCTTGCGCATAGCGGTCCAGCTCGGACCGCTTGACGCGCACGAGGTAGTCGACAAAGGCGCTGCCAAAGGCCTTGACCAGAATCGGGTCCGTTTGCAGGGCCTCCAGCGCTTCGCCCAGGCTGGTGGGCAGCAGGGTGCCGCTAGCCCCATAGGGTGCATCGGTGGCGGGCGGCGCCTTCAGCCGGCGCGTGATGCCGTCGAGCCCGGCATGAATCTGCGAGGCCAGGTACAGGTAGGGGTTGGCGGCGGGCTCGCCGATGCGGTTTTCAATGCGCGTGGCGCCGTCACCGCACTGGCCCACCACACGCAGCATGGCGCCGCGGTTGTCGCGGCCCCAGAGCACAGCCTGCGGCGCCAGCGCATTCGGGCGGTAGCGGCCAAAGCCGTTGATGGTGGGCGTGCAGAACACGGCCATGCCACGCGCATGCGCCAGCAGGCCGGCCAGGTAGTGCTCGCCCGTCTCCGACAGCGTGTGCCGGGCATCGGCTGCCGTGCTGCCCGGGGCCGGCGCTTCGCGCTGAAACACATTGCGGCCGGTTTCACTGTCGACCAGCGACTGGTGCAGGTGCCAGCCGCTGGACATGATGTTGGCAAACGGCGGGCGGCACATGAAGCTGGCGTGGTAGCCCGCCCGGCGCAGCGCCTGCTTGACCGCATTGCGAAACAGCACCATGTTGTCGGCAGCTGTCAGCGCGTCGGTGGCTTCGAACACTGCTTCCACCTGGCTGGGGCCCAACTCGATCTCGAGCGACAGCAAGGGCAGGCCCAGCGCCTGCGCCGTGTGCTGCACGATGCGCAAGGGCTCTTCGGCCAGGTCGTACCAGCCCTCGGTCAGCATGTTGTAGCCCGGGTGAACCAGGCTGACCTGCGGCGGCAAACCGGGCCAGCCGGCCTGGTTGGGGTCCAGCTGGTCCCGGGTGCCTTCCTCGGTGATCTTGTAAATGTGGAATTCGACTTCGAGCCCGCACTTCATGCCGTAGCCGGCCCGCGCCAGGCCGGCGAGCGCCTGCTGCAGCACGCGGCGCGTGTCCAGCTCCACCGGCTGGCCGTTTTGAAACCAGAGCTGGCCCTGAACCCAGCCGGTGGCGGGCGTCCAGGGCAGTTGCCGAAAGCTTGACGGGTCGGCCAGCAGCAGCAGGTTGCTGGCGAACTCGAAGCCCGGCAACCCGGCGGGGCCGCCACGCTCGAATACTTTGAATGCCGTGCTGCGGTCCGAGGTGTCCTTGAGGACCAGGGTGCTGACCAGGCCCACGCCTTCCTGCATGGCCTTTGCGGCGGCGCCGGCCACCAGGGTTTTACCGCGTGTGACACCGTGCAGGTCGCACCACGCAAAACGCACCAGCTCCAGGTCGCTGGCAGTGATCAGCCCGGAGGTGTGTTCCAGCGCTTGCTGGCGTGCGGCATCGCGGATTCCGCAGAGCTGCGCGAAGGTGGGCACGGCCCTCACCCCAGCCTGCTCCCAGAGGGAGAGGGAATGAAAGCAGGAATCTTGGCTCCCTCTCCCTCTGGGAGAGGGTTGGGGTGAGGGCTGCCCGTCCAAGGCGCACCGTCACGCTTGGTCCGCACCTGCTCGCGCCACCAGTCGGGCCACGCACCGGCTGGTGCAATGCCGTCCACCGTGTCCGGCCCGGTCATGGCTGCGGCCTGTGCTGCGTCGGCGATACCCGGCGCAACACCGCCGGCCTGCACCGTGGCGATGGCCTTGATCAGCACCCGCCGGTTGACCATGATGACCTTGTCGGTGGTGCCCAGGTGCTCGCGCGTGCGGTCGGCAATCGGGCCCATGCTTTCCACGGCCCACTGGTCATGCACGTTGATATCGTCCTCGCCCATGCCCAGATAGGTCTGGCTCAACTGTTCCTCGGCATCAAAGCCCCACCGGTTATGGCTGCCGGCCTTGGGGATGTAGTCGGGTAGCGAGATGAACTGCTGGCGCTGCGCGCGCATGCTCTCCTTGTCCAGCGGCCCGGCAAAGCTGGTGAAGAAGGAATACCAGTAGGTATGCGTGTCGTCCACGGGCAGGTGCATCTGCGTGATCGTCATGGTTTCCGACAGCGGAATCACAAAGGTGGCCGGGAAGATGGCCTGGGTCACGCGCACATGGGTCAGCTTGTCGGTCATGGGCCGCAACGCGGTGAGCTGCATGCCCCACGGTCTGGTTTCAAAGCTGATGTCGGGCTGCGCAAATTCGCGCATGATGCGCGTCATCGGCCATTGCTCGCCATCCATGGCGCCGGCGCTCGCACTGCGGAACTGTTTGCCCGCTGCGTTCTGGCCGATCTCGTCCAGCGGCTCGTCCTGCAGAAAACGGTGCAGGAAGGAGGGATGCGCCGGGTCAATGCCTACTTCAAAGGCCTGCAGCCAGTTGGCGTTCCACAGGCCCTTGAAGGCAAAGCTGTGGGTGGCCGGTGCGGCAAAGCAGTCAAACGCCGGGAAGGGCGGGGGTGTGCTGCCCTCGTCACCCAGCCAGGCAAACAGCACGCCGCTT